>JANWHA010000017.1 GCA_025450635.1 Croceibacterium sp. | reverse complement strand
TGACGCCCTGGCTCGCCAGCGCGTCGTTGATCTCGCCGCGCAGCTTGAGCAGCTTGTCGAGATTCACGTCGACCGTGAGATAGATGTGCGGGATCGTCTGCTTCGATTCGGTGAGCCGGCGGGCGATGGTCTTGCGCATCGAGGAGAGCTTCTCGACCTCGTGCCGGATTTCGCCGGGCTGCGCAGCGGCGGGAGCTTGAGTGGGCGCGGCGGCCGCCGGCTTGGCGCCCGGCTGCGCGCCTTCCACGTCCGCCTTGACGATGCGCCCGTGCGGGCCGCTGCCCTTCACGCCGGCCAGATCGATGCCTTTGTCCGCCGCGATCCTTTTGGCGAGCGGGGAGGCGATCACGCGATCGCCGGAAGGTTTGGGCACAACCCCCATTTCCGTCCGCCCTGAGCTTGTCGAAGGGCCGCTCTTTTCTTCCGGCGCGGCGCTCGAAGAAAAGGACCGTCCTTCGACAAGCTCAGGACGGACGGGTTGGGGGGTGGGCTCTGGAGTTGGAGCAGGGCCGCTTGCTGCGGGTGCAGCTTTCACGCTCTTCGCGTCCTCGCCCTCCTCGGCCAGCGTGGCGATCACGGTGCCGACCTTCACCCCCTCGGTGCCCTCGGGCACGGCGATGTTGGCGATCGTGCCCTCGTCGACCGCCTCGAATTCCATCGTCGCCTTGTCGGTTTCGATCTCGGCCATGATGTCGCCGGCGGAAACCTTGTCGCCCACCTTCACCAGCCATTTGGCGAGCGTGCCTTCTTCCATCGTCGGCGAGAGGGCGGGCATCTTGATGGCGATCGACATGGGCGGGCGTGGGTCCTCTCGAGTGCAACGGATGCGCCCGCGTCTCTGGCGAATTCGCGCGCTGGGGGCAAGGTTCTTGCACCCTTGCGGCTTTCGGCGGATATCCTTGCGCGGGGGACACGGCGATGCGCGTTTATCTGGTCATCATCGACGAGACCGAGGAAGCCACCCTGGCGCTGCGCTTCGCCGCACGCCGGGCGACGGACACCGGTGGATCGGTGCACATCCTGGCGATCGTGCCCAAGCAGGAATTCAACGCCTTCGCCGGCGTGCAGGCGACGATGGAGGAGGAAGCTCGCGACCGCGCGGAAGCGATGGCCAACGGCGCCGCCGGAGCGCTGTTTTCCGAAAGCGGGACGATGCCGCAGATCTCGGTCAAGGTCGGCGACGCGCAGGCGGTGATCAACGAGTACCTGAGCGAACACACGGAGGTCGCCGCGCTGGTGCTCGGCGCCGCCGCGGAGGGCAGCCCGGGGCCCCTGGTGGCGCACTTTTCGTCGATCGCCGGTAGCTTACCTTGCCCGCTATTCGTCGTGCCCGGCGGGCTGAGCGAGGAGCAGATCGACGCGGTGAGTTAGTATGATCCTCCCTATTTTCGCGTCAGCGCAAATGGGGAGGTGGCGCGCGCCGCAGGCGCGTGACGGAGGGGTATTTGCGCGGCCCTTACCCCTCCACCACCACACCTGCGGTGTGGCGGTCCCCCTCCCCATTTGTCCTTCGGAAAAATGGGGAGGATTTTAGCTAAGTCCGCCGCCCTCTTCCTTGATGCCTGATATTCGCCGGCCGGCCGCGCCGGCCTTGCGTGTGCTTCGCGCGGTCCTTCTTCACCGGCCCTCGTTCGCCGCGCTTCTCGACGCGCTGGCCGGCGCCTTCGGGGGGTTCGAACTTGAGCGCGCCGGTGAGCGGGTTCGCTTCGGCGAGGCGCAGCTTAAGCCTGTCGCCCGTGGTGTAGCGCTCCCCCGTCTTGTCGCCCACAAGGGCCTGCGCGCCTTCCTCGTAATGGAAGTAGTCCTGGCCGAGCGTCGAGACCGGCACCAGCCCGTCACCGCCCAGGCCGACGATGGTGGCGAAGAAGCCGAACTTCTGCACCCCGGTGATGCGGGTGTCGAACACCTCGCCGACCCGTGCCGAGAGCCACGCGGCGACGTAGCGGTCGATCGTGTCGCGCTCGGCTTCCATCGCGCGGCGCTCGGTCTGGCTGATCGCCTCGGTGATCCTTTCGAGGTCTCCGCGATCCTGTTCCGAGAGGCCGGTGGCAGGCGGCAGCGCGGCTTGCGGCTTGGGCTGCTCAAGATGGAACGCATCGACGAGCGCGCGGTGGACGAGCAAGTCGGCGTAACGCCTGATCGGGCTGGTGAAGTGCGCGTAGCTCCCGAGCGCGAGGCCGAAGTGGCCGGCGTTTCGCGGTCCGTAATAGGCCTGCGTCTGGCTGCGCAGGACCGCCTCCATCACCAGCGCCTTCTCCGCATCGTCGGCGATGTCCTTGAGCATGCGGTTGAACAGGCCCGGCGTGATGACCTGGCCGAGCGCGAGGTTCTTGCCGATCGACTTGAAGTAGTCCTTCAGCGCGATGAGCTTCTCGCGCGTCGGCGGCTCGTGGATGCGGTAGACGACGGGGTGAGCCTTGCTTTCGAGCGCCTTGGCCGCGGCGACGTTGGCGGCGATCATGAAGTCTTCGACCACGCGATGCGCATCGAGCCGCTCGCGCACGGCGATTTCCTCGATGCGGCCTTTGTCGTCGAGCTTCACGCGGCGCTCGGGCAAATCGAGGTCAAGCGGGTCGCGCGCGTCGCGCCCGGCGTTGAGCAGATTCCACGCGCCCCACAGGGTCTGGCGGGCATGTGCGGGGGCCCCCCCACCCCCAACCCCCTCCTCTTCAGAGGAGGGGGTTGGGGGGTGGTGCTGGGCGGCAACGATGCGCGCCTGCGCGTCCTCGTAAGCGATCACCTCGGCGATGCGGACAAGCGCGCGGGCGAAGCGGAAAGAGGTGATGCGGCCTTGCGCGTCGATCGTCAGGTGGCAGGCCATCGCGGCGCGGTCCTCGCCTTCCTTCAGCGAACAGACGTCGGCGCTGAGGACTTCGGGTAGCATCGGCACCACGCGATCCGGGAAATAGACCGAGTTGCCGCGCTTCCTCGCCTCGCGGTCGAGCTGGCCGCCGGGGCGAACGTAGAAACTGACGTCGGCGATGGCGACGACCGCGCGGTAGCCGCCCTCCCCGTCGGGCTCGGCCCAAATCGCGTCGTCGTGGTCGCGCGCGTCCGCCGGGTCGATGGCGACGATCGGCAGGTGCCGCAGGTCCTCGCGCTTGTCCTCGCTGAGCGGCAGCTTCGCCGCCACCTCGGCTTCCGCCACGGCCGCGTCGGGAAAAACGTGCGGGATGCCGTACTTGTGGATCGCGATCAGGCTGAAGCTGCGCGGCGCCAGCGGATCGCCGAGCACTTCGAGCACCCGCACCCCGCCGCGCTGCGACTTGCCGATCGGCTCGGCGAGCACGAGGCTGCCCTCTTCGGCCTCGCCGATGTCGGACACCGGGAAGGAGTTGCGGATGCGCTTGTCGACCGGCGCCAGCCACGGCTTGAGCACGCCGTCGAGCTCGATCACCCCGAGCATCGCCTCGGCCGCGGCGGGCAGCTTCTTGATCGGATGCGCGCGCCAGGACAACCTCTCTTTTGGGCCGAGCTCCTCGGTGCGCGCGAGGACCCGGTCGCCTTTCCTGAGCGCGCCGCCCTTCTTGCTCTCGACGATGCGCACGCGCGGGGGCGCGGTGCCTTCGTCGGGCTGCCAGGCATCGGGAACGGCGATGGGATAGCCGTCGTCAATATCGACCACCCGCAGGACCGTGACTTTCGGCAACCCGCCCATGCGGTGATAGGCGCTCTTGCGGCCGTCGATCAGCCCTTCCTCGGCCATGTCGGCGAGGAGCTTCTTGAGGGCGATCTTCTCCTGGCCCTTGAGCCCGAACTCGCGCGCGATCTCGCGCTTGCCGGCGGCGCCGTCAGCGGTGCGGATGAATTCGAGGACCTGCTCCTTCGAGGGCAGGCCGGGAACGTTTCGAGCCATTGCCGCCCATGTGGCGCTTGCCGGGCGCCGCCACAAGGCGCGGGGAGATCAGCTGGTCTGTGGCGCTTCGCCGTAGCGATTCGGCCCGGGGCTCGATTTCAGCACTCCGAACACCAGCACCAGCAGTGGGGCGATCCACCCCAGCAGACTCAGCCGCGAGATCTCGACCTGCTGCAGCACTGCCGGCGAGGTATCGCCCGACGAGGCAATGGCGGCCATTGTGCCCTCGATGTTCCCGACCATGCTGAGCGCGATCGCGAGCGTCACGACCTGAGCGCCGACGGCCAGCGCCGCCCACCAGCCCGAACTGTTGGAATCGTGCAAGCGGCGGACAAAGGCTGCCGCCACCAGCGCCGTCATCAGCAGCTTGATTCCCCCGGAAACCCACATCATCGTGACCATGTGCGGCGCCATCTGCTGCAGCACCCGGGCCTGGACTTCGGCGTCGCTGGCGCCGGACTGAGCCGCGCTGAACGCGCTCGACACGCCACCCACCACCATCGGTCCGCTGACGATGATGCCGAGCACGATGTCCAGGATCACCAGGAACAGAACGTACCACCAGAACGTCGGCCGGTCCTCGCGCCCGCTGAAGTCGGCGAGACGCGACAGATTATACTTGATTGCTTCGAGCATGGACCTTCCCCTCCTACGTGGACGGGAAGCTATCAGTAGGCTCGGGCAACGTAAATCCGTTCGACCGCCGGTTCGCCGGTGAACACGCAGCGGCCGTCGGCCGGTGCGGCGTTCAGCGGCACGTTGCGGAAGGTGAGCTTGAGCGCCTTGAGCTGCTCGACTATCTGGTCGAGCGCGACGCCGTCCGGGCGCGACCATTGTACCTCGGCCCAGCCCGGATAGCGCTGATCCTCCGCGAAATAGGCCTTCAGCGCATCGAGCGTGGCGATGTCGCGGACCATATTGGCCGCGCGCCGTGCGTCGGCCCGGCCGTACAGCTCCTGCTGACTCTCCTCCAACATGGCCGCCGCATGGCCGGCGAATTCGTCGCGCGGCAGGAAAACAAAGTTGGGCTTGGCCGCATCGTTCCACAGCCGGTCACGGCGCAGCGCCGCGGCCTTGCCGTCGGCCATGTCGCGCGGGCCCACTTCGACGATCAGCGGCGCGCCCTTGCGCACCCAGTCCCAGCGCTTGGCCGCGGCCTTGCCGGGCTTGGCGTCGAGCAACACACGCAGCGGCTCGCCGAAGGCCGACTGCGCGAGCAGCTTGCCGCGCAGCTCCTCGCAGTAGGCGATGAGCGGCGCATCGCCCTCGTCCTCGCGCAGCATCGGCAGGATCACGACCTGGAACGGCGCCAGCGTCGGCGGCACGCGCAGGCCGTCGTCATCGCCGTGGACCATGATCATCGCCCCGACCATGCGGGTCGAGCCACCCCAACTGGTCGTAGGTCAGCACTGCTGGGCGCCCTCGTGGTCCTGGAAGCGGATGTTGGCCGCCTCGGCGAAGCTGGTGCCGAGATAATGGCTGGTGCCGGCCTGCAGCGCCTTGCCGTCCTGCATCATCGCCTCGATGCTGAACGTGGCCTCGGCCCCCGGAAAGCGCTCGTTGGCCGGCTTTTCGCCGACGATCACCGGGATCGCGGCGTCCTCCTCGGCAAAGGCGCGATACATTTCGAGCGCGCGCAGCGTCTCGGCCATCGCGTCGTCGCGCGTCTCGTGCGCGGTGTGGCCTTCCTGCCAGAGGAACTCGCTGGTGCGCAGGAACATGCGGGTGCGCATTTCCCAGCGCACGACGTTGGCCCACTGGTTGAGCAGCAGCGGCAGGTCGCGCCACGACTGGATCCAGCGGCTCATCGCGTCGCCGATGATCGTCTCCGAGGTTGGGCGAACGATCAGCGGCTCCTCCAGTTTCGCTTCGGGGTCGGGGATCAGCCCGCCCTTGCCGTCGGCGATCAGCCGGTGGTGCGTGACGACGGCCATTTCCTTGGCGAAGCCTTCGACGTGCGCCGCCTCGCGAACGAAGTTGGCCAGCGGAATGAACAGCGGGAAATAGGCGTTCTGCACCCCGGCGGCCTTAATCCGCCGGTCCATCAGCGCTTGCATCCGCTCCCAGATGCCGAAGCCCCACGGCTTGATCACCATGCACCCGCGCACGCCCGATTCCTCGGCCATGTCGGCAGCCGAGACGACCTCCTGATACCATTGCGCGAAGTCGTCCTCGCGCTTGATCGGCAATGCGTGGCGAATGGCGGTCATAATCAACCTGTTTGTGATTCTGGGCCGCCCCTAGTTGATCCTCCCCATTTTGCGAAGCCAAATGGGGAGGTGGCACGGGCCACAGGCGCGTGACGGAGGGGGTGATCAAGCCGCGTTTACCCCCTCCACCACCAGCCTTCGGCCGGCGGTCGCCCTCCCCATTTGTCCTGCGGAAAAATGGGGAGGATCTTTGCAGCCTTACTTCGCCAATTCGTCGAGCTTGCGCTGCATCGCGGCCATCTGTTCGCGCAATGCATCGAGCTCGCTGCTCGGCTTCGAGGCAGGCTTCGGCGCGGGCTCGCCCTTGGGCATGAAGGCGTTGGCCGCGGCCTTGAACATCGCCATGTTGGTCTCGGCCAGGCGGGCGAACGCCTGCGGGTCCATGCTGGCCTTCCACGCGTCCTGCAGCTTCGCCTGGTTGGCGCGGAAATTTTCCATCGAGGCTTCAAGGTACTGCGGCATCATCGCCTGCATCGAATGGCCGTACATCGAAATCAGTTGGCGGAGGAAGCCGATCGGCAGCATCTGCTCGCCGTTGCATTCCTCTTCCATGATGATCTGGGTCAGGATCTGATGTGTGATGTCGTTGCCGGTCTTGGCGTCGAGCACCTGGAACTCGATTCCTTCGCGGGTCATCCGCGCGAGGTCCTCGAGGGTGATGTAGCTGGAGCTGCGCGTGTTGTAGAGGCGACGGTTGGCGTACTTCTTGACGATGACCGGTTCGTCAGCGTTTCCAGAGGCTTGGTCCGCCATCGTGCCGACTCCATGCTGCGCAGCATGCCGCCTTAGCACTTGCAGCAAACGCGCCGCAACACGGTTGCTCAGCCGGAACGCTGGAATCGGCGGCCGAGCGTCGTAAGCAGCTCATATTGGGACAATCCGCAGCGCTCGGCGGCTTGTGGCAAGTGATAGGGAACGTCGAGCCAATCGCCCTCGCGCAAGTCCGCCGCGGCGGTGCAATCGACGACCACCATGTCCATCGATACGCGGCCCAATAGCGGCAGCAGCGCTTCGCCGAAGCGCAACGCGCCGCGCCCGGCCCAGCAGCGCAGGAAGCCGTCGGCATAACCGAGCGACACCGTCGCCGCTCGCATCGGCCGGTCGGCGGTGAACGTGGCGCCATAGCCAACGTGGTCGCCTGGGGAGAGATCGCGCAGTTGCAGCACCGCGGCCTGGGGATGCGCGACCTGACGTATTTCAGCGGCCAGCTCGGGCCGCGGCACGCCGCCGTAGAGGGACAGCCCCGGCCGGGTCAGGTCGAAGGCATAAGCAGGCCCGAGCGCGATCCCGGCGCTGTTGGCCAGGCTGCGGCGGCGATGCTGCACGAGCGGCGCGAGTTCCTCAAAGAGGCGCCGCTGCCGCTCGTTCTGCGGGGTGTCCTCATCGGCCGAAGCCAGGTGCGACATCAGCGTTTCAACCTGCAGGCGGCCGATCAGCGGATCGCCGACTTCAGCCGGTGGGAGGCCGAGGCGATTGATGCCGGTGTCGATCATGAGATCGCAAGGCCCGCCACTGCCATCGAGCCACAAGCCAGCCTGGTGCAGACTGTTGATCACCGGACGCACGCCGGTGAGGCGAGCGTATTCGACGTCCTCCGGACAGGTCGGCCCGTGCAGCACGACGATCTCGCTCGCGGGCGCGTGCTGCAGCATGTCGCCGACTTCGCTCCAGTGCGCGACGTAGAACGTCCGGCAACCGGCCTCGCGCAGCACCGGTACCGCGTTGGCGACCCCGATGCCGTACGCGTCGGCCTTGACCGCAGCGCCAGCCTGAGCGTCACCCGACATCCGGTCGAGCGCGCGCCAGTTGCCCGCCAGCGACTCGCCGTCGAGCCGCAGGCGCAGCGAGCGCGGGGGAGGATGGATCATGCGGTCTCTTCGAAATCTCGGGGCGGTCCGCCCTGTAAACCCCAAATCGCCACGATCAAGGCCACCAGCACCACGCCCCAGGTGTACCACAGTTCCGAATACGGATTGCCGGTGCGGGCAACGATCCAGGTGGCGATCAGCGGCAGGAACCCGCCAAAATAGCCGGTGCCGAAGTGGTAGGGGATCGACACCGAGCTGTAGCGGATCTTCGGCGGGAACATCTCGGCGAGCAAGGCTGCGACCGAGCCGTACGTCGCGCCGGAGAGCGCCGACAAGGTCAGCAAAGCGCCCATGATGACGATGATCTGCGTGCCGCCGGGCGTTATCTTCACGTCGGGGCCCGAGATGGCCAGCGAGGGCTCCATCACCCAGCCGATCGCCCAGAAGCAGGGGAACAGGAGGATCAGCGTCAGCGCATAGCCCCACACGATCGGGGCCTTGCGCCCGATCCTGTCCGAGAGCGAACCGAAGAACACGAAGAAGCTCATGCCGATCAGCGCCGCGATGCCGACAATGATCTCTGCCGCCGTTTCGTCGACGCGCATCGGCCCGGTGAGGAACGACAACCCGCGGAACATCGCCGTATACCAGATCACCGTCAGGCCCGCGGCGACGCCGAACAGGGCGACGACCAGGCGCTTGGGATTGCCCGGATAGGTGAAGCTTTCCTTGAACGGGTTCTTCGCCATCTGGCCTTCGGCGCGCATCGCCTGGAACACCGGGCTCTCGGACAGCTTGAGGCGCATCCACAGCGAGATAGCCAGCAAGACAAGGCTGATGACGAACGGCGCGCGCCAACCCCACGCGTTCCAGGTCGCCTCGCTCATCGCCAGCTTGCAGCCGAGCACAACGATCAGGCTGAGCACAAAGCCGCCGACCACGCTTGCCTGGATGAAGCCGGTGTAGAACCCGCGCTTGTTGGGCGGGCAATGCTCGGAGACGAAGATCGTCGCCCCGCCGTATTCGCCGCCGAGCGCGAGGCCCTGCATGATCCTGAGCAGGATGACGATCGCCGGCGCGGCCAGGCCGATCGTCTTCACCGACGGCACCAGGCCGACGCCGGCGGTGGCGATGCCCATCAAGGTGACGGTGACGAGGAAGGTGTATTTCCGCCCCAGCTTGTCGCCCAGATAACCGAACAGCACCGCGCCGAGCGGGCGAAAGCCAAAGCCGACCGCGAACCCGGCCCACACCGTCAGCTGGCGGGCGAGCGCGTTATCGGACGGGACGAACGCGGTCCCGATCAGCGCGGCGAGCGTGCCATAGATGAAGAAATCGTACCATTCGAAGATCGTCCCGGCCGACGACGCGGCAATGACGAGGCGGATGTCCGACGCCGTCGGCTCGTGCCGGATCGCCGGAGACACTGCGGTGGCCATGGTGTCCTCTCCCTTCCCTGCCGCGCAGGTTAGTCAGAGGGCGCGGCGCTGGAAAGGGCGTCGCGCGCCGCCGTCCACGGCAGCATGATCGCGCCGTGGCGCGCGGGATAGTCGCGGGCGGGGGCTATCGCGTCGAGCCCGGGCCAATCCGGCAGATCACCCGATGCCGCGAGCCAAGCGGTGAGCGCTCGGTGGGCCGCTTCGATCTCGGCGAGCCCGCGCCCCATTGCCGCACCGGCGAAGATCGCCGCCGACGCCTGGCCCACCGCGCAGGCGCGGACTTGCAAGCCCAGGCGCTCGATCCGGCGTTCGCGGTCAAGCGCCAGATCGATCCGCAAGGTGCTGCCGCAGCTTTTGGAGCGTGCGTCACCGTGGAGCGGAAGCGCCGGGTCGGGCGGGTATTCGGCCAGCGTCACCGCGAGCGCGAGCAGCTCAGGCGTGTAGAGTTTGTCGGCGCCGGCCATCAGCCATCGTCATGGACGGTCGCATCGTCCTTCTGCAATTGCTGCTGTCGCATCTTGATCAGCTGGACCATCTCGTCGGAGGCAGCGTTGACGAACGGATAGGTCCGCGCGTTGGTGATCCATTCGGGCCGGCCATCCTGGCCCCACACGGTATCGTAGCCGAGCACCAGCAGCGAAAATCCGATCACCACGATGATCACGCCCTTCACCGTGCCGAAGCCGAAGCCGAGCGCGCGGTCGATCGGGCCGATGATCGAGCGGCGCGAAGCCTGCCCCACGCGGCCGGCGATCAACTTCATCGCCGCATAGGGGATCAACAGCAGCAAGGCGAACGCCAGCATCGCCGCGCTGGTCGGCGTGCCGATAAAGCTGGCGATGAATGCGGTGAGGTCGGTATGGAGGTAGTGGATCGCCGCGACGGCCAGGATCCAGGCCGCCAACGAAAGCACTTCCTGCACGAAGCCGCGCATGAAGCCGCCGATGGCAGCCACGCCGACAACCACCAGGACGATAATGTCGAAAACGGTCATGCGGTCAATAATCTAGCCCGTCGTTGGGTGAAGATTCTATTCTGCCCTCATGATCCGGTCAACGAGCTTGGGCAGGCGGTCCAGGCCCATATATCGAAGGTTAGGTGGGATTTCGTTCGGGTCTTCGGGACCGGAAGCAAGATCGAAACCAAGTTTCGCCGCCTCGCGCAGCCTGAGCCCGGCGTGGGCCACAGGCCGCACTTCGCCGGCCAGCGATACCTCGCCGAAGTACGCGCTGCGCAGCGGCAGCGACTTGTCGGCGAGCGCCGAAATCAACGCCGCGGCGACGGCCAGGTCGGCCGCGGGATCTGCCAAACGATAGCCCCCCGAAACGTTGAGGTAGACCTCGGCCGAACTGAAATTGAGCCCGCAGCGCGATTCAAGCACCGCCAGCAGCATCGCCAGCCGGCCCGAGTCCCAACCGACGACCGCTCGCCGCGGCGTGGCGCCGGATTGCAGCCGCACGATCAGCGCCTGGACCTCGACCAGCACCGGCCGGGTCCCTTCGAGCGCCGGGAACACCGCGCTGCCGGCGACCGGCTCCTCGCGTCCGGTGAGAAACAGCGACGACGGGTTGGGCACTTCGTCGAGCCCCTGCCCCGCCATCGCGAACACGCCGATCTCGTCGACGGCGCCGAAGCGGTTCTTGAGCGCGCGGAGGATGCGGTACTGGTGGCTGCGCTCACCTTCGAAGCTCATCACCACGTCGACCATGTGCTCGAGCACGCGCGGCCCGGCGATGGCACCGTCCTTGGTCACATGGCCGACGAGCACCAGCGCGCAGCCGGTCTCCTTGGCGTAGCGGATCAGTTCGAAGGCGCACCCGCGCACCTGACTGACGGTGCCGGGCGCCCCCTCGATGGTGTCGGAATGCATCGTCTGGATGGAATCGATCACCAGCAAGTCGGGCGTCCTCCCCTGCCCCAGCGTCGTGAGGATGTCCCGCACCGAAGTCGCTGAGGCAAAGCGAATCGCCGCGCCCGCATGCCCGAGCCGCTCAGCGCGCAGCCGCACTTGCCCGGCCGCCTCCTCGCCGCTGACGTAAACCACGTCGGCGCCGGCGCTGGCCAGCCTGGCCGAAGCCTGCAACAGCAGCGTCGACTTGCCGATGCCGGGATCGCCGCCCATCAGGATGGCCGCGCCGGGGACGAGGCCACCGCCGAGCGCCCGGTCGAATTCGGCGAGGCCGGTCGAGCGGCGCACCAGCGCTTCGCCGGGAGCATCGAGCTTGACGAACTCGACCGCCCGGCCGCCGCTCGACAGGTCGTGCTTCAGCGAAAACACGCTCGCCGGCGCATCCTCGACCAGCGTGTTCCACTCGGCGCAATCGCCGCACTGGCCCTGCCAGCGGTGCGACACGGCCCCGCAGGCCTGGCAGACATAGCGGCGCTTGGTCTTCGACATGCCCGATGCATACGTGGAACGAAGCGGGAACGCAAGCCCGCGAAGTTTACGCGACCCGCACAGCTACGGCACGGTCCTAGCCGCCGAACGCACCCTTGAGCTTGTCGAAGAAGCCGCGGCTTTCGGGGCATTCGTCGCCGGTCTCGGTTTCGCGGAACTGCTCGAGGATCGCCTTCTGCTCCTTGCTGAGCTTCGTCGGCGTCTCGACCGTGATCTCGGTCACGAGGTCGCCCCGGCCGCGGCCCTGGAGCACCGGCATGCCGGCGCCGCGCTTCCGCAGTTGCTTGCCGCTTTGGATACCGGCCGGAATGTCGATCGCGTGGCTTTCGCCGTCGAGCCCGGGAATCTCGATCGTCGCGCCGAGCGCCGCGGTGGTGAAGCTGACAGGGACGCGGGTGAACAGCGTCGTCCCTTCGCGCTGAAACACCGGATGCGGGCGGACGTGGACGAAGATGTACAGGTCGCCCGGGGGAGCGCCCATCGGCCCGGCCTCGCCTTTGCCGGCGAGGCGAATACGGGTGCCGGTATCGACCCCCGGAGGAATATCGACCGCCAGCGACTGAACCTTGTCGACCCGGCCCTCGCCGCGGCACTCGCGGCACGGACTTTCGATCACTTGGCCGCGCCCGCCGCAGTTGTGACACGGCCGTTCGACGACGAAGAAGCCTTGCTGCGCGCGGACCTTCCCCTGGCCGTGGCACAAGTTGCACGTGCGCGTGCCGGTGCCCGGCTCGGCGCCGCTGCCCTGGCATGGCTCGCAGGCGACCGAAACCTCGACCTCGATCTGCGTGCTCTTGCCGTGGAATGCCTCCTCGAGGCCGACCTGCATGTCGTAGCGCAAGTCCGCCCCGCGGCGCGGCTTTTGCCGCCCGCCGCCGCCGAAAGCGTTGCCGAAGATCGTCTCGAAGATATCGCCCAGGTCGGCGAAATCTGCGCCCTGCCCGCCGTTGAAGCCGCCGCCGTTCTGGAACGCGGCATGGCCGAAGCGATCATAAGCGGCGCGCTTCTGCGGGTCCTTGAGGCACTCATAGGCCGCGCTGACCGCCTTGAACTTGTCCTCGTGGTCCTTGCAGCCGCCGTTGCGGTCGGGATGG
>JANWHA010000016.1 GCA_025450635.1 Croceibacterium sp. | reverse complement strand
GCGCGTTTGCGGGCCATCTGCCCGAGTCGCACCTCGATTTCCAGCTTTCGTTTGCGCAGCCGCTGCTGCTCGGCGAAAGCGCCTTCGGGATCGCTCTCGAAGCGTGCCGTCGCTTCCACGATCGCCGCCTCGAGCGCCGGCCTCTCGACCAGCAAGGCAACCGCCTCTGCCAGGTCTTCGCGAGCGGCCTGGGGGTCGGCGCCTTCCAGCAGGAAGGAAAAGCGGGCATTCTCCGGCGGCGCGGCGACGTCCTTGCGAGGGAATATGGGAATATCGCGCGCGGCTTCAAGCGCCTCGGAAGCGTCGAGCAATATGTCGACCGCTTGCGCCGCGCCGGGGTCGGCCACTGCGAGGCGGGCGAGCGCTTCGGCGTGGCGGGCGATCTCGTGCGGATGGCGGGCGAAACCGGCGAGCACGGCCTGCGTCAGATGATCGCGCGCGCCGCTGCTGAGTTTGCGCAGCCGGCTCGTATCGCTTGGCGCGACAACGCGCCTGTCAGGTGCCCTTGAACGCCCGTCGGGCCGGGACGAAAACTCGCGCTTCGGGAAAGCGAAGGCGGAGAATCGATCGAGCAACTCGCGGCGGTAAAGCGCGCGGATGTCGGGATGCGGGATGCTGTCGGCGTGCGCCACCAGGCGCTCCTTGAGGCCGGCCTTGTCCTCGGGCGAGCGCAGGGGCCGAGCGGCGCTTTCGTGACGCCACAGCGTCTCGAGCAGGCTCTGCGGGCTCGCCAGCAGCCGATCCATCGCGGCGCGGCCTTCCTTGCGGATCAGATCGTCCGGGTCGAGCCCCGCCGGCATGTGCACGAAGCTGAGCGAATGCCCGGGCCGCAGCAAGGGCAGCGCGCGCCCGGCGGCCCGCATGGCGGCACGCTGTCCTGCCGCATCCCCGTCGAAGCACAGGATCGGCACGTCGGCCAGGCGCCAGAGCAGCTCGATCTGCCGCTCGGTCAGCGCGGTGCCCATCGGCGCCAGCGCCTCCTCGATCCCCGCGGCCGCTAGGGCGATGACGTCCATGTAGCCCTCGACGACGACGATTCGCCCGCTTTTGCGCGACGCGGGTCCGGCGCGATGCAGGTTGTACAGCGTACGGCCTTTGTCGAACAGAGGCGTATCAGGCGAATTCAGATACTTGGGCGCATCTGTTTTTCCGCTGTCGAGGATTCGTCCGCCGAATGCGACGATCCGTTCGCGCGCATCGTGGATCGGCAGCATCAGCCGTCCGCGGAAGCGGTCGTATGGCTCCTTCCCGTCGACCGCGATGAGCAAGCCCGCCTCGACCAGCATCGGCTCTTCGTACCGGGAAAGCGCCTTCTTCAGCGCAGTGCGCTCATCCGGCGCGAAGCCGAAGCCGAAGCGCTCGATCGTGTGGGCGTCGAATCCGCGATGCACCAGGTATTCGCGTGCTTTTCGACCTTCATCCGCCAGAAGATTGTTTTTGAACCATTCCTGTGCAGACGCCATGACGTCATGTAGACCTGCACGGCGCTCAGCCTGCTCGGCTTCGCGCGGATCGGGGCGGGGAACTTCCAGTCCGGCCTCGGCGGCCAGTTCCTTGACCGCATCCATGAACGCCAGTCCGCGCTGGTCGGTCATCCAGCGGATTATGTCGCCGTGCGCGCCGCAACCGAAGCAATGGTAGAAGCCCTTTTCGTCGCTAACGGTAAAGCTCGGGGTCTTTTCGTTATGGAATGGGCAGCAGGCCTTCCACTCGCGCCCGGCCTTCTGCAGCTTGGTCGTGCGCATGACGACGCTCGACAGGGTCACCCGCGCGCGCAATTCGTCAAGCCATTGGGGGGTCAGGGCCATAGTCCCGAACCTAACGGGAACGGCGAACCGGCGCTACTGTCCCGGCGGCTCGTCCACCGCCTTTTCCCTCGCCGGAAACGGCCCGTTGCCGATGGCGACGGTGCCGTCGGTTTCGACCAGGTAGGCGTCGGCGATCCTGGCGGCGGGCGGCAAAGTGGATTGCCAGTACAGGGTGATCGTCTCACCGGCCTTCCACCCATCGCCGCCGACCACTCGCCAGACGAGGGCGCCGTTGTCCGCCGCGACGTCCATCTCGCCGTTTGGCCCGAGCGCCGCTGCGGCTTCGGCGTAGTCATAGCCGACACCGTTGGCGAAGCCGGCCGCGGGGCGGGCGGTGCGGAACAGTGTCGCGCTGGCGACTGCCTTTCCGGGCGTCACGTGATGGACGTAAGTGTACACGGTGTCCGGCGGCAGGGTCGCGGGATCACAAACGGTTATGCCCGCTGGGCAGGCGACGTAACTTGCGACCGTGGCGATCGTCACGCCGTCGGAGACGAATGTCGCTTGCGCATCCGAACCCTTGATCTTCGTCCCGAGCATCACACGGGCGAAATCTGCCGGCACGAGAGTGTGCGGCTTGTCCGGCGTGCGCTCGACGGCCGGCGTGACCAGGGCGGAAGGCGCCGGCGTCGGCGCCTCCGGCGATTTCGAGCACGCCGCCAGCAGCAGCAAGGGCAGGGCGCCAGCCGGCTTCACTGCAGCGCTTCCTTCACCCAACCGCTCGCCCGGCCCATGTCGAGCACGGTGCCGTGGCGCGCCTTCAGCTCGGCCATCACGCGGCCCATGTCCTTCAACCCGGCGGCGCCGAGCTCGGCCTTGATCGCCGCAATCGCGCCCCGGGTCTCCGCTTCGTCCATCTGCCGCGGGAGGAACTCCTCGATCACCGCGAGCTCGCCGCGTTCGACCTCGGCCAGCTCCTCGCGCCCGCCTTTCACGTACAGCTCGATCGACTCCCGCCGCTGCTTGGCCATCTTCTGCAAGGCGTCGATGATCAGCGCATCGTCCTCCATCGGCCTGGCGGCGGTACGCTGCTCGATCTCGCGGTCCTTGACCTTGGCCAGGATCAGCCGCACCGCCCCAAGCCGCGCCTTGTCGCCGGCCTTCATCGCCGAAATCTGCGCCTGTTTCAGATCGTCGCGGAGCATCGGGTGGACTTCCTCGTGTGAATGCGTGACCTCAGCCGCCAATTAGCGGCACAAATCGCCCTTGGACAGGTTGACGCGTCACGGGCCGGGGTATAGCGGCAACGCCTTAGCACGCATCGCCGGTTATCAGTCACACGGAGGGCCCGAATGGCCGACCCCGCCTCTTCGCACGCGCAACCGAAAGAGGGCACCGGAGTCCTCGTGCTTGCGGACGGAACGGTGCTGTGGGGCAAGGGTTTCGGCCACATCGGCAGCGCGGTGGGCGAGGTGTGCTTCAACACCGCGATGACCGGCTACCAGGAAGTGATGACCGACCCCAGCTACGCCGGGCAGATCGTCACTTTCACCTTCCCGCACATCGGCAACGTCGGGGCCAACGCCGAGGACGTCGAATCGAACGTCGAGGGCGCGGTCGGCTGCATCGTCCGCGAGGACCCGACCGTGCCGAGCAACTTCCGCGCCGAGCGCGGCTTCGAGGACTGGCTCAAGGGCCATCTCAAGATCGGCCTCGCCGGGATCGACACCCGCGCGCTGACCCGACGCATCCGCCTCAATGGCGCGCCGAACGCGGTGATCGCGCACGAGCCGCATGGGCGCTTCAACATTCCGGCGCTGCTCAAGCGGGCGAAGGAATGGCCCGGGCTCGAAGGCATGGACCTGGCCCAGCGCGTCAGCCGCGAGAAGCACCATGGCTGGGAAGGCGGCCCGTGGATGCTCGGCACCGGCTACGGCCGCGCGCCGCGCGAGGCGCGACCGCACGTCGTCGCGGTCGATTACGGCAGCAAGGACAACATTTTCCGCAACCTGGTGAAGGCCGGGGCGCGGGTGACGGTGGTGCCGGCGAAGACCTCGCTCGACGCCATCCTGGCGCTCAAGCCCGACGGCGTGTTCCTTTCGAACGGCCCGGGCGATCCGGCGGCGACCGGCGAATACGCGGTGCCGACGATCAAGGCGCTGATGGACCGGGACGTGCCGATCTTCGGCATCTGCCTCGGCCACCAGATGCTCGGCCTCGCCGCCGGGGCGAAGACCGCCAAGATGCACCAGGGCCATCGCGGTGCCAACCACCCGGTCAAGCGCCTGTCCGACGGCGTGGTCGAGATCACCAGCATGAACCACGGCTTCGCGGTCGACAACGCCACGCTGCCCGAGGGCGTCGAGGAGACCCACGTCAGCCTGTTCGACGGCTCGAACTGCGGGATTTCGATCAAGGGCAGACGCGCGTTCGGGGTGCAGTACCACCCCGAGGCGAGCCCGGGGCCGCAAGACAGCTTCTACCTGTTCGAGAAGTTCGTGGGGATGTTGGGGTGAGTGTTCGTCAAATAGATCCTGATCGTTGGGACCATCAGTGGGCATTGAACTGCGACGTCCTGCGAAGCCTCCGGGAACACGGCGACGATCCTACCGCCATTCGCGAGGTGGATGTCTCATTCCGCGGGCCAATGGAAGCCTTACGAAGGTTGGAAGCTTCGTGCGCAAACTTTGGGTTTGAAGTGCAAGAATTCTTGGAAGCAGCTGAGGATGGAGACCCTTGGCTATTTCTCGTGCGCGAGCAGACTACGGACGAGGACGCAATCCGTGAGATGACCGAAACCTACCTGCAGATGGAGGACAGTTTCGGCGTCGAATGTGATGGTTGGGGCTGCGTAGCCGCAACCGAAAAGGGCCCGGCCGACAAAGAGAATCCAGCATAATGCCCAAACGTACCGGCCCCTCCTCGGTCCTCCCTCTGCTGGCTGCATTCGGAGTTGCCATGCCCGCCGCAGCGCAGGAGCCCCCCTGGTCCGTTGTGCCGCCAACAAGCGGCAGCGCCTCGATGTCCCGCACGCTCGAAAACGTCACGCTGACTTACAAGCGCACGACGGATGACGACGACCACCTGCACATCACCGTCGGCAATTGCGGCAGCAGCCCGTGGGAGATGGACGAGAGCCTCAACGGCGTTACCGCCGCCGCCTTGCGCGATGCGATTGCCGAGGAAATCGACAACGCGAAGCTCAACTGCAAGCTTGCCGAGGGCATAGGGGATCGGCTGATGGCAGGGTTCGACGAGGCATTTGCCAAAGTAAAGCCGTTCGCGCCGCCGCACCGGGCAACTGTCGGCGGGTGGCAATTGGCCGACGAGGGCAGCATGCCCGGCGACGACAGCGAGCGTTCGGTGACGATGACCAAGGCGCTGGCGATCGTCACGATGATCTACCAGCCATACCAGACCGGGGAAGGCGCCTCTTTGAACCTCAAGTGCAAGGGGGCCGACTACGGAGGCGGCGTCGATTTCGGCGATCCGCCTGAGGACCACGTCAAGGTCGTCACCAAGGAACTGGCCGACGATTACGCCGATTTCGCCAAGGACTGCAAAGCCAAGCCTGAAACACAGACCGAGCTGCTGCAGGGCTTCCCCGAAGCGCTCGCTACGCTCGAAGGCTGGCTCAAGGCCAAGCCGTTCGTCTATCCGCCTGACAATTCCTCCAAGCAATAAGAGCCCAGATGCCCAAGCGTACCGATATTTCCTCGATCCTGGTCATCGGCGCCGGGCCGATCATCATCGGCCAGGCGTGCGAGTTCGACTATTCGGGCACGCAGGCGATCAAGGCGCTGAAGGAAGAGGGCTACCGGGTCGTCCTCGTCAACTCCAACCCGGCGACGATCATGACCGATCCCGAGTTCGCCGATGCCACTTATATCGAGCCGATCACCCCGGCGATCGTGGCGAAAATCATCGAGAAGGAACGGCCCGACGCGCTGCTACCGACGATGGGTGGGCAGACCGCGCTGAACACCGCGTTGGCCCTGTACAACGACGGCACCCTGGAGAAATTCGGCGTGCAGATGATCGGCGCCGATGCCGACGCGATCGACAAGGCCGAGAACCGCCAGCGCTTCCGCGAGGCGATGGACAAGATCGGCCTCGAAAGTGCCCGCTCGGGCATGGCGCACACGGTCGACGAGGCGTTCGCGATCCTCGAGCACACCGGCTTGCCGGCGATCATCCGCCCGAGCTTCACTCTCGGCGGTACCGGCGGCGGCATCGCCTACAACAAGGGCGAGTTCGAGGCGATCGTCCGCCACGGGCTCGACGCCAGCCCGACCACCGAAGTGCTGATCGAGGAAAGCCTGCTCGGGTGGAAGGAATTCGAGATGGAGGTCGTGCGCGACAAGCACGACAACTGCATCATCATCTGCTCGATCGAGAACGTCGATCCGATGGGTGTTCACACCGGGGATTCGATCACCGTCGCCCCGGCGCTGACGCTGACCGACAAGGAATACCAGATCATGCGCACCGCCAGCATCCAGGTGCTGCGCGAGATCGGGGTCGAGACCGGCGGCTCCAACGTGCAGTTCGCGGTCAACCCGAAGGACGGGCGGCTGATCGTGATCGAGATGAACCCGCGTGTGTCGCGGTCCTCGGCGCTGGCCAGTAAAGCGACCGGTTTCCCGATCGCCCGCGTCGCCGCCAAGCTGGCGGTCGGCTACACGCTCGACGAGATCACCAACGAGATCACCGGCGCTACTCCGGCGAGCTTCGAGCCGACGCTCGATTACGTGGTGACCAAGATCCCGCGCTTCGCGTTCGAGAAGTTCAAGGGGGCCAAGGCCGAGCTTTCCACCGCGATGAAGTCGGTCGGCGAGGTCATGGCGATCGGCCGCAACTTCAAGGAAAGCCTGCAGAAGGCGTTGCGCGGCCTCGAAACCGGGCTCGACGGGTTCAATCGCGTGCTAGAACTCGAAGGCGTCAGCCGCGACGAGATAACCGCCGCCCTCGGCCGGCCGACGCCCGACCGTCTGCTCAAGGTCGCCCAGGCATTCCGCGAGGGGTTCAAGGTCGAGGAAGTCCAGGCGATCACTCATTACGACCCGTGGTTCCTGCGTCACATCGAGGAGATCGTCTACGAGGAGGCGATGATCGGGCAGAAAGGGCTGCCGAACGATGCCGCGGGTCTGAGGCGGCTGAAGGCGATGGGCTTTTCCGACAGGCGCCTCGCGACGCTCGCGGTGCGCTCGGTCGGGGTCGCCGGGGGCCTGGCGGAGACCCAGGCGAAGCGCTCAGGGCTGCTCCACGACGCGCTGGTGGCGATGGCCGGCGCAACCAGCGAGGACGAGGTGCGCCAGCTCCGCCAGAAGCTCGGCGTGCTGCCGGTTTACAAGCGCATCGACAGCTGCGCCGCCGAGTTCGAGGCGATCACGCCCTACATGTACTCGACGTATGAGGCGCCGACCTTCGGCGAGCCCGAGAACGAGGCATGGCCTTCCGACCGCAAGAAGATCGTCATCCTCGGCGGCGGGCCGAACCGGATCGGGCAGGGCATCGAGTTCGATTACTGCTGCGTCCACGCCTGCTTCGCGCTGAGCGAGGCGGGCTATGAAACCATCATGATCAACTGCAACCCTGAGACGGTTTCGACCGATTACGACACCTCCGACCGGCTCTATTTCGAGCCGCTCACCGCCGAAGATGTGCTCGAAATCCTCCGGGTCGAGCATTCCAGTGGCGAGCTGATCGGAGTCATCGTCCAGTTCGGCGGGCAGACCCCGCTCAAGCTGGCGGACACGCTGGCCGGGGCGGGTATTCCGATCCTCGGTACGTCGCCCGACGCGATCGACCTCGCCGAAGATCGCGAACGCTTCGCCAAGCTGGTCAACCAGCTCAAGCTCAAGCAGCCGAAGAACGGCATCGCCAAGAGCCGCGACGAAGCCGCCGCGGTCGCCGCGCGGATCGGTTATCCGGTGCTGCTGCGGCCGAGCTACGTGCTCGGCGGGCGGGCGATGGAAATCGTCGATTCCGAGGCCCAGCTCGACGCCTACATCAACACCGCGGTCAACGTTTCGGGCGATTCACCGGTGCTGGTCGACCAGTACTTGCGCGATGCCATCGAATGCGACGTCGATGCGCTGAGCGATGGCGAGCAGGTGGTCGTCTGCGGGGTGATGCAGCATATCGAGGAAGCCGGTGTCCACTCGGGTGACAGCGCCGCCACCCTGCCGCCGTACAGCCTGCCCGACGACATCGTCGCCGAGATGGAACGCCAGGCGGAGAAGCTGGCCAAGGCCCTCGGCGTGCGCGGGCTGATGAACGTCCAGTTCGCGGTCAAGTCGAGCGGCCGCGAGGGCGAGAAACCGAAGGACCAGGTTTACCTGATCGAGGTCAACCCACGCGCGAGCCGCACGGTGCCGTTCGTGGCCAAGGCCATCGGCATTCCCATCGCCAAGATCGCCGCGCGGGTGATGGCCGGCGAAAAGCTGGCCGACCTGCCGCCGGTCGACTGGCGCATCGGCTACATGACCGTGAAAGAGGCGGTGTTCCCGTTCAACCGGTTCCCAGGGGCCGACCCGGTCTTGACGCCGGAGATGAAGTCCACCGGCGAAGTGATGGGAATCGATAAAGATTTCCCCACCGCCTACATCAAGTCACAGCTCGGCGAGGGCACCGTGCTGCCCGAGAGGGGCGTGCTGTTCGTCTCGGTCAAGGACAGCGACAAGCCGCAAATCGTCGAGCCGGTGCGGCAGTTGATCGCCCACGGGTTCACCGTGATCGCTACCGGCGGCACCCAGTTCTACCTGGCCGAGGCCGGCCTGCCGGTCGAACGGGTCAACAAGGTCGCCGAAGGCCGGCCGCACATCGTCGACAAGATCGTCGACGGCGAGATCGCGCTGATCTTCAACACCACCGAGGGCTGGCAGAGCCACAAGGACAGCCATTCGATCCGCGCATCGGCGCTCGAGGCCAAGGTGCCGTACTATACTACGGCGACGGCTTCGGCGGCCGTCGCCCAGGCAATAACTTCGGTCAAAGTCAGCGAACTTGAAGTGCGCTCGCTGCAAGACTATTATAGCTGAGAGAATTTTCCCGACATTTCGCCAGAACCGCCGTTCGACAAGAGAGCGGGGGGCGGTTTTGACGGGTTTTGTGAAGACAGGGACCGAATATGGAAAAGGTGCCGATGCTGGCGGAAGGCTATGAAAAGCTGACCGCCGACCTCAAGCTTCTGCGGGCCGAGCGTCCCAAGATCGTCGACGCGATCGAGGAAGCGCGCGCTCACGGCGATCTTTCGGAGAACGCCGAATATCATGCCGCCAAGGAGCGCCAGGGTCAGGTCGAAGCGCAGATCGCCGACCTGGAGGACAAGGTCAGCCGCGCGCAGATCATCGATCCGGCGTCGCTTTCCGGCGACAAGATCGTGTTCGGCGCGACCGTCACCGTGCGTGACGACGCCGACAAGCCGCAGCGTTACCAGATCGTCGGCCATCCTGAAGCCGACGCCAAGGTGGGCCGCATCTCGTACGAATCCCCGCTCGGCCGCGCACTGATCGGCAAGATGGTCGGCGAAGAGGTCGAGGTGACCGTTCCCGCGGGGGACCGCTTCTATCTGGTCGACAAGATCGAGTTCATCTGACCCACGGGAGCGCTCGATGCCCATTCCGCCCAAAGTGATCGCCCGGCGCAGGATGATCGATCATTTCCTCGCCGCCGACGCGGTTCGGCCCGAGGACGCTATTTCGTTCGAGCCTTCGAGTTTTCGTGAGCACCGTGCCCTCGAGCAACTGGAGCGCCACGGCGTCCTTCATGCGAATGCCGACGGCCGGTATTACCTCGATGTTCCCGCCTATCAGGAGTTCCGATCGGACATTCGCCAGCGCGCGGGCGTGATGATTGCCGTCGGCGTGGTGATAGGGGCCGCGCTCGGCCTGCTGGCTTAGGCTACTTTCCCGGCAGCTCCGGCTCGAGCAGCCGGTGCAGGTGCACAATCACGTACTTCATCTCGGCGTCGTCGACGGTGCGCTGGGCGCATCCGCGCCACGCTTCCTCGGCCGCCGCGTAGTTGGGGTAGACGCCGACGAGTTCGATCTCGTCTAGGTTCTGGAACTCGACACCCTGCGGGTCGACCACGCGGCCGCCCATCACCAGGTGCAAAAGCTGCTTCGCCATTCGACGGGGGCCTTTCGGACAAGCACGCGGACAGGCGCGCTCCCTTGCGGAAACGCCGCGCGCCCGCAAGACCCCGAATCAGTTCAGGCGGTTGCGGAGCGAGTGCAACGCCGACTTTCCAGCCTTGCTGACTGCCGTGGCCGCTTCGCCGGCATAGTTGGCCGCGTCTGCCGAGAGGCTGCGCGCGCTGTCGCCGACCGTTTCGCCCAGGCCGCCGAGCTTGTCGGCTCCAGTGCGGCGAGCCTCGTCCGCCGCCTCGTAAGCCTGCTGCGCAAAGGCGACGGCGAGCTCGGCGGCGATCGCGGCCAGGCCGGCCGTTTTCTTGCCGATCATCCGGCCCGCCTTGCGAGTGGGCGAACCACGGAACAAGCTGCTGACGAGGATGCCCACAGCAAGGCCGCCGGCCACGGTGATCACCGGATGCTCCCTGGCGAAGGAGGCGAACCCGCCTTTCGCGCCGCTAGCGTTTTCGCCTGCCCGACCGGCGCTCCTCGGTTCGGCGCGAGTAATGTTGCGGCTCTTGGCGGCGCTGACTTTCTTCTTGATTTGGTTGCGCTTCGTATCCGGCATGGCGGGTCTCCGTAGGAAGGGATCAATCGTCGTCGGAACGGGAATCGCCGTCGTCTTGTTCCTCATCGTCGTCGAAACCGAAGATTCGCGCCAGGCCGTTGAGCAGCGGCGTGCGGGCGAACCACAGCACCACCGCGGCGAGCGCCGCGGCGATCCGGCCGGTATTGGCCTCGGCATAATCGACGGCTTCGTCGATCACCTCCAGCGCGCTGCTCCCGATGCGATCGGCAATCCGTTCGCCGACGCCCCGGGCATGCAAGTCCTCGCGAATGAAGCGCAAGTCGGTGATGAACACGTCGAGCGCGGCGTCGCGCAACTTGCGGTCTTCGGTGAGGCGGGTGTGCAGGCCAATCACGGCTTCTCGCCCTCATCCGGCTCGAACGCCTTGCCAAGTTCCTTCCAGCGGCCGGCGGCGATGGTCAACGCGATCGCGGCGATCAAAAGCCAGACGATCACAACCACCGCCGTCGCGCCCCACGCGCTCAGCGGCGGGGTCAGGGCGATGATCAGGCCGACCGTCAGCGCGATCAACGCCATCCACGCGAAGACGAAGCCGACCAGCGCAAACAGCACCGTGCCCTTGACCCGGTCGCCGACGAACAAGGCGCGGGTCTTCTGGTAATTGAGCTCGGCCTCGAGGTAGGTCTTGCCGTCCTCGATCAGCACTTCGACGTCATCGATCAGCGACCGCTCCTCGGCGGCCGCCTCGCTCTGAACGCGATCCTCGTGGGTCTGCTTCGGTAAGGTCGTGTCTTCGGCAGCAGCCACGCGAGCCGGTCCTCCACGCGTTTTTGTTTATCGTCGAGTTGGCAGGCTACCGCCGCCGGAACATGCGCGCAAACAGATACCCGGCAAGCGCGGCCAGGCCGACAGCCGTGGCCGGGCTCTTGCGCACGAATTCGCGGGCGTCGCTGCCCAGGTCCTCCAGGCTCTTGTTGTCGAGCTTGGCGGCGGTTTCCTGCAGGCCGCGCGAGGCGCTACGCGCATAATCGCCGTAGCGCGTGCCGAACCGGTCATCGAGCGTGGTGGCGTTCTCGGCGACCACCTTGCCCAGGCCGGCGAGCGCATCGCTGGCGCGATCCTTGCCTTCGCGGGCGAGTTCGGCCGCCTTGGCCTTGGCTTGCGCGGCATAATCGTCGCTCTTGCTCATCGCCTGGCTGCGGTACGTACCGGCGCGGTCGCGCGCTTCGGCGCCGAGGGCCGCGGCGCCTGCCTTGGCTTCCTCGAGCGCGGCATTGAAGCGCGATCTCGCGACGTCGGTATTGCTCTTGGACGCCGACGGAGCCCGGGAGGCCGGCTTCTTGGCCGCCGTGGTCTTCTTCGCGGTCGTGCGCTTGCGGGAGTTGGGGGTAGTGCTAACGGCATCCGCCATGTGAAAGCCCTTTCCTTTTGCCTCGGCCCAGACCCTGTGTGGCCGGACGAATAAGGAATGTCCGGCAGGCCGTTGTCAATCCGAACGCGACTTGCACCGCGATGTTCCGCAGTTTAGGCCGCGCTCGTCCGAGCCGATATGGGTAGTGTCCTACCCGATTACAACACCGTCCGGGAGCCCGCCGAGTGACCGCCATCATCGACATCCACGGCCGCGAGATCCTCGACAGCCGGGGCAATCCGACGGTCGAGGTCGAGGTGCTGCTCGATGACGGCAGCTTCGGCCGCGCGGCTGTGCCTTCCGGCGCGTCGACCGGAGCGCACGAGGCTGTCGAGCTGCGGGATGGGGACAAGGGCCGTTATCTCGGCAAGGGCGTGCTCAAGGCGGTCGACGCCGTCAACGGCGCGCTCTCGGACCTGTTGCTCGGCCTCGATGCCGAAGACCAGCGCGACATAGACCTGGCGATGATCGCGCTCGACGGCACCGACAACAAGAGCGGGCTCGGCGCCAATGCGATCCTGGGCGTGAGCCTGGCGGTCGCGAAAGCGGCGGCGAACGCGCGGGGCCTGCCGCTCTACGCGTATCTGGGCGGCGTTTCGGCGCACGTGCTGCCGGTGCCGATGATGAACATCGTCAACGGCGGCGAGCATGCCGACAACCCGATCGATTTCCAGGAATTCATGATCATGCCGGTCGGGGCGCCGACGTTGGCGGAGGCGGTGCGGTGGGGCTCGGAGGTGTTCCACACTTTGAAGAAGCGCCTGCACGAGAAGGGTCTGTCGACGGCGGTCGGCGACGAGGGCGGGTTCGCGCCCGACCTCGCCAGTACCCGCGCCGCGCTCGATTTCATCATGGGCTCGATCGAGCAGGCCGGGTTCATCCCGGGCCAGGACATCGTCCTGGCGCTCGACTGCGCGGCAAGCGAATTCTTCAAGGGCGGCAAGTACGAGATTTCCGGCGAAGGCCTTTCGCTCACGCCCGAACAGATGACCGGCTATCTCGTGGACCTGGCCGAGGCCTATCCGATCCGCTCGATCGAGGACGGCATGAGCGAGGACGATTTTGCCGGCTGGAAGACGCTTACCGAGCGGCTCGGGGATCGTATCCAGCTGGTCGGCGACGATGTCTTCGTAACCAACCCCAAGCGTCTCGCGATCGGCATCGAGCAGGGCTTCGCCAACTCGCTGCTGGTCAAGGTCAACCAGATCGGGACCCTGACCGAGACGCTCGAGGCAATGGCGATGGCCCACCGCGGCGGCTACACCACGGTCATCAGCCACCGCTCGGGCGAAACCGAGGATGCAACCATCGCCGATCTGGCCGTCGCCACCAACTGCGGGCAGATCAAGACCGGCTCCCTCTCCCGCTCCGAACGCCTCGCCAAGTACAACGAGCTGATCCGCATCGAGGAAGAACTCGGCGACAGCGCGGTTTACGCCGGCAAAGGCTGCTTCGGTTCCCTAACCGCCTGACGGCCAACGGAACCGAAGCGCACGCCGCGTCTAAAACTCCCCCGCCACGCCCGCCTTGACGGCGGTATTGTTGCCGCCGCCGTAGCTGACCCCGGCGGTGAGGGCGAAGGCACTGGCGAAGCGGTGGGTGAGCCCGGCCGAGAAGCCGACCTCGCCGCGATACCAGGCGACGTTCGAGGCATAGCTGGTCTTGCCGTCGGCGCTCGGGAACGGCGGCTGCGACATCGCCGCCACGGCCGCGATTCCCTGGCGCGCTTCCTTGCGGTCGGTCCTGGCAAGATCGAACAGCTCGCCGACTTGTCCCTGGAGGCCATCGACCCGGCCGGACAGCGCCGAGAACTGCTGGTCGCTGACCGACAGCGCGCTGACCATGCTCGAGCGCACGGTCTCGAGCGCCGCGGCGCTGGCCACGCTGGTCGTACCGAGCGTGCCGCTGCCATCGACCGTCACCGCCTCGACCGGCCCGACCTGGGCCGCGGTCGAGGCCGCGACATCGCCGATCCTGACCGAGCTGCCCGTGCCGCCGAGCGTCACCTGGTTGGCCGCGGTGGTCGTGGCGTTGGCGCCGATCGCGGTGGCGTTGGTCTGGCTCGCCTGGGCGTGGAAGCCGACCGCGGTCGCCTGCGTCCCGCTGACCGTGGTCGTCGAGCCGACCGCGGTCGCGTTGACCCCGCTCACGCTCGCCGCCCGGCCGACCGCGGTCGCATACTGCGCGCTGGCGCCCGCCAGGGTGCCGACGGCGGTCGCGCTGATGCCACCGGCGCTCGTCTGCCGGCCGATGGCGGTGGCGAAGTCGCCGGTCGCGCTGGTCACGCTGCCGAGCACG
>JANWHA010000015.1 GCA_025450635.1 Croceibacterium sp. | reverse complement strand
GAATAGCCCGAGCGGGCGGCGATGACCACGCCCATGCGGTCGGCCTCGTACTCGTCGCCCTTGTCGAGGCCGCGCGTGTAAAGCGTCTTCCCGGCCTTGATGACTTGCTCGGTAAGAAAGCCCGTCACCCCACCGCTGCCGACCACCGAACCGCCGGCTTCGGCGACGGCGGAAGTCCGCATCTCGTTCTGCAGCGCGTGGAGATGATGCTTTTGCACGACATGGGAAATCTCATGCGCAAGCACCCCGGCGAGCTCGGATTCGTTGCGGAAGCGCTCGAACAGGCCGCGCGAGATGAACACGTAGCCGCCTGGCGTGGAGAAAGCATTCACGTCATCGGTATCGATGATGCCGAAGTGCCACGGCAGGTCGGCACGTTCGGTGTGCATCGCTAGCCACATGCCTACCCGGTTGACGTAATGCTGCTCGGCCGGGTTGTCGACCAGCGGCGCCGCGCCGAGGATCATGCTGGCGAGGTCGCCGCCGATCTTTTCCTCCTCCGCCGGCCCGATCTCGCGCATGGAATCGCCGACCTTCTTGGCCTGCTTGGCGTGATTGACGATACTGCCGAGGCCGCCGAACTGGGCTTGCGCGGGCGTGGTCGCGATGACCACCGTGCCCGCGAGCAGCAAGTTCAAGGCGCGCTTCGCGAGCATCACTTCTTCTTCTTTTTCTGATCCAGGTAATCGACCGGATGTTCGACCAGCCCGCTGGCGCTGGCGTTGCTGCTCGCTTCGGCGGCGGGGACGGCCAGGGCCACGAGCTTGGCCAGCTGCGCTGGGTCGGGCACCGCCTTCTGCAGGTCTTCCTCGCCCAGCCCTTTGATCCCGGTGGTCACGGTCTTGCCCGAGCTGCCGGTGCGCAGCAACGAGGCGGCGTGGACGTTGGCCTGGTTCGGCGACGGTGCGCTGCCCGCGGCCAGGCGGACATTGAGCATGCGCACCCACCCCGTCTGGCCGCCCGCCTCGACCTGCACCCAGCCGCCCTTGCGATTGAGGATGGTGACCGGCTGGTTTGCGGCCAGCTTGGCCGAGGTGGCCGCGTCGATGAACGGCGTGGCCTTGAGTTCGTCCGCGCGGATCACCGCGCCAGTCTCAGCGGCAGCCGGGTAGGCGGCGACGGCAAATGCCAGGGCAACGGCGAGAGCGCCGGCGAACCTCATGAATTTCCCCAAACGAGTCACGCGGTCATAGGCTTCTTTCGGCACGGTTGGAACAGGTGAAGCTCCTCCCCGCGTCCTTTCACCCGGTGCAGCCCGTGGTCGCGCCACTCGAAATCCTCACCGGCGGCCTCGCGAGTGGTCTTCGAAACAAGAATTCGCGAGACCCCCTTGGTCGTGCTTTCGACCCGGCTGGCGCTGTTCACCGTGTCGCCGATGGCCGTGTAGTCGAGCCGTTCGTCGGACCCGATGAACCCGACCACCGCCTTGCCGCTATGCAGCCCGATGCCGATGTCGAGCGCGGCGCCCAACGCGCCGAGCTCGCCGCGGAACTCGTCGAGCGCCGCCGACATCTCGAGCGCGGCCTCGACCGCTCGCCGGGCATGGTCGGGATAGGCCGTCGGCGCGCCCCAGAACGCCATGATTCCGTCGCCGATGAACTTGTCGAGCGTACCGCCATGCTTGAAGATGATCTCTACCTGGCGGGTGAAATAACGGTTGAGCAGCGCCACGACGTCTTCCGGAGCGGCCGTCTCGGACAGGCTGGTGAAGCCGCGGATGTCGGAAAACAATACGGTGACTTCGCGCGTGCTGGCCTGCGCGCGGTAATCGATCGCGCCGCGGCCGATCAGCTCGTTGACCACCTGCGGATCGAGGAAGCGCCGGAAGGCCCCTGCGGTCCTGAGCCGTTGGGCCCGCTCGTCGAGGTAGGCGATCGTCGTGCTGGCGAGATAGAAGGCCCAGCCGAGCGCGAGCGGCGCGAACACCGGCACGAAGGTGCCGTTGACCAGCGCCAGCCACGCGCCCGCCAGGGTCACCGCGCTCAGCGCGAGGAGCGCGTAACCGGTGCGGGCGGCGCTGACCCCGCGCGTGAAGGCCACGGCGATCAGGCCGATCAGCAGCAAGGCGAAGGGCAGACTGTACGGGCGGGGAACCTGGCGCAGCCAATCGCCGCGGTCGAGATTGTCGATCGCCGTCGCCAGCATCTCGACGCCGGGATAATTGCTGTCGAGCGGGGTCAGCCGCATGTCCATCAGCCCGGGAGCCGATGTGCCGACCAGCACGATCTTGCCTTTGAGCTCGCGCGGATCGCGCAGGGGTTTCGACCGCAGGCTGTCGAGATAGAGATCGGCGTAGGAAATGTGCCGCCAGCCCTTGCGGTAATTGAGCATCACCGACGGCTGGCGCGGCAGCGGACGGCCGAGCGAGGAAACGATCCGCGCGGGCAGCGAGGGGAAACGCCAGCCGGCTCGGTCGAGATAAAGGGCATAGCGGCGACCGACCCCGTCGCTGTCCATGCTGAAGTTGGTCAGACCGCCGCGCATGGCCGCGGGATGGCCGAGCATCACCAGCGGCAACATGGCCGGCACACGGCTGTCGGCGGGCGACTTCGTCAGCGGACGCATGCCGACGGCCGGTGGCATGTCGCGCACCCGCGCCCCTTTTCCGTCGCTGTTCAGCGTCATCGCCAGCCACACGTTGGGATAGCGGGCGACCGCGTCGGCGAACGCGGCGTCGCTGTCCGGGCGATAGACGTCGAGCTCGTTGAACAGCACGTCGAAGGCGATCGCGCGGGGGTGCTGCGCTTCGATGTAATCGATCAGCTCGCCGTGCACCGAACGCGGCCAGGGCCAGCTTCCGGCCATCGCGTTCATCAGCTCGAGCGAGCGCTGATCGATGTCGACGATCACCACCCTGTCGGACACGGGCCGACGGCCGGCGTTGGCCGCCAGCATCACGTCGCCCGCCTTCTGGTCGATCAATGAAGTGAAATTCGTGAGCGCGTAATCAGCGATCACCAGGATCGCGACGACGGCCGCCAGCAAGGCCCAGCGCTGGGCCAGAACGCGGCGGATCGACCCGACCGCCCCCCCCACGGCCGCTACCCGCGCCGCTCAGTGAGCAGCGATTGCCCAGGCATCGCTGAGAACTCTCCCTGTTCAACCATGAATCCCGCCTCCCCCGCCGTCCCCCATTGTGGCGCAACTTTGCGCGCAGATGAAGGCCGTGCGCAAGCGGCCGCATCGCCCTCGAAAAAGTCGCGGCAGGCTCACTTCATTAGGCAATCCGCCCCAGCTGTGCTAAGCGCCCCCGGCTGACGTCGAACTATGCGACGGACTTCGGTGCCAAGACCCCTGCCCTGCCGCGCCACGCGCGGTGCGGCATCGGCCCTGACGGCGAGTTCCTTTCGATTGACGACCTGACGCACGACCCGCCCGAGGCCCACTCGTCCCGGGCATACCAACGTTCTCGAAAGGAACACGAAATGCCGATCGGCACAGTCAAATTCTTCAATTCCGACAAGGGCTATGGCTTTATCGCGCCCGAAGACGGCGGAGCTGACAGCTTCGTCCACATCAGCGCGGTCCAGGCCGCCGGGATGCAGACGCTCGAGAAGGACCAGCGCGTGTCTTACGACGTCGAGCGCGGCCGCAACGGCAAGGAAGCCGCGGTCAACCTCGCCCAGGCCTGAGGCCTTTCCTTCCGGGCCCCTTCCCCGCTCGCTCTGAGCTTGGGAAGGGGCCCGCCACCGCTATCCACTCCACGGAAGCGTTTTCAATGAGCCTGACTTACGAATTCTACGTCCAGCGCGCCGAAGCGGCCGAATCCGCCGCCAACGAGGCGTCGCTTACCAATGTCCGCGACCGCGAGCTGCGCTCGGCCCACGCGTGGCGCGAGATGGCCAACCGCCAGCTGATGATCGAGGCCGAGCGGGTGAAGGCCGACGAAGTTCGCGCCGAACGCCGCGCCGCCGAACGCGAAGCCGCCGAAGCCATGCGCATGCGCCAGTACCCCGAAGGCAGCGCCTGAGCCGGTAACAAGTGTCACGTGGCATGAGCGGGCTACGGCTCGCCCGCGTTCGCCATCACCGCGAAGAACCGATCGAGCAGGCGCTCCGCCGCAGCCAGCTCGTGGCCCGGAAACCCTTCGAGCAGCGCCGCGCGGGTCGGATCGAGCACCGCCTTAACCTCGCGGAATAGGGCGAGGCCCTTGGCTGTGATCGTCACCAGGCGGCTGCGCTTGTCGGTCGGATTGATGCGCCGTTCGACCAGCCCCTCGGCCTCGAGGTCATTGAGGGTGCGGATCAGGCTCGGCCATTGCACCGCCATCCGATCGGCCAGCGCGATGGTGGCGATAGGACCGTCGGAAAAGGCCAGCGCGGCGAGCGTCTGCCAGCGCGAGCGCGGCTGGCCGGTGCGCTGGCGGATCACTTCGTCGATATACGTGCTCCAGCGGCGCGCCGCGAGGATCAGCAGGCGCGAGAAGCGAAACTCCAGTTCGGTGCGCGAGCCGCGCGGGTAGAACTCTCCGAACCGCGCCGCCCAGCCAGCGAATTCGCCCTCGTCCGGTTCGCTCATGCGACCTTCCGTAGCCGGTAGGCGGGCGCAGAGCTACTCGATCTCATGCACCGCGTGCAGCACGCGGCCCATCCTGAGCGCGTAATCCGGCGTCACGCCGAGCGCGCGCATCTGGATCGCCTGGCCGACGGCGAGGCTTGGATAACCGGCTCGGGCCATGTCGCCGAGCCACTGCGCGTCGATCTTGAGCGCCTTGGCGGCGATCAGGTCGCCGAGTTCGTTCATCCTGAGCCCGGCGCCGCGCAGCTCGTCGGCGTAAGCGGCGCCGACGCCGAGCGCCGAGACGGCGATCAGATCGCCGGCGCCGTCGAAGCGGAAGCCCTTGGCCGTGAGAGTATCGACTGTGGCGATGCGAGCATTGACGAGGGTGAGGGCGAGCATGTCGTCGCTATCGTCGGGCGCCATGCCGCGGCGGGCGAGCTCGGTGGCGAAGCCCTGATCGGGATCGAAGCGGCAAGTGCCCGAAGCGCGCCCGTCCGCCTCGGCCCGGCCGGTGCAGGCCAGCGCCCCCGCCTCGCGGACGAGGCTGAACGAAATCGCGTCGCCGGGACGGGCGCGCTCGATGGAGGCGATGACCGCCCGGGCGTCGGCGCCGTCGTCGGGCCCCATGCTCGAGTTGAAGTGACCATGGTCGTCACGGGTGAAGCGCAACTGGTCGTGTGGGCCGTTGCCATAGCTCTCGTCACCGTAGGTCCAGCCGATCCGCTCGATCGCCGGGTAGGAATGCCCCGCCGCGGCGGCAGCGGCGGGGGGCGCAGGCTGCGGCAGACTCGGTGCGGCGGCCAGCAGGGCGAGAGCGGCGATGAACGGGATGCGGAACATGGCGGATCTCCTCGGTTCAACAGATAAGCCGGTGGCGCCTCCCGCCGAAGGCGGGCCGGTTGCGGCAATGGTCGGCGGTGCGGGTCGATCAGTCGCCCGGCGAAGCCGGCGGAGCGGCTTCGGCGGGTGGGGCGGGCGGCACCGGGGGGCGCTGCGTCCGCTGGCCATGCGGGGCCATCCATTCGGGCAACGAGGCGGTCACGGACTGCGCGATCGAGCTGGCCATCGAGGTACTTAATGCCACCGAATTGGCTACCGCCGTCGAGACCACGGGGCGGATCACTGGCGCGACGCGCACACCGTTGAAGCCGTGGAACACTACGCGGTTCTGGATCACCTGGTCGGGCGAGTCGGCCTTGATTCCCTGGCGGCGCATCTCGCCGACGAAGGCGGGGGTTACGCCGACCGCCGACATGCCCTGGAGCTGGTCGGCGGTAACCCGGGGGAACAGGCTGCGCATCTGCTGCGCAAAGGCGTAGGTCACTCCAGTCGCGCGCAAGCCCACGGCGTCGTCGACCGACAAGCCGGGAAGCAGCTGGCGCATCTGGCTGAAGTAGGCCGGGTCCATGCCGGTCGCCCTGGCACCGGTGATCGTGCCGAGATCGACGTTCGGATCGTACTGCCGCATCTGGCGCGCGAACTCGGGCGTGACGCCCACCGCGCGGGCGCCCGTGAGATCGTCGACCGACCCGTCGAGACCCGCGGCGCGCATCGCGTCGATGTATTCCGGCGTCAGGCCCACGGCCTTCGAGGCGATGACCGAATCGGCCTCGTCGTCGCGCTCACGGCCGCGGTTGCGATCCGCTTCTGCAGCCGGCTTTGGGTTTAGCGTCTTCGACCAGCCCGCAGCGACCAGCTTTTCATGGCCGTCGGGAAAGTGGCGGAGGGTGACGTAGCGGTTGCCGTCGCGCTTGGTCACCAGCCTCGATCCGTCCGCGGCGGCCTTGGAGCTCGCCTGCGCAGTGGGGTCGAACGCCGCCAGCGGCGCCGCCACAGCCACCAGCGCGACCAGGCATAGCGCGGTCCAGGCGTTGTTGGCCGGGCCGCGCGCAATGTCGGCGTCAAGCACGCGGGTGATCCGGCGCTTGAGCGAATCCTTGCCCGGGGCGACGCCGTGGGCGGCGAGCAGCAGGGCGCGGTTGTCATGCCGGGCAGCATTGACCAGCAGCGAGGCGTAGTCGGCGCCGTCGACCTCGCTCAGCAGCACCGCGTCGTCGGCCGCTTCCTCGCGCAGTTGGTGGCACTCTCGGGCGAGCCTCCAGACCAGCGGGTTGAACCAGAACAGCGCACAGGCGAGGCGAGCGATCAGCAACTTGGCCCAGTCGAGCCGCGCGACGTGCGCCAGCTCGTGAGCGATGATCGCCTCGGCCTCGGCGGTGGCGTCGACCGCCTGCTCGTTCAGCAGGATGATCGGCCGCATCACGCCCCAGCTGACCGGCGAGCGGAGCTCCTCGCTGACCAGCAGCGCGGTACCGTGCTTGAAACCCATACGCCGCTGGGCCATCGCCAGCGCGGCCTGCCAGCGGGGGTTGACCAGCACGTTGGCGCGGCGGTGCATAGCGCCCAGGCGGACCACGGCCACGATCATCGCGGCGAGCAGCAGCAGGGCCGGGATGAGGTAGGTCCACACGGCAAGCGTATTGACGGAGGGCAGCGAGAATGAAGCCGGCGCAGGCAGGGCGGCGGAAGCGGCCGCCGCGCCGCCTGCGATCGGGCCAATGCTCGTTGGCGCCGAAAGATGGATCGTCGCCGCAGCGGGTGCGGCGACCGCGGGGAGCGGGTTCCACGCCGGCAGCAGCCAGGTGACCGCGGGCAGCATCACGAGCGCCAACAACCCGAGGTGTCCGATCATCGAGCGCTCGGCTGCGCTGCGGTTGCGGGTCAGGCTCAGCAGGGCCAAGGCGGCGCCCGCGACGACCAGCGACTTTAGCGCCAGCGCAACGAGCCAGTTCGCGTCGATCATCACTTCGCCCTCCCCTTGCGTGCTTCGGCGATCAGCCGTTCGAGCTCGTCGAGATCCTCATTGCCGAGCTTGTCCTCCATCCCCAGCAACGCGCTGACCGCGCCGACCGGGGAGCCGTTGAAGAATACCTTGACCACTTGCCCCAGCGCCGACTTGCGCGCCGTCGCCTCGGCCAGGGCCGGCGAATAAACGAAGCCGCTTTCGGACGGCTTGCGGACGACGAAGCCCTTGTCCTCGAGCCGCTTGAGCATCGCCCGCACGGCCGAGCCGGTGACCTCGTGCTGGAGCGCGTCGAGGATTTCGCCGACGAGGCTGGGCCCCTGCTCGTAGAGAATATCGACGATCTGTCGTTCACGCGGCGGCAGGGTTGCGAGCATGGGCGAATCACCTTGAGCTACATCTGTAGCGCTGTGCTACAATTGTAGCGTCAAGTTGGCAAGCCCGTTCGTCGGACGTGGTCAACCGTTCATCGGAGCGGCATCTGGTTCGGTGGAAGAAGTTAATGTCTGGAGCGGGCGAAGGGATTCGAACCCTCGACCCCAACCTTGGCAAGGTTGTGCTCTACCCCTGAGCTACGCCCGCTCGAGCCGCGCCGGCGCGGGTCGCGCCGGTGGGAAGGCCGGGCGGTTAGCAGCGGTGCCGCATGGCGGCAAGAGGTTTCTCCGGCGCTTGCGGTAAGCGCCCGCGGCCTTCACATTGCGGCGCGAAGGCCCACATAAGCGCCTTCGCGCAACAGGAGAATCCCTTGGCGAGCCTAGGCCTCAATCTCGACGAACAGAAAGCGGTCGAACGCTTCCAGAAGGACGTCGTCGCCCCCTCGCGCGACAAGCTTGTGATCCTCGATTTCTGGGCCGAATGGTGCGGCCCGTGCAAGGCGCTATCACCCGTGCTGGAGAAGGTCGCCGCCGAATACGCCGACAAGGGCGTGATCCTGGCCAAGCTCAATGTCGACGAGGAGCGCTTCATCGCCGCACAGTTCCAGGTGCGCTCGATCCCGACGGTCTACGCAATCTTCCAGGGCCAGCCGATCGCCGACCTGACCAACGCGCGCAGCGAACCCCAGTTGAAGCAGGTGCTCGATCAGCTGCTCGCGGAGTTGCCGGTGAATGGCGGCGGCGACCCTCCGCAGGAAGATATTGCCGGCCTTGTTGCCATGGGCGAACAGGTGCTGGCCGACGGTGACGGTGAACGAGCCGCGTCGATCTTCCGGCAGATCGCCGACATGGCACCGGAGGACGCCGGCGTGCAGTCGGGGCTGATCCGGGCGCTGCTCGCGGCCGGACACACTGAAGAGGCGCGAGCGGCGTTCGACGGCTTGCCCGAAGATCTCAGGAAAGAGCCGATGGTGGCCCAGGCCGGCGCGGCTCTCGATCTGGCCGGAAGCGGGGTCGACGAGGCGGAGCTGGACAACTTGCGCAAGGCGGCCGCCGAGCGCCCGACGGACCACCAGGTGCAATTCGATTTCGCTCAGGCCGCTTTCGCTGCCGGCGAGCGGGACATCGCGGCCGACACACTGCTCAAGCTGGTCGAGACCGCCCCCGAGTGGAACGAAGGCGCGGCCAAGGCCAAGCTGCTGCAGATCTTCGAAGCCGTCGGCCTGGAAGACCCGTGGGTCGCGGCTCAACGCCGGCGGCTGTCGCTGCTGCTGTTCGGCTGACGCGGTGACGGCCGTCCGCCTGTCGATCTTCCCGCTCGGCGGGGCAATCCTGTTTCCCGGCTTGCAGTTGCCGCTGCATATCTTCGAGCCGCGCTATCGCTCGCTGGTCGGCAGCGCGCTCGCCAAGGATCGCAAGATCGCCATGATCCAGCCGCAGGACGCGCGCGAAGGCGCGCCGCTGTTCGCGATCGGTTGCGTCGGCCGCATCGGCGATGTCGAGGCGCTCGACGACGGCCGCTACAACATCGTCCTCGAAGGGGAGGCGCGTTTCCGCGTGTTGCGCGAGCTCGACGTGACGACGCCGTTTCGCCAGGTGGAGGCCGAGCTGATCGCCGATCCGGAATTCGAGGCCCTCAGCGCGATCGAGCGGGCTAGCTTCGAGCGCGAGGCGCGCGATTTCGCCGACCGCCAAGGCTACGCGGTCGATTGGGACGCGGTCGCTCACCTCGATGACGTCGCGCTGATCAACGGCGTCAGCCAGATCGCGCCGTTCGACGCCGCGGCCAAGCAAGCGTTGCTCGAAGCCCCCGATGTCGGGACCCGCTGCGAGTTGCTCGTCCAGCTGATGCAGTTCTTCGGCCGCAGCGACCCCGACGAAGGGCGCGTAACGCTGCAGTAACCTTCAGATCCCGAAGCTGCTGCGCACGCCGTCGATGACGTATTGCGCGGCCAGCGCCGCCAGTAGCACGCCGAGAAGGCGGGTCACGACCGCCTCGACGCCCGCCCCCACCAGCTTCATCAGCGGCCCCGCGGCGAGCAAGGCCAGCAACGTCAAAACGATGACGACGGCCAGCGCCGCCAGCACCGCGACGGAGCCCGGGAGGCCCTTCGCTCCGCCTTCGAGCAGCATGACCGAGGCGATCGCGCCGGGCCCGGCAATCATGGGCATCGCCATGGGAAACACCGAGACGTCCTCGACCTCGGTGGTCGCCGCGACTTTCTCGGCGCGCTGCTCGCGCCGCCGGGTGCGCTTCTCGAACACCATGTCGAGCGCGATCAGGAACAGCATCAGGCCGCCGGCGATGCGGAAGCTGTCGAGCTCGATATGCAGCGCTCCGAGCAGAGCGGCGCCGAACAAGGCGAACACCAGCAGGATCGCCCCCGCGATCGCGCAGGCGCGGAGCGCCATCGCCCGCCGCTGCTCCGGCGTCGCGCCGGTCGTCAGCCCGGCATAGATCGGCGCACAACCCGGCGGATCGATCACCACGAACAGGGTGATGAAAGCCGATAGGAACAGGTTCAGCATCGGCTACCTGGCGGCGACGTCGCTACGGACTACTTCTTCGTACCCGCTGCCGGTCCATCGCTGGACCTTGAAACTGCGCGAGCCGTCGGGCTGCACTGCCGCAATCCATTCCAGCGTCTTGTCGTCGGACCAACCGACCAGGCGCCCGGCGGCGGCGGGAACGTCCGGCGGGGTCGGCCTCGAGCAATCGGCGACCTCGCCGGAGATCATCTCGGGGGCGGCCAGCGGCTGGGCCAGCGTGTCGCCCTGATCGAGCGTCCATTTGTAGCTGCCGTTCTTCTGCCGCTGCCACACCGTGGTGAAGTAGCCGTGGGCGCCGTCAGCCCGTTGCCAGGCGCCTTTGCTCACCGCCATCGAACCGTCGCAGCTCATCCACACGGCATACGGCTGCCACGTCAGGGCCTGCGCCGGGTTGGCCCGCTTCTTGAGCCAGTCCTTGGCCTTGACCACCTGGGGTTCGAACATGATCGCATCGGCCGCTGCGTATTTGTCGAAGGCGGTCCACTGGCCGATTTCCTGCGCCTCGCGCGCAAAAGCGAGCTCGGTGGCGACGACCGCGCTGGGGTTGGCGATCGGCCGCAAGCCATGCTGCTGTCGAGCATGAGCGCCGGTGCCGTAGGCCAGCGCCCCGGCGACGAACATTGAAACGGTTATTGCCTTGAACACGACCCCAATCTCCGTTCGTCCGTTATAGCGCGTCTTTCGCCAGCTCGAGCCCCTCGCGGCGATAGGCCGAGACGATCGTGTTGCGCAGCAGCACGGCGATGGTCATCGGGCCGACCCCGCCCGGCACCGGCGTGATCGCCCCCGCGACCTCCCTCGCTTCGTCAAAAGCGACGTCGCCGACCAGCCTCGTCTTGCCGTCTTCGGCCTCGACGCGATTGATGCCGACATCGAGCACCGTGGCACCGGGCTTGATCCAGCTTCCGCGGACCATCTCCGGCTGGCCGACCGCGGCGATGACGATGTCACCGCGGCGCACGACGTCCGGCAGGTTCCTCGTCTTGCTGTGAGCGATGGTCACCGTCGTGTCCGCATCGACCAGCAACTGGGCCATCGGCCGCCCGACGATATTCGAGCGGCCGATGACGACGGCTTCCTTGCCTGACAGGTCACCCAGCAGGTCCTTGAGCAGCATCAGGCAGCCCAGCGGGGTGCAGGGGACAAAGCCCTTCTGCCCGACGCAGAGCCGCCCGGCGTTGATGACGTGGAAGCCATCGACATCCTTGTCCGGGTCGATCGCCGAGATGACCTTCAGTTCGTCGAGTCCGTTGGGCAACGGCAGCTGGACGAGGATGCCGTCGACGTCAGGATTGGCATTCAGCTCTGCCACGCGGGCGAGAAGCGTGGCCTCGCTGGTGTCTGCCGGCAGCTCGAACTCGAAGCTTCCCATGCCCGCTTCGACAGTCGCTTTCGCCTTGGAGCGCACGTAGACCTGGCTCGCCGGGTCCTGGCCGACCAGCACCACCGCCAGCCCTGCCTTGCGCCCGGTCTTGGCCTCGAAAGCATGGGCGTGGTCGCCGATCCGGTCACGCAGGCGGGCCGCGAAGGCCTTGCCCTGGATGACCGTGGCGCTCATCAGGCGGGTATGTTCGTCAGGATGATCATGAGGATCTGCAGCAGCAGGATCAGTACCAAGGGAGAGAAATCGATCGCGCCCGTGTCGGGCATGATGCGCCGGATCGGCCCAAGCACCGGCGCGAGCAGCGAATTGATCGAACGGTAGACCTGAACCAGGAACTGATTGCTGCCGTTGACCACGTTGAACGAGAACAGGAGCCCGATCACGAACTGGACGATCACCAGCACGACGATGACCTGCGTGATAAGGGCAATGATCTGAATGAGGGCGTACAATCGAGGTCCTTTCGCTGGCTATGACTAGCCGAGGGCAGCGGCGTGCATCAAGTCGGCCCGCCCTAGCCGGAACGCTGCAGCTTCTGGATGAATGTACTCGAACGGATGGTCCAGCGCAGCTGGTCGGGCGTCGCGCCGGGCACGTCATTGACCCGCTTCAACACGATCTCGCCAGATGCGGGCGGCTCGTTGGGGTCCGCGACGTCGCTCAATTTGCCGGTCACGGTGCAGTAAGACGAGCCCGCGGCGCCCTCTTCCTCGACTTTGGAAATCCCGATTTGCGGGATGGCGTAGTTGGTGAACACCGACTTGAGTCGCGCTGCATTGATCGCCGGATCGTTCCACACGCGCGCGGCGGACGCGAAGTCGTTGTGGGCGATCGCGGCGATGTAAGCCTGCGCGACCGTGCGGCAATCCCGGCTATCGAGCGCGGCGAGATCATGCCTCGCCTCCGCAACCGGCATGGAGGTCGGTGCCGCGGCGGCTGGCGCGAGCGATGCGGACGTGACGGGGGATGGCGACATCGTCGGCGCTGCGGTCGATGGGGTCGCCGCGGGGCCGGGAGCCTTCGACCCGGAACTGCATCCCGTGAGAGCGACGAGCATCACCACCACGATCGAGCGCATCATCATCAAGCTCCCTTGCGGATCAGCGTCCCGGCGCCCCGGCTGGTGAAGAATTCGAGCAGCATCGCGTGGCCGACCCGCCCGTCGAGCACCACCGCCGCCTCGCAACCGGCCTCGACCGCCTGGACGCAGGTTTCCAGCTTGGGAATCATCCCGCCGGCAATCGTTCCATCGGCCCTGAGCCGGGCGACGTCCGCGGGTGTGAGGTCGGTCAGAAGATTGGCGTCCTTGTCGAGCACGCCGGGGACATCCGTCAGCAGGAACAGCCGCGCGGCCTTGAGCGCCGCGGCGATCGCCCCGGCCATCGTGTCCGCGTTGATGTTGTAAGTGTGGCCATCCTCGCCGGCGGCAATGGGTGCGACAATCGGGATCATGCCCGCGGCACTCGCGGTCTCGAGGATCGTGGTGTCGATCCGCGCCGGCTCGCCGACGAAGCCCAGATCCACCGACTGCTCGATGTTGCTGTCAGGGTCCTTGGTGGTGCGGGTGATCTTGCGCGCGGTGACGAGGCCGCCGTCCTTGCCCGAAATGCCGATGGCCTTGCCCCCGGCGCCGGCGATCCAGCCGACCAGTTCCTTGTTGATCGCGCCCGATAGAACCATCTCGGCGACTTCCGCGGTGACCTTGTCAGTGACCCGGAGGCCGTCGACGAACGTGCTCTCGACGCCGAG
>JANWHA010000014.1 GCA_025450635.1 Croceibacterium sp. | reverse complement strand
TGCTCGGACAACGCCGGCTTCGTCACCGGCTCGACGATGAGCATCAACGGCGGGCAGCATATGTACTGACGGGCGCCAGGCTGGCGGCCAACGCTAGCGGCGGCCGGCCTCATTCTGGGCCCAGTACCAGCCCTCAGCCTCGTCGGCATCCGCCGGCGGAACTTCGCCGCGGCGGTAGGCGTCATGGCCGATCTGCCATCGCTCGGCCGCAGTCGCCACCGGACCGTCGCCGGCCGTTGCGCGACACGAGCGTGCCACCAGGTGCACGATCTGGGCGCCAAGTTTGCCGATGCGTTGGGTGGCGGGCAATGACGGCCCCTCGTCTGGAGGCGCGACCCAACAATTGTTAGTACGGCATACGCGCTTCAACGTAAAGCGCCCGCCCGCTGAATAAGGGCTGTCGCATGAGCGGTCTGTTGTGCCACTTGGGCATCGTGGCGAGTCGAGGCGGAACCGGCCCCAAACGACCCCTTCGCCCCCTCCGTAACGGGTGATTTGACGGCATGAGCGAAACCCGAATTGAAACCGACACGATGGGCGAAATCGCCGTCCCGGCGGACCGGCTGTGGGGCGCTCAGACGCAGCGGTCCTTGCAGAACTTCCGCATCGGCGGTGAGAGGATGCCGTTGCCGCTGATCCACGCCCTCGGGGTGATCAAGGGCGCGGCGGCGCGGACCAACCGCCAGCTCGGCCTGCTCGATCCCAAGCTGGCGGAGGCGATCGAAGCCGCTGCGGCTGAGGTCGCCGACGGCAAGCTCGATGCGGAGTTCCCGCTGGTCGTGTGGCAGACCGGCTCGGGCACGCAGTCGAACATGAACGCCAACGAGGTGATCGCCAACCGGGCGAACCTGGCGCTCGGCGGGCGGCTCGGCGCCAAGAGCCCGGTGCATCCGAACGATCACGTCAACATGAGCCAGTCGTCGAACGACACTTTCCCCAGCGCGATGCACATCGCGGCGGCCGGCGAGCTCACCGGCAAGCTGGTGCCGGCGCTAAAGGCGATGCACGCCGAACTGGCAGCCAAGAGCAAGGCGTGGGACGACATCGTCAAGATCGGCCGCACGCACACGCAGGACGCGACGCCGCTCACGCTGGGGCAGGAATTTTCCGGCTATGCGCGCCAGGTCGAAGCCGGCATCGAGCGCATCGGGCTGGCGCTGCCGGGCCTCTACCAGCTGGCCCAGGGCGGTACGGCGGTGGGCACGGGGCTGAACGCGCCCAAGGGCTTTGCCGCGATGGTGGCGCAGGAAATCGCCGGGGCCACCGGCCTGCCGTTCGTCAGCGCGCCGAACAAGTTCGAGGCGCTCGCCGGGCAGGACGCCCTGCTCTTCGCCCACGGGGCCCTCGCCACGCTGGCGAGCGCGCTGCACAAGATAGCCGGCGACATCCGCCTGCTCGGTTCCGGCCCGCGCTCCGGGCTCGGCGAACTGGCGCTGCCCGAGAACGAGCCCGGCTCGTCGATCATGCCCGGCAAGGTCAACCCGACCCAGTGCGAGGCGCTGACCCAGGTCTGCGCCCAGGTGTTCGGCAACCAGGCAACGATCCAGTTTGCCGACAGCCAGGGCCAGTTCGAGCTGAATGTCTATCGCCCGGTCATGGCGTTCAATTTCCTGCAGTCGGTGCGGCTGCTGGCCGACGCGGCGGAGAGCTTCACCGAGCACTTGCTCAAGGGGCTGGAGCCGCGGCTCGACAACATCCGTGCGGGCGTCGAGCGCTCGCTGATGCTGGTCACCGCGCTGGCCCCGACGATCGGCTATGACAAGGCGGCCAAGATCGCCAAGGCCGCGCACGAGCAGGGGCTGACCCTGCGCGAGGCGGCGATCGCCAGCGGCTGGGTCAGCGCGGGCGATTACGACCGGATCGTCCGGCCCGAAGCCATGCTCGGCCCCGACCGTTGACCGAAGTGCCGTATCACCCGCCGGTCAAGCGCTCGGTCGAGATCGCGGGTCACAAGACCTCGGTTAGCCTCGAACCGCTGTTCTGGGACATGCTGAAGCGCGCGGCGGTGCGGGAGGGAGTGCCCCTCAGCGCGCTCGTCGCTCGGATCGACGAGCAGCGCATCCGGGTACGAGCACCGCCGGGGCTGGCCGGGGCCATCCGCGTGTGGCTGGTGACCAATATCGCCGATCAGTAATTGCCGGGCGCGTCGGAAGCGGGAAAGCTCTCGTCGCTCTGCTGGTCGGCCATGTCCCACTCGCGCCGCGGCTTGTCGGCCATCGCCTCTGGCCCGGCGTCGCGGACCTTGGCGAAGTTCTCACCGCCCGGCTGACCGGCGGCGAAGGCCGGGGCTGATTCCGACTCCGATTCCTGATGCTGGTAATACCTGTAGGCGACGTAGCCGAGCGCCCCGAGCGCGGCGAGCTTGAGCAGTGCCATCGCGGACTCCTTTCCGTTCACTGAGGCCAACGCGCCAGCGGCCCCTAGGGTCCGCAGTGATCGACACAGCGTGCGCGGTTGACGGCGCGCACCGCGCGACCGTATCGCCGCGTCCATGAGCAGCGCCCGCAAGCCGATCCGCAAGGCCGTGTTCCCGGTTGCCGGGCTCGGCACCCGCTTCCTCCCGGCGACCAAGGCCGTGCCCAAGGAGCTGTTGCCGATCGTCGACCGTCCGCTAATCGAGTACGCGGTCGACGAGGCGCGCGACGCGGGCATCGAGCAGATGATCTTCATCACCGGCCGCGGCAAGACGGCGATCGTCGAGCATTTCGACATCGCCTATGAGCTCGAGGCCACGATGGCTGAGCGGGCCAAAGACCTGGCGGCGCTCGATTCGACCCGCATCAAGCCGGGCGACCTGATGGCCGTCCGCCAGCAGGTCCCTCTCGGATTGGGTCACGCGATCTGGTGCGCCCGCGCGATCGTCGGCGAGGAGCCGTTCGCGATCCTGTTGCCGGACGAGCTGATGGTCGGCACGCCTGGCTGCATGGCGCAGATGGTCGAGGCCTATGAGGAAGTCGGCGGCAACCTGGTCAGCGTGCTCGAAGTTCCGCGTGAAGAGGTTTCCAACTATGGTGTGATCGACCCGGGCGAGATCCGCGGGCGGCTGACCGAAGTGAAGGGAGTGGTCGAAAAGCCGGCCGTCGAGCAGGCGCCGTCGAACAAGATCGTCTCCGGCCGCTATATCCTCCAGCCGGAGGTCATGCGCACGCTCGAGGGGCAAGGGAAGGGCGCGGGCGGCGAAATCCAGCTGACCGACGCCATGGCGAAGATGATCGGCCGCCAGCCGTTCCATGCCGTCACCTTCGAGGGCCGCCGCTTCGATTGCGGCAGCAAGGCCGGATTCGTCGAAGCGACTCTCGCGCTCGCCCTCGGGCGCGCCGACATTGGCGCCGAGGTGCGCGCGATGGCCGAGCGTCTGCTCGGCCGCTAGTCCAACCCGCAAACGAAGAAGGCGGCAGGATTCCCCGCCGCCTTCTACCCGTCCAAGGCTGTTCGATCAGTCGGCGTCGCTGGCGCCGCTCGGGTCGGCGGCGACCGCGACCTGACCGAGCGAGAGATAGGGCATCGGATCGACCGCATGGCCGTCGATGCGAACTTCGTAATGCAGATGCGGTCCGGTCGCGCGGCCGGTGCTGCCGACGTAGCCGATCACGTCGCCTTTGTGGACATATTGGCCGGCGGCGACGTTGTAGGCCGAAAGGTGGCCATAGCGGGTTTCCATCTCGCCACCGTGCATGATCTTGATGAAGTTGCCGTAGCTGCCGAAGCGCTGGGCCATCTCGACCAGGCCGTCGGCCGGGGCATAGATCGGCGTGCCGCTGGGCACGGCCAGATCGACGCCTTCGTGCATGCGAATGCCGCCGAGGATCGGATGCTCGCGATTGCCGAAGCCGCTGGTGAGGCGGAAGCCCTGGACCGGGCTGACGGAAGGCACGGACACCGCCTGCCGCGGCGTTCCGGCGATGTTGCGGGCGGAGCCGTCAAGCTGCTTCCAGCTGGCAAACAGCTGAGTGAATTCCTTATCGCCCTGTCCCAGCGGACCGGCGACGCTGCCGTTGATCGCGCCCGAAAGCTGGGTCGTTGCGGCTGTCGTCGAAGCCGGAGCGTCTTTCGCGATGGCAGGATGGGCGGCAACCGCGCCCATCACGATGGCGAGGCCTGCAGCAGTGCGAAGAGCCCGGTTGAAAATCATGCGACCAAAATCCCGTCCACGTTTGCCGATGCACAGGGCGTTGCCCAGCGAATCCCCAAGAGGCCCATGGCCCCTGATTTTTTTTCGAGATGGTCGGAACCCCCCGCCCGTCTCGGTAGTTGGGTGGTATCCGGGAAAAAGTTAACTAAGCAACAGGCGCATACCAACTGCGCGACAAACCGGCTGCTTGGCGCGCTGAGTCGTTGAATGGCGGCTTCAAAGCGCCCCGAAAGTGGGTCCTCACCAAATCCCGCCAGACTTCTCCGGGCGTTTCGTCGCGCGTGGAGCACGTTTCGCGGAAGTGCTTGGTGCCTACGGCGACGTGGCGAATCTCATCGTCAAGGATTCGTTGGAGAATCCGCGCGCCGGATTCGTCGCCGGCCGCACGGACACGATCGAGCATCGCGGGAGTAACGTCGAGCCCGCGCGCCTCCAGCACCATCGGTACGACGGCCAGCCGCGCGGCGGCATCGTGGCGCGTGTTGTGCGCCGCTTCCCATAGCCCGTCGTGCACCGGCAGCGTGCCGTATCGGGCGCCGAGCGCGGCGAGCTTGCGCTCGATCAGGGCGAAATGCATCGCTTCGTCCGCGGCAATCGCCAGGAAGTCGGAGACGAACGCCTCGCCCATCTGGCTCCCGAAGCGCCCGGCCATGTCGAGCGCCAGATCGATCGCGACGAATTCGATGTGCGCCAGCGAATGCCACAGCGCGATCAGGTTTTTCGGCGACCCGCCGCGCCCGCGCTTCGGCACGCGGTTCGGCGGCAGCAGCTCGAGCTCGGCCGGCCACCGGGGATGCTCGGGCATCGGGACGTCGAAGCGCACCTGAAGCCGGCCTTGGCGCCACTCGCGAGCGAGCCGCCGAACCGCCATTACTTTCGCTCGCGGTTCCCCGGTCAGGAGCGCGGCGCGGATGGCGCCGGAGACGCTCGCCATCAAAGCGCCTTGGCGGCGGCCAGCACTTCTTCGGCGTGGCCCCTGACCTTCACCTTGCGCCAGACCCGGGCGATCTTGCCGGCCGCATCAACGAGATAAGTGGTGCGCTCCATTCCCATATAAGTGCGGCCGTACATGCTTTTCTCGGCCCAGACCCCGAGGGCATCTGCAAGGCCGCTGTCCTCGGCATCGGACGCCAGCGGCGCGGTCAGGCCATGCTTGGCGGCGAATTTCTGGTGCTTCTTCGGCGGGTCCTTGCTGACACCGAGGAGGGCGACTCCGGCCCGCTCGAACTCGCCGGCGAGCGCGGAGAAGTCCTTGTTCTCGATCGTGCAGCCGGGCGTGTCGTCCTTGGGATAAAAGAACAGAACCAGCTTGCGGCCGCGAAAGTCCGATGGCTTCACGCTGCCGCCATCGGGCGTTTCGAGCGCGATGTCGGGTATCGTGTCGCCGACGTCGGGACGATTGCTCATGCGGTAACCTCCAGTGTCTCATCGAACGTGTCGGCCCAAGCCGCCGCTACGCCATGCCGCGCCTCCTCGATGTTGCGCAAGAGCGCCGCAAAATCGGGCGCCCCACACGCTTGGGCGAGAACCTCTTGCGCCAGACCTTCGGGCGGGCGGCCATCGGGCGCGAGCAGCCGCGCGGAAATCAGCAGGCGCGTCAGCAGGTCGTGCTGCGCTCTGAACGCAGCGGGCAGCAGGCCGGCGGCGGTAAGCTCGTCGATGGCAATTCCGAGGTCGGGGCTGAACCCGATCCGCTCGCGCAATTGCAGGTAATGGACGACGAACTCGCAATCGACCAGGCCGCCGCGCTGGAGCTTGGCGTCGAGTGGGCCGCTCGGCGTCTTGTTGGCGACGATCTCGCCGCGCATCTTGAGCACGTCGGCGCGAAGCTTGGCCGGATCGCGTTCCTGCCGCAGGACCTCATCGATGATCCGTTGCAGCTCCGTGCGCGCTTCGGGCGGTCCGAACAGCGGGCGCGCGCGGGCAATGGCCATATGCTCCCAGGTCCACGCATCCTCGCGCTGATAGCGCTCGAAGCTATCGAGGCTGACGGCGAGCGGTCCTTGCGTGCCTTGCGGGCGCAACCGGGTGTCGATCTCGTAAAGGGCACCGGCCGCTGTCGACACGCTCAGGGCCGCTGTCACCCGCTGCGCCAGCCGGTTGTAATAGAGCGAAGCGGTGAGCGGCCGCTTGCCGTCGGATTCGCGACCGATCTCTCCGGTGAAGAGATAGATCACGTCGAGGTCTGACGCGTTCGTGAGGACGCCTCCGCCAAGGCGTCCTAGTCCGAGCACCAGCAAGCCGCTGCCTGCGATCCGGCCGTGGACCGCCGTGAACTCCTCGATTGCCGCCGTTGCTCCGGTCTCAAGCGCGGCTTCGGCCACGCGGGCGAGGCCGGCGCCGATCTCCAGGGGGTCGTGCTGCGCTTCGACCAACTGAACGCCGAGCGCGAAGCGTTGCTCGCCGACCACCTCACGAATGCGGTCGAGCCGGCGTTCGTAATCGCCCGAGGCCCGGCGCATCTGCCTGGCCACCTCGGCGACCGGCCCCGGCAAATCGAGCGCGCGGGCGTCGATCATGCCATCGAGCCATTGCGGGTGGCGGCCGAGCGCTTCCGCGAGCGGCGCGGCCAGGGTGACGACGCGAAGAACCTGATCGAGCAGGCCGGGCCGGGCTTCGAAGAGGCGGAACAGGTTAATCGCGGTGGGGACGCTGGCGAGGATCGCTTCCAGCCGCGTCATCGCGCTGTCGGGTTGGGGCGCGCCGGCGAGGGCTTCGACCAGAACCGGACGCAACGCCGCGAGGGCCGCCCGTGCCTCTGAGCCGCGCAACGTGCGCAAGGTATCGCGCCAGCGGTCGATCCGCGCCTCGATTCGCGCAACGGCCTCGTTGTCGCGCGCGGGCACCTGCCGCACCGGCCGGACTCCCGATCCCGCCAGTAGCGAATCGTAGCGCGCGGCCACCTGCGTCGAGATCGCCCGCAATTCGTCGACCAGCGCGGCTCCGTCCGCCAGGCCGTCCAGCCGGGCCACGTTATCGATGGCGTTCGCGTCCTTTGGGAGCGCGTGGGTCTGGCGGTCTTCGATCATCTGCAAGCGATGCTCGATCACCCTGAGTCGGTCGTAGCTCGCACCGAGCAAGGCGGCGTCGTCGCGCGAGACGATCCCGGCCTCGGCCAGCGCATCGAGCGCGGCGCGGGTGCCGCGCACCCGCAGCGCCGGATTGCGCCCTCCGTGGATCAGCTGCTGGGCCTGCGCGAAGAACTCGATCTCGCGGATTCCGCCCCGTCCGCGCTTGAGATCGAAGGCGGGCCCCGGTTCAGACGGACCCTTGTGATGCTCGCGGATGCGCGTTGTCAGCCGGCGGATCTCCTCTAGAGCAGTGAAGTCGAGGCTGCGACGCCAGACAAACGGAGCGATGCTGGCGAGGAACGTGTCGCCTGCCTCTATGTCGCCGGCAGCGGAGCGTGCGCGAATGAAGGCGGCGCGTTCCCACGCGATGGCCGAGCTTTCGTAATGGGTCAGCGCGGCCTCGAACGAGATCGCCAGCGGGCTGACTTCCGAGGCGGGGCGCAAGCGCAAGTCGACCCGGAAAACGTAACCATCCTGGGTCTGTTCGCTCAGCAGCGACAGGATCGTGCGGGCATAGCGCTGCGCCGCTTCGCCGGCATCGTCGCGCCCTCGCTTCGGCAGGCGCGCCGGGTCGTAGAGCAGGATGGGATCGATGTCGGAGCTGTAGTTCAGTTCGCGCGCGCCATGCTTGCCGAGCGCCAGCGCAGTGAACCCGGCCGGTTCGGCTTCCGGCACCCGGCGGCGCATGGCTTCGACGATGGCGGCGGCGAGCGCCCGATCGGCGAATTCGCTCAGCTCGTTCATCACCCGCGCCACCGGGAAAGCGCCGGCGAGATCACCAATCGCCAGCGCGCTTGCGAGAGCCCAACGCTCGCATCGCAGCGCCACGCCTACGTCGTTGCCTCCGTCGAGCGTGCGAGCATGGGCGAGCGCGGCCTCGCCCCGCCCTTCTGCCAGCATTGCTTCCAGCTCCGGCTGGCGGTCTAAAGCGAGCGCCAGGAACGGCGCGTGGGCGCGGGCTCGCGCCAGCGCGCCCGTCCAGTCGGCTTGGCTATGATCGGCCATCGCGCATCACCTGCATGGGGCAGGCGGGGAGGGCAAGGGGTGCTTGTCGCCGCGCGGCGCGTTTGCCAAGGGAACGGCGATAGAGCCTTTCGCCGACCATCGAAGGATACCGGAGCCCGATGATTGCCACCCTGCCGATGCCGGCGGAGTTTGCCGAGCAGGAATGGATCTGGATCGGGTTTCCGCACGACGCCGCCCTGTGGGAGGAGTCGCTCGTCCCCGCCCAGGAACAGATCGCTGCCTATGCGAACGCCGTTGCGGAGACGGGGCAGCAGGTTCGCCTGGTAGTGCACGACGGCGTGAACGAGGCGCGGGCGCGGGACTTGGTGAGCGCGTCCGTGGTGCTGGAAAGACATCCTTACGGCGATATCTGGCTACGCGATACCGGGCCGCTGGTGGTCTTCGACGACTCCAGCCGCCGCTACGCGCGGAAATTCCGTTTCAACGGCTGGGGCGGCAAGTACGACGACATGGAAGGGGACCAGGAGGTCGGCGCGTCGCTGGCCGAGGCGGCCGGTTTACCGCTGGAGCAATCCGACTGGATCCTCGAGGGCGGGGCGATCGACACCGACGGCACCGGGCTTATTGTTACCACCGAGCAATGTCTGCTCAACCCGAATCGCAATCCCGAGTTGTCGCGCGCCGAGATCGAGGGCCGGCTGCGGAGCGAGCTGGGGCTGCGCGACGTCCTGTGGCTCGGCGAGGGCCTCGCCTGCGACCATACCGACGGCCATGTCGATAACCTCGCCCGCTTCATTGCCCCCGGCGAACTGGCGATTCCGCTACCCACGGGCCCCGACGATCCCAATGCGGCGATCTACGAAGATGCGCGCGCGCGGGCGCGTGGGTTCGGGCTGATCGTGCGCGAGGTGCCATCGCCCGGCCGCATCGAGGCGGCCGATCTGGTCGAGCCGGCGAGCTATATGAATTTCGCGATCTGCAACGCCATCGTCGTCGTGCCGACCTACGGCACGATCCACGACGCCGACGCCGTCGCGGCGATCGGTGAGCTGTTCCCTGATCGTGCGACCATCGGCCTACCCGCCGACGCGGTGCTGACCGGCGGCGGCAGCTTCCATTGCGCGAGCCAGCATGTCCCCAAGGGGCGGCGTTAGGATTTCGTTAGGGATTGTGGCGGAGAATTCCGCCATGGCCCGCGCTGTCGCTTATGTCCGCCAGGTTACGGTCGATCCGGCCGAAATCGTTCGCGCGATCGTCGTCGCCAGCTGCGCGCTGGCCTTGATCGCCGCGGGCCAGGCACTGCCTTTCTGACCTAGCGCAAGTCGGGCGGGGTCGCCTCGCCCTTAAGCCACGCGATCGCTTCCTCGATGCCGAGAACCCTTTGCTGCTGCTCGCCCAGCGTGCGCAGGGCCACGGTGCCTTCGTCGGCCTCGCGCTTGCCGACTACCAGCAGGTGCGGAACCTTGGCCAGCGAGTGTTCGCGCACCTTGTAGTTGATTTTCTCGTTCCTCAGGTCGGCCTCGGCGCGCAGGCCGGCGGCCTCCAGCTTCGCCAGCACCTCGCCGGCATAATCGTCGGCGTCGGAGACGATCGTCGCCACCACGG
>JANWHA010000013.1 GCA_025450635.1 Croceibacterium sp. | reverse complement strand
CGTTACGCGCTGCCACCTCCCCGGGGAGGATCGGAAGCTCGCATTTCCTAGCGCACGTCGCTACATAGCCCCGCATGACCCAGTACCAGCACGTCACCAGCACCGAGACCGTCCTGCGCGACGGCACGATCAAGCTCCACGGCCCGGATGGGTTCGAGGTCATGCGCAAGGCCGGGCGGCTGGCGGCGGAAATCCTCGACGAACTGGCGCTGCGGGTGCAGCCCGGCGTCAGTACCGAGAAGCTCGACCGCGTGGTGCGCGAGATGACGCTCGACGGCGGCGGGGTCCCCGCGACGCTCGGCTATCGCGGCTACACGCACTCGTGCTGCATCTCGATCAACCACGTCGTGTGCCACGGCATCCCTTCGGCCAAGACGCTGAAGGACGGCGACATCGTCAACATCGACGTGACCCCGCTGCTCGACGGCTGGCACGGCGATACCAGCCGGATGTACCTCGTCGGCGACGTCAGCCTGAAGGCGCGGCGGCTGGTCGAGGTGACCCACGAATGCATGATGCTCGGCATCGCCCAGGCCCGGCCGGGCGCGCGGCTGGGCGATGTCGGCGCGGCGATCCAGGCCCATGCCGAGGCGCAGCGCTACGGCGTGGTGCGCGAGTTCTGCGGCCACGGCCTCGGCCGCCTGTTCCACGACGCGCCCGAGGTGGTCCACGCCGCCCAGGCCGGCACCGGGCCGGAGCTCAAGCCGGGCATGTTCATGACCATCGAGCCGATGATCAACCTCGGCAAGCCGTGGGTGAAGCTGCTCGCCGACGGCTGGACCGCGGTGACCCGCGACAAGAGCCTGTCGGCGCAGTTCGAGCACTCGATCGGCATCACCGAGACGGGCTGCGAGATCTTCACGCTTAGCCCGAAGGGGCTGGACAAGCCGCCTTATTGAGCGGGACTGCTGCGATAGGCGCGGTTCAGGTGGAAAGCTTTCACTTCAGTCGGTAGCGTGCGGGCATGACCGCTTTCGTTGACGTTCGATCGGCGCTTCTTCTCTCAGCACAGCGTGCGTTGCTCGGTGCTATATCGCCGGCTCTGCGATCGGTGAGCTGCGATTGGGAGGGGACGCAGGTCAGGCTCCGATTTATCTTTGATGGCGAGATCAGTGACGATGACCGCGATGATGCAAGTCTCGCGGGAACCGAGGTCATCGCGGATTTTCCCGAGCCTTGGGGGATAACCGAAGAGTTTGAACGGATCGATTACCCATCCGATATGAGAGGCCGAACGCTTCCTTTAGTTGCTTACCTTCGCAAGGAAGCATCTAACCCTCCCGCGCGGCCCTGATCGCAGCCCCTCCGGCGAACGGCGTAATCGCGCATAGCAGCAGGCTGATCGCCGCGGTGAGGGCGAGGCCGCTCTGGCCGCCGGCCGAAAGGGCGCCCGCGCCGAAGATCAGCAGCGGCACGGCGAGCGGAATCAGCAGCAGACCGGCGAGCGCCGCTCCCGCGCGCAGCGAGACGGTCAGCGCGGCGATGATCAGGCCGATCGCGGCGAGACCGGGGGTGCCCGCCAGCAGGCCCCATTCGACCGTGCGCAGCGTATCGGCGTGCAAGCCCAGCAGCGCGGCGGCGGGGAGGGCGGCGAGCATCAGCGGCGGGCCGAAGCTGAGCCAGTGGGCGAGCAGGCGCACCGCCACCACCGCTTCCTCGGCCACGCCGCGCACGGCGAACTGGTCGAAGAACCCTTGCTCGAGGTCGGGCGCGAGCAGGCGGTCGAGCGGCAGGATCGCGGCGAGCAGCGCGGCGACCCAGACAATCCCGCCGCCGGCGCGCGCCAGCAGCACCGGGTCCGGCCCGACCGCGAACGGGAACAGCATCGCCACGGCGACGAAGAACAGCACCGGCAGCACCGCCCCCCCGCGCCGCCCGCCGCCGAACATTTGCGCAAGGTCGCGGCGGAGGAGGGTTGCGATGATGCTCATAGCCCGTCCCCTTCAGGGGAGGGGTTGGGGTGGGGGCTGTCGGGCAAATCCGCCTCGGCTGACATGCCCCACCCGCTGCCCATCCGCTGAAGTGGAGGGGCGAACAGCGTGATGTCGAGCTGCCGCATGCCGGGCACATCGAACGGCTGGTGCGAGGCGATCAGCGCGATGCCGCCCGCGCGACAGTGATCGGCCACCAGCCGCTCGCACTCCCGCGCCGTGGCGGCGTCGAGGCCGTTGAGTGGCTCGTCGAGCAGCCACACCGCCGCCTGCTGGCCGAGCAGCCGGGCGAGCGCCGCGCGCTTGCGCTGGCCGGTCGAGAGGTATTGCACGGGCACATCGAGGAGCTCGTCCAGCCCCAAGCCGCAGCGAAATAAGGCCCTCTCCCCTTGCGGGAGAGGGTTGGGAGAGGGATCCGCCGCGCCAGCGGCGGCCGGCGCCGCCGACCCCTCTCCCTCCGCCCCTGACGGGGCTCCCCCCTCTCCCGCAAGGGGAGAGGGCGATGAGTGCGAGTCATGGCGAACGCCGTCGATCCGCGCCCAGAAGGCGAGCGCTCGCCCCAGCGGCAGGTGCTCCTCCAGCGCCGGGCGCTCGTCGACCAGCCCGAGCGAGCCTTCACGCTCGACCATTCCTGCGAACGGCGCCAGCAGCCCGGCGACGATCCGCAACAGGCTCGACTTGCCTGTGCCATTCGGCCCCACGACCTGCAGCGCCTCGCCCGCCTTCAGGTCGAACGACAGCGAGCGGAACAGCACGCGCTCGCCGCGGCGGCAGGCGAGGTCGTTCACGGCGAGGCGGCACCCTTCCATCCGCGCGAGCGTTAGGCCAAGGTGCCATCAGCGACAAGCAAGGGAGACCAACGATGCCCATGCCGCAACTGACCGAGAAGGAGCGCGAATGGGCGCTCTCCGGGCTGCCCGAATGGCAACTGCGCGACGACAAGCTGGCGATCGTCCGCAAGTTCAAGTTCGCGGACTTCAGCCAGGCGTTCGCGTTCATGGCCCGCGTCGCCCTGATCGCCGAGAAGCGCGACCACCACCCCGAGTGGTCGAATGTCTACAACTGGGTCGAGATCACCCTTACCACCCACGACGCCGGAGGCTTGTCGCAGCGCGACATCGACATGGCGACGGCGATCGACGCGCTGGTCTGACAGACCCTCCCCCGGCCCCTCCCGCAAGCGGGAGGGGAGATGGCAAGCGCAACCTCGTCCCCCTCCCGCTTGCGGGGGGGTTAGGGGAGGGCCTCTAATTCTCCAGCAACCGCCGCCGCTGCGCCGCCATCTCGCGCACGCGCCGGCGCATCCTCCCGGGCATCCACCGCGAGCCGAATGCGGCCTGGCGGGCCGTCTTGCCGACGATCCAATGCAGCTTCTCGCCGTGGACGGCCTGCCACGCGGCCTCCGCCACCGTCTCAGGCGGGTCGATCTCGCGGCCCATTTGCGAGACGAGCTGGCGCATCATCGTGGTCTGCTGCGCGTTCGGCGGGCGGTCGAGCAAGGGCGTGTCGATGTAGCTCGGCATCAGCGAGCGGACGCGGATGCCGTCCTCGGCCCATTCGGCGTCGAGCGCCTCGGTCAGCCCGCGCACCGCGAACTTGGTCGCCGAATAGACCGCGGTGCCCGGCACGCCGTAGAACCCCGCCGCGCTGCCGGTGTTGAGCAGGCAGCTGCCCGGCGCGGTCTGCTTCAGCCATGGGTAGGATGCCTGGGCCCCGTAAATGACGCCCCGCAGGTTCACGTCGACGATGCGGTCGATTTCCCTGGTCGAAGCTTCGATCAGCCCGCCGCCGAGCGCGACGCCGGCGTTGTTGGCGACCACGTCGATCCGGCCGCCCGAAGCGCGGGCGACGATCCGCAGCGCCTCGTCCCACGCCGCGCGGTCCGTCACGTCGAACGGATGGCGATAGGAATAGCCGCCCGGCAGCCGCTTGTCGGTTTCCTCCATCCCGTCTTCGTCGATGTCGCCGAGGCCGACGAACCAGCCCTCCTTGGCGAAGCGAACCGCGATCGCGCGGCCGATGCCGGAGCCACCACCGGTGACGAAAATCGTCTTGCGCGCTGCCATTTACGTGCTGCCCTACCGTCCCACTTCGACCAGCTTCCCAGTACCCTCGAAGTTGCCCGCCTGGTAGTCCACGATCGCCTGGTGGATCTCGGCCTCGCTGTTCATCACGAACGGCCCGTGCGCCACGACTCGCTCGCCGATCGGATCGGCATGGCCGAACAGCAGCACCGCGCCTTCCTCGCCGGCGGTCACCTCCACCGCATCGCCATCGTCCTTCAGCCTCACGAGGTGCCAGCGCTCGACCGCCGTGGCGGCAACGGATGCGCTGCCGCGGGCGACGTAGAGGAACACCGACCGCTCGCGCGGCGCGGGCAGCTCGGCGCGCCCGCCCGGAGCCAGGTGCACCACTGACATGAAAACGCCGGTGAGCGGGTGGATCGGGCCTTCGACGCCTTGGAACGTGCCCGAGACGAGCGCCAGGTTACCCGCGCCCGCGCCCAGCGGAACGAGCGGAATGGCGTCCGCCTGTACGCCGGAATAGCGCGGCTCGGTCATCTTCAGGCGCGACGGCAGGTTGACCCACAACTGGAGGATCTCGAGCGGCCCGCCGTCGCGCTTGAACTTGGGCGGCGAGACCTCGGCGTGGACCAGGCCGCTGCCGGCGGTCATCCACTGCACGCCGCCGGCCTCGATTACGCTTTCGTGCCCGCCGCTGTCGTAATGCGCCAGGGAGCCCTGGAGGATGAACGTCACCGTCTCGAAGCCGCGGTGCGGATGCGGGCCGAACGGCAGGCCGTTGTTGCCGGGGCGATAAGTCTGCGGGCCGTGGTGATTGAGGAACAGGAAGGGATCGACCTGCGGCAATCCCGGACCTGGCAGCGGCCGGCGGGTGACCAGGTCGGCCATGTCGTCGCGGTAAGCGGCGTAGGTTGCGGCGACCGTGCGCATCACTCGACGAGCTCTCCGCCGGTGTTGATCTGCGCGGTCGATTTCTCGACTTCGCCGTCGAACGGCTCGGCTCGGCCGCCGAGCACGGTGGCGAGGAAATTCTCCGCGATGGCGGTGAAAGCGATGTTGTTTTCCGGACGGGCAAAGCCATGGCCTTCGTCCGGGAAGACGACGTACGTAACGGGGATGCCATGCTTCTCCATCGCCGCCACGATCTGATCGCTTTCGGCCTGCTTGACGCGCGGGTCGTTGGCCCCCTGGCCGATCAGCAAGGGGCGGACGATCCTGTCGGCCTTGTAGAGCGGGCTGCGATCCTTGAGCAGTTGCCGGCCTTCCGGCGTCTCGGGATTGCCCATCCGCTCGTGGAACTGCTTGACCATCGGCGCCCAGTACGGCGGGATCGTCTCCAGCAGCGTCTCGAGGTTCGACGGGCCGACGATGTCGACTCCGCAGGCGAACACCTCCGGCGTGAAGGTCAGCCCGGCGAGGGTGGCGTAGCCGCCGTAGCTGCCGCCCATGATCGCCACCTTGTCCTTCTGCGCGATGCCTTGCGCCACGGCCCATTCGACGGCGTTGATCAGGTCGTCGTGCATCTTCGCGCCCCATTCGAGGTTGCCGGCGTTGACGAACGCCTTGCCGAACCCGGTCGAGCCGCGGAAGTTGACCGACAGCACCGCGTAGCCGCGGTTGGCCAGCAGCTGGTGCATGCGATTGAAGCCGTAGCCGTCGCGAGCCCACGGCCCGCCGTGCACCAGCAGCACCATCGGCACCGGGCTGGCGGGCCGCTCCCCCTCGGACCCCGGCGGCAGGGTCAGGTAGCTGACCAGCGTCAGCCCGTCCCGCGAGGGGATTTCGAACGGGTGCATCGGCTGTAGCGGCGCCCCTTCCAGCTCGGGACGGCTGACGTAGAATTCCTCCAGCGTGCCTGCCACGCGAACGTAGAGCAGCGTGCGCGTGGGCCCGGTCAGCGGATCGTGCCACACCAGCCACTTGTCGTCGGCCTCGGTGCGCGATTGCACGCCGAACTCACCCGGCAGCCGCTCGCGCAGGAAGGCGAAAGCCTTGTCGATATCGGGTTCAAGCGCGACCCATTCGTTCTTCAGGTAATAGACGGAGTACGCCTCGACCTGACCGGTCACCGGGTTGCGCAGCGTGCCGCCGATATCGGCCCGCTCGTCCTCACCGATCACGCTTCTCGCGCCGGTGGCCGTGTCCTCGGCGATGAGCGCGGCGGTGTCGCGGCCGCGGCTGTCGATCCAGTACAGCGTCCTGCCATCCGTGGTGTAGCCGGACGGACCCGTGCTGAGCGAATCCTCCAGGGCGGTGCTGTCGCTCGGCGTTCCCGCGACCTTGTTGTCGACCATCTCGAAGAAGTCGCTTCCGCCCGCCTCGTTCTGGCGGATCGCCATGCGCAGCGTGAGCGTGTCGTCCGACAGGAAGCCGACGTAGGAATCGTTCTGGAACACGAGGTCGAGCGCGCCGGTCGTCAGGTTCAGCAGGTACACGTCGTGATAATGCGGATCGCGGTTGTTGAGGCCGACCAGGAGCTTGTCGCGGATCTGGTGCGAGCCGCCGACGACGCGCACGCGGGTGTTCTCGAACGGCGTCAGGGTGCGCTCGGCCCCGGTCGCGATATCGACCTGGTAGAGCAGGAAGTTCTCGTCGCCCGCCTTGTCCTGGATGTAGATCACGCTCGCGGAATCGCGCGTGAACGAGAAGAACGGGATCGGCCGATCCTTGGCGCTGGTCATCCGCCGCGCCTCGCCGGGGTTGTCGAACGGAGCGATGAATACGTTCATCACGCCCTCGTGCGGCGCCATCCAGCCAAGCCATTTTCCGTCCGGGCTGATGGTGCCCCCGCTGCGCACGGGATTGCCGAACAGCGCCTCGCGCGTGATCAGCGGAACGGAGCGGACGGCGTCGGCGGCGGTGCTCATAGCATCTCCCTGAGCGGCAGAATCGATTGTCGGCCTAGCTAGGGACGCCGCCGAGCAAAGCAAAGCCGCTTCGACCGGCGGCACTCCGGTTCCGCCGAGCGCTTAAAGCGCCGCGGTGTTATAGCAATGCCACGTGAGCAGGGTGACGGCGCCTCTGTGCGGGCGCCACGGCTCGGCGACCTCGCGGATGGCCTTCTCGGAAGGGCGCTCGGCCAGGCCGAGGATGCGGCCCATGCCCGCCTGCACCGCGAGGTCCCCGGCCGGGAAGATGTCCGGCCTCCCCTCGGCGAACAGCAGGTAGATTTCCGCCGACCAACGGCCGATGCCCTTGATCCGGGTCAGCTGGGCGATGGCTTCCTCGTCGTCCTCCGGCAGATGCTCCAGCATCACCTCGCCGCTCGTCACCAGCTCGCTCAGTGAGCGCGCATAACCCTGCTTCTGGCGCGACAGGCCGCAGGCGCGCAGCGTGTCGAAGTCGGCCGCCAGCACAGCCTCGGGCGTGATTTCGCCGAGCGCGGTTTCAAGCTTGTTCCACACGCTGTTCGCCGCCGCGACGCTGACCTGCTGGCCGACGATCGTGCGCAGCAGGGTGATGTAGCCGGACGGACGGACCCGCGGCGGGGGATAGCCGGCGAGGCTGAGGGCGCGGGCGATCGCCGGCTCGCGCGCGGCGATTTCATCGAGCCCCGCGTTGATCTGCTCCGCCGTCAATCCCATCTGTCCCTCGCTTGCCATTCCAAGCCGGATTGCCTAGCAGCCGCGCCCGACAACGCCAGTGAAGAGTTCCCGCCCGATGCCCCAGCTGATCGTCACCACCCGTTCCGGCGAGACCTCGACGATCGAAGCGGACGACGGCCTGACCGTGATGGAAGCGATCCGCGACAACGGCTTCGACGAGCTGCTGGCGCTGTGCGGCGGCTGCTGCAGCTGCGCGACCTGCCACGTGCATGTCGACCCGGAGTTCTTCGGCCAGCTCCCGCCGATGAGCGAGGGCGAGAACGACCTGCTCGATTCGAGCAGCGACCGCGACCGCTGGTCGCGCCTAGGGTGTCAAATCCCTTTCACGGGCGATCTCGACGGGCTGAAAGTGCGGATCGCCGCGGAAGACTGATTTCAGGCGTAACAAGCGCAATTACATTGCGATGGCGCGCGGCGCCGCTTAGTCCGTTGCGCATGACGGCACCCACGGCGCTTCCCAACACCCTCGACCTTATCGGCAACACGCCGCTCGTCCTGCTCGACCGGCCGAGCGAGGCAGCCGGGTGCGAGATCTGGGGCAAGTGCGAGTTCATGAACCCGGGCGCCTCGGTCAAAGACCGCGCGGCGCTGTGGATCGTGCGCGATGCCGAGCAGCGCGGCGAGTTGAAGCCCGGCGGGACGATCGTCGAGGGCACGGCCGGCAACACCGGGATCGGCATCGCGCTGGTCGCCAACGCGTGCGGTTACAAGACGATTATCGTCATGCCGGACAACCAGTCCAAGGAGAAGATGGACACGCTGCGCGCGCTCGGCGCGGAACTGGTCACCGTGCCGCCGACCAAGTTCTCCAACCCCGGCCATTTCGTCCACACCAGCCGGCGGATTGCCGAGGAGACCGAGAACGCGATCTGGGCCAACCAGTTCGACAACGTCGCCAACCGCCGCGCGCATATCGAAGGCACCGCGCCCGAGATCTGGGAACAGATGGAGGGGCGGATCGACGGCTTCACGTGCGCCGTCGGCACCGGCGGCACGCTCGCGGGCATCGGCCTCGGCCTCAAGGAGCGGGACGACAAGGTGTGCATCGCCCTCACGGACCCGCACGGCGCGGCCCTGTACGAATACTACGCCCACGGAGAGCTCAGGGCCGAGGGCAACTCGGTTGCCGAGGGCATCGGCCAGGGGCGCATCACCGCCAACCTCGAAGGCGCGCCGGTCGATACGCAGTTCCGCATCTCGGACGAGGAAGGCCTCGAGTGGGTCGCCCGGCTGCTCAAGGAGGAAGGACTGTGCCTCGGCCTGTCGAGCGGGATCAACGTCGCCGGCGCGGTCGCGCTTGGTCGCCAGTTGGGCCAAGGCGCCCGCGTAGCGACGATCCTTGCCGACACCGGCTTCCGCTATCTCTCGACGTTGTACAACGCCGAATGGCTCGAAGCGAAAGGCTTGCCGGTTTTCGACTGGTTGCGTTAATCCCGGGTCGCTACAGTGCCGCGATGGCCACCGATCCCCAGGACAGCGACCTCGTCCACGTGCCCCTCTCCGGCACCCGCGCGCAGTCGCTGCAGCGACTGCAGATCGGACTCGGCGGGGTCGGAGCGATGGTGCTGTTGGTCGGAGTCGCCAACGTGATCGTCGATCGGGTCAAGCAAACCGATGCCTCCCGCGTTCCCGGAGCGGCTGCGACCGCCACGCCGACGCCGACTCCGGTCGCCAACGATCCGCTGGCCGATGCCGGTGTCGCGCCCGAAGTGGCGGTGTCGCCGACTCCCAAGGCGAGCGGTTCGCCGCCCGCGCCTTGAGCAAGCTTAGCGGGCCACTTGGAGCGACTCGGCTGAAAGACGGGGAATTTGCGGGACGCGGAAAATCCGCGTTTTTTCGCGGGACATCCGCGGGGAACCGGTTGCCGGCCATGAAGAACGGTCGATATATCCACGGGTGATTTGAACAAATTGCGTCAAATCCCCGAATTTCCCCTTCCATCCCCGACAGACCCGCTGTAGATAGCAAGTCCATCGGACAATTCGCCCGTATCGCACCCGGAGCCGGGTGGTCGGGCCGTGCTTTCGCGCGGCTCGGCGCGGGGAAGATTTGCGCCGTGTTCAGGGTCTGAAGAGGTGGGGTACCGGGGGAGTGGCGCAAAGGCCGAACGGATACAGCGGACAGGGCTTCTCGCTTAGGGCCGAGAAGAACCGCCTCGCGCTGCCTTCCGCCTTCCGCAAGGCGGTAACCGATTCCAGCGGTGACCGTGTGTTGTGCCTCGCCAAGCATGACCGCTGGAAATGCCTGACCGGCTTCGGCCTATCGCGCACCGACAGTTTCGAAAGTTATCTTGATCGCGAGGAAGAACGCGCCACCCGCCTCGGCCGCGACTTCGACCGCGACTTGCGCTCGATGCAACTGTGGGGCTTCGAGCAAGTCCCGTTCGACGCCAGCGGCCGCTTCGTCCTGCCCGACCACCTCGCCGACCTCGGGAATTTGCGGGACGAGGTCTTCTTCCACGGCGCGGGCGAGTTCTTCACGCTGTGGAGCCCGCAAGACCTTTACGCCATGGGCGAGGGCTGGGAAGGTCCGCAGGCGGCCTGCCGCAAGCTTGCCGAAGATGCGGGGAAGGGGCGCCAGAAATGAGCCAGCCTCACGTTCCCGTTCTGCTCGCCGAAGTCATCGCCGCGCTCGATCCGCAGCCGGGCGATCTGGTGGTCGATGCGACGTTCGGGGCGGGCGGCTACAGCCGCGCGATCCTCGAGGCCGGCGCGACAGTCCACGCGTTCGACCGCGATCCCGATGCGGTCGCTTCGGGGCGCAAGTTCCCCGAAGCCTCAACCAATCCGCCGTGCCTGGTTCTCCACCAGCGGCGCTTTTCGGAAATGGTCGACGCGCTCGGCCAGGCCGGTGTCGCCCGCGTGGACGGGGTCGTGATGGATATCGGTGTCTCATCGATGCAGCTGGACCAAGCCGGCCGCGGCTTCGCCTTTTCGGCCGAAGGGCCGCTCGACATGCGCATGAGCCGCGCGGGCGAGAGCGCGGCCGACTTCCTCAACGGCGCGCGCGAGGAGGACATCGCCGACGTGCTTTATCGTTACGGCGAGGAGCGGCAGAGCCGCCGCGTCGCCCGCGCTATCGTCGCCGCGCGACCGCTTGGGACAACCGGCGATCTCGCCCGCGTCGTGAGGAAGGCGCTCGGCTACCGAGCCGGCGCGCCGAAGGACCCGGCCACGCGCACCTTTCAGGCGGTTCGCATCCACGTCAACGCGGAGCTCGACGAGCTCGAGGCTGGCCTCCGCGCGGCCGAAGTGCTCCTCGGCGAAGGCGGGCGGCTGGCGGTGGTCACGTTCCATTCGCTCGAAGACCGTATCGTGAAGCGTTTCCTGCGCGAGGGTGCCGCAGCGCACCCTGCCCCCTCGCGCCATTTGCCCGCGGCGAAGGCCGGCCCCCCTCCGGCCTTCGCCCGGGTTTCCAAGCCCATCAAGCCGTCCGAGGCCGAGGTGGCGT
>JANWHA010000012.1 GCA_025450635.1 Croceibacterium sp. | reverse complement strand
GGGGGCGGAGGCGCGCGCACGTCCCTGTGAATGATTCCACGGAATGTGACCGATGCGCCTCACTCGGCCGGCGGCAGGGTCACGTCATGGGTCGGGGTGACTCGGTAGAGGGTGATGTGGACCGCGCGGCCGCGCGTGTAGTTGAGCCCCGTCAGCTGCCCCAGTGGCGCCGCATCGGTCTCGAGCTCGGCGAGATGGGCGAGGAACGCTGGGCGCTCGCTGTCCTCGATCAACGCGAGGCCCCCCTGATAGGCGCCGGCATCGGCCGCGCCGGCGCCATCGGTCAAGCGGGTTTCCGACCCGAGAGCGAACATCAGACTGGGCTCGATGTAGCCAGCCGCAGCCACGGGTGGATCGCCGCGCTTTGCATACTTGCCGACCAGGGCAGCGGCGCGGGGGCTGACCCAGATCGTCTCCATGCGCGGCGCAGCGAGCGCGGCAATGGTCGGATAGAAGACGAGGGCCGCCAATGCCGCGGACAGGAAGGCAGCAACCCGAGCGCGGCGCAGGTAAAGCACGGCCGCCAGGATTGCGGCCACCAGCCCGGCCACGGCGACACCCGTCGCCGCTTCGGCGAAGCCGCTGTCCAGGCCATAGCGGCGTGCCAGCATCGGTGCAGCGCTCAACGCCAGCGCCACAAGGACGAACTGAACCGCAGCGGCATAGTCGAGGGCGCGCTGCCAGCGCGGTGCCTCCCAGACACGCGGCCATAACACCCAGAGAGCCGCCAGCATGGCGATGGGGGGATAAGCCGGCAGGATGTAGTTGGGGAGCTTGGTCGGAACGGCCTCGATCATCAGCCAGCTCGCGCCGGCCCAGGCGATCAGAAAGCGCGTCGCCGGGTCCTGCAGCCTGCCGACCGCAGCCCCTATCGCCGGCAGCACGAAGAGGATCGCCGGCCACAGCGTCAGCGTCGCCAGCAGCAGATAGTAGCCCGGCCAGGCACCATGGCTCTCCTGGCCGCTCGCGAGCTTGGCCGCGAAGTCCTGGCCCAGCGACTGCTCGTAGAAGGCGCCGTGGCTCGCAAACAGGATTGCGATGCCCCAGGGCAGCACGATCGCCAGAACCAGTGCGACGCCGAGGAGCGGCCGCAGGGCCTTCAGCCAACGCCACTCGCCTCGCCCCCAGGCGACCAGGGCGACGATCGTGACGGCACAGACGGCCGGCACCACGGGCCCTTTCACGAGAATGCCGGCGGCGAAGGCGGCCCACCCGATGAGAACCAGCCGCGTACGCACCGCCGGTCCGCCATGCGCCGCGAGATAGACCCGCAGAAGCACCCCCATCGCTCCCATCAGACAGGCGAGCTGCACCGCATCGGTCGTCGCCATCGTCGATTCGGCCGTGAGCAGGAACGAAGTTCCCATCATCGCGGCGGCGAGCCAGGAGACTTCGGGCACGGCGAAGGCCCGTGCACACCAGAAGCACAGGAGCACCGCGCCGATGCCGCCGAACAGCGACGCAAGCCGGTAGGTCCAGATGTGACCGTGATCGCCGAGCCCGGCAATCGCGGTCGTCGCCGCCTGCAGCCAGTAGACTCCCGCCGGCTTCTTGTAGCGCGGCACATGCCCGAATTCGATGTTCACGAAGTCATGGGATTCGAGCATCTGCCGCGAGGACTGCGCAAAGCGGCTCTCGTCGCGGTCGATCGGCGGCAGGCTGAGGATGCCGGGCAGCCAGAGCGCCAGGCACATCAGCGCCAATGTCGCGGCCCAGTGCCGGGCGGCCCAGGAAAGGGTGCGGCCGGCCCGCGTCGCGGGCACCTCGGGAGTGAAGGGTTGCTGCGACGGCGCGCCTGCTTCGCTCATCTGGAACGTCCTTTGAATGCCGATGGCGTGGCGGCGCGCGCCGGAAAGGGTAAAGTCGCCAGATGGGTCATCCTGGAACACGCCTGTTTCTTGAGAGGCCAGGCCTGTATAAGGCGCCCGGCCACGCGCGCAGTCGCGAAGCCGATAGACGGCCGGCGAGCACTCTATTCTACGATGGGATTGAACGGAACCTCAGCATGGCTGTCGCTCTCACCGTGGTCGTGCCGGTCAAGGATGAGGCCGAGAACGTCGGACCTCTGGCGCGCGAAATCGCGGCCGCGCTTGCGGGCGAGGACGCCGAGATCATTTTTGTAGACGACGGTTCGAGTGACGGCACGGGCGAGGCCCTGCGCGTCCTCAAGGGCGAGATCCCGCAGCTTCGGGTCCTCCAGCACGGCCAAAATCTCGGCCAGAGCCGTGGCATCAGGACCGGCGTGCGGGCCGCGCGCTCCGAAACCATCGTCACGCTGGACGGCGACGGCCAGAACGATCCGGCCGACATTCCCAAACTGCTCGCGATCCTGCGCCGACCGGATGCGGCGGGAGTCGGCCTGGTTTCCGGCGTTCGCGCCGCGCGGAAGGACACCGCGAGCCGTCGCATGGCGTCGAGGTTCGGCAATACGATCCGTTCGCGGCTGCTGGGCGACGGTGCGAGCGACACGGGTTGCGGCCTCAAGGCGTTCCGTCGCGACGCGTTCCTCGCCCTCCCCTATTTCGATCACATCCATCGCTTCATCATCACGCTGATGCTCCGCGAGGGCTATGACGTGCGCTTCGTCGACGTGAATCACCGTCCGCGCGCCCATGGCCGCTCGAAGTACACCAATCTCGGACGCCTGCTGGTGAGCGTGAACGATCTGCTTGGCGTTCGCTGGCTGCAGCGACGCTTCAAGGGACGCACAGAGTCGAAAGAGATCTGATGGGCTTTCTCTGGCATCTTTACACGCTGGCGCTGCAGAGCCCGTTCGACACGGCGTGGACGGGCATCGGCTTTCTCGGCCAGGCTGTGTTCGGCGTTCGCTTTCTCATCCAATGGCTGCGCAGCGAGCAGGCCGGCCACAGCGTCATACCGATCATGTTCTGGTACTGCAGCCTCGCCGGCGGCCTGATCAGCTTCGCTTATGCCGCGCACATTCAGGCTTGGCCGCTGCTGATCGGCCAGGGAATGCCGATCCCGATCTACGCGCGCAATCTCTACATGATCTACCGCGACCGCGCGCGGCGGGCAGCATCTTAACCAATCGATCGGGGCCTGCGTTAACCGCGCCCCTTTTTCGCCCCAATATGGTACAAACCTTTCATCGGCTTTTTCGGCCGCGAGGTTTTCGCTGCCAGTCATGCTTTGGGGAGGTATTCGATGATCCGCATGTTTCCGCTGCTTCTGATTCCGCTTATTATCTACAATGTGATCGCTCTGGCCGGCGGCGCCATTCTGCATCACGACATCCAGGACATGCTGAGCTACGATCATTCGCTCGCGATAAAGATGTTCTCCGGCGACACGTGGCGGTTCAGCTTCGGCGACTTCCTCGTTCTGCTCAGCCTGGCGTTGCTGTTCGTCGAAGTGGTGAAAGCGACGCGGACGACGGCGCGCGAGATCATCAATCACGGTCTCTCCATGCTGACTTTCGTGGTCGCCCTGATCGAATTCATCGTGCTCAAGGGCTTCGCCTCGACGCCGTTCTTCTTCATCATGTTCATGACCCTGTTCGACGTGGTCGCCGGCTACACGATCTCCATCGTCGCCGCCGAGCACGATCTCGGACTGGGCCGCGCCGGCACCGACTAGGAGCAGGCACAGATTGCGAAACGGGCGGCCGCAGGGCCGCCCGTCGCTCGTCCGGCATCAATCGGGGGGATAGCCGAAGCGCTCAACCCAGGGCGCGAGCAGCGGCAGCACCGGCGCCATGTGTTCGCGATAGGCGCGCCAGGCGCCCACACTGTCGCGTGTCAGACCGCGCCGGATCTGGGGTGCGCTTGCGGTCGTGAGGTTGCGCGATGCCGAGAGCACATGGAAATCTCTCATCGTTTCGCTCCATCGGACACCAAGCCCCGCGCACAGGCGCCTTGTCTCTCCGTCGAAATCCGCCAGCAGATCCTCGTAGCGGATGTCGATCGGGCCGGGCACCATCATGCCGCGCGCGATCTCGGCCAGCCGCATGGTGCGGTCATAGACCTTGGCGGTGCTCTCGAGCGAGTGGAATTCCAGCGTGAAGGGAGTCGGCTCGAATTTCCGCCGGAAGCAGCTGAAGACCACGTCGCGCGGGTCCCGGATGACGAAGACGACCGCGGCATCGGGAAAGATCCGGGAGATCACGGGCATATATACCGTGTTGAGCGCGGTCTGCTCGACGACAACGCGATCCTTGAGATCCGCGCCGAGTTGCTGCGCATGCTGCCAGAACGCCTGGCGATAACCGCCGATCTCCGGCGCCGTCAGCCCGGCAAGTCTTTCGATCCCGTCGCTGTCGCGCACGAAGGTGCCGGCGGTGGCGGTCAGGATTTCGCTCTCTTCGAGCAGCGCTACGTCGGGCAAAGCCGCAAGAATCTGGCCGAGCAGCGTGGTGCCGGTGCGGGCAAACCCCAGGATGAATGCCAGACCCGCCGCATTGTCCGCCGGCGCGCGGCCCGGCGCTCGATCGATCATCGCGCAGGCGGCATCGACTCTAGGTCGTCGACGAGTCGACCAAGCTGCGCCATCGCCGTCTCCGTCTTCACGACGTGCGGCTCGTAGTAAGACTTCCAGATTTCGCCCGCGCTGCGATAGGCGTCGAACGCCTCGTCCGTCTGGCCCATAGCGTGCCAGAGATCGCCGAGCTGCGTCTTGGCGATGGCGCGCACCGGCGGCTCCGCAGCCGGGTCGGCCAGCACGGTCGCGAGGCGCGGTTGCGCCGCATCGGGGCGATCCTCCGCGACATCCACGGCAGCGAGCGCCAGCAGGGCGATGGCGTTGCGGGGATCGACGAGGAGCGCCTGCTGCGCGAGTCCGCGCGCCTCCGAGAGCCGGCTCTGTCCCATCGCGATATGCGCAAGCCTCGCATAGGCATCGGCATAGCCCGGATCGAGCCGCACGGCCTCGCGCAGGCACGTCGTCGCCGGCCCGAATTGCGCGAGTATTTGATGGGCGTAGCCCTTGAGATACCAGGCGATCGGCTGGCGCGGATCGCGCGCGATGGCGCCGCCCGCGAGCTGAATAGCGCGCCCATGATCTCCCAGCGCGTTTGCGCAGTCGGCCGCGTCCATCAGAAGCCCGGCAGAATTTGGCGCGAGACGAAGCGCCTCCGTCAGATCGCTCATGGCCGTTTCGAACTGCCCGTTCTGCTTTCGCGACACAGCGCGCAGATGGAACAGCAACGGATGGCGATGACCGGCACCGAGCGCCTGCTGTGCAAGATTGACGGCGCGCGGAAAGTCACTGGCGTCGAGCGCCCGATCGATCGCGGCGGTGATGTGTGCCGGCACTGCTCCTGCGTGTCGCCGTTCCGGGTTCAAGCCAATGTCTCCGCCGCGATTGTCATGCGTTCGCGCGATGTCCTGGCGGCGTGTAGCCTCCGAACCTCTCAAAAGTTTCGCAACTTCTGTC
>JANWHA010000011.1 GCA_025450635.1 Croceibacterium sp. | reverse complement strand
CTGCCGATCATGCCCAAGGGCCGCTACGCGATCATGCTGCGGCACATGCCGCGCGTCGGCAGCCTCGGCCTCGACATGATGCTGCGCACCTGCACCATCCAGGTGAACCTCGATTATTCGTCCGAGGCGGACATGGCCGAGAAGTTCCGTACCAGCCTGGCGCTGCAACCGCTGGCGACCGCGCTGTTCGCCAATTCGCCGTTCACGGAAGGCAAACCTAACGGTTACTTGAGCTATCGCAGTCACATCTGGTCGGACACCGATCCGCAGCGCACCGGCATGCTGCCGTTCGTGTTCGACGGCGACTTCGGCTATGAGAAGTATGTCGACTACATGCTTGATGTGCCGATGTATTTTGTTTTCCGAGACGGGCAGTACATCGATGCCGCAGGGCAGAGCTTCCGCGATTTCCTTGCCGGCAAGCTCCCCGCACTGCCCGGCGAGCTGCCGCTGGAAGGCGACTGGATCGACCATTTGTCGACCGCTTTCCCGGAAGTGCGCCTCAAGAGCTTCCTCGAGATGCGCGGCGCCGACGGGGGCCCGTGGAATCGCATTTGCGCGCTGCCGGCCCTGTGGGTCGGGCTGCTTTACGACCAGACCGCGCTCGACGCCGCATGGGATCTGGTCAAGCATTGGACGATGGACGAGCGCGAGGCGTTGCGCGACGCGGTCCCGAAGCTGGCGCTCGACGCGCCCCTGCCTGGCGGCGGCATCCTGCGCGATCTCGCGCGCGATGTCTTGAACATCGCCCGTTCCGGCCTGTCCGCTCGCTCAAGGCCGGATTCGAGCGGCAACAACGAGACCGGCTTCCTCGAACCGCTCGAGGAGATCGTGGAATCCGGCAAGGTTCCGGCCCAGCGCCTGCTCGACAAGTTCCACGGCGAGTGGGGTGGAGACATCAGCCGGGTCTACGAAGAGAGCTTCTAGGCAACGATCCTCCCCATTTTGCGCAGCCAAATGGGGAGGTGGCGCGCCGCCAAAGGCGGCGTGACGGAGGCGTAAATGCCGAGGCGCAAGGAACCGCGCAACACCGCACGTGCGCGGCACCTCAGGAGCAAGATGAGCCTGCCCGAGGTGCTGCTATGGCGCCATCTGCGACGGGAGCCGGGCGGGATCAAGTTTCGCCGTCAGCACTCGATTGGCGACTATTTTCTGGACTTTTACGTGGCGAACCTAAGGCTTGCGATCGAGGTCGATGGGAAGGCGCATGACATGGGAGATCAGCCGGAACACGACGAAGCGCGGAGCGCGCTTCTTCACTGTGAGGGAATAGAGGTGGTGCGTGTTGCGGCGACTGAGGTGCTCAGGTCGCCGAAGGATGTCGCCGAGACGCTGGTTCGTTATTGCCAGTCGAAGTGACCCCTCCGTCAGCCGCCTTCGGCGCCTGCCACCTCCCCATTTGTCCTGCGGAAAAATGGAGAGGATCTATAGTCATTCCGCCGGCTGCACGGCCACGCGCCGCGGCCTTGCCCGTCCGAGCAACCGCGCGAGGGGCGCGGTAACTAGGCCGCGCTCTTCCATCCACGCGTGATAATGGCGGTATTTGGAGTCCTCGCGCAGCAGATGGGCTTCCTCCGTCTTCGCGCGCCAGAAGTAGATCGCGCTAACGCAGCCGAGGAATACGGTGTCGCGGATCGTGTCGACCGGGGAATGGCTTGTGACGAGGAACGGCAATGTCGAGAGCCACCAGAACAGGTTCTTCGATAAATAGGCAGGATGGCGGCTGAAGCGATAGGGCCCGTTGGTCAGCACGCCACGATAAGTCAGGTTCGAAAAGCGGATGCCGAACGCGACCGTCGCCCACGCGTAGAGTCCGGTGAGGCAGGCCAGCAGACCGGCCCAGATCCACAGCAGCGTATCGTGCCCGGCGAACCAATAGCCCCAGCCGCCGGTATTGACCTCGTACTGGATCACCCCGCCGTTGCCCATGAAGGCGTAGACGAATGGCGGGTAGCACATCAGCGCCGCCACCCAGCCGGCAAGGAACGGGTTGCCGCTGCGGATGTGCGCATCGAGCGGGCGCAGGGTCAGCAGGTAGCCGACCGTGCCGATCTGCACGTCGATCGTGAACAGGATGTCGAACAGCGCGTTGCCGGTGCGCACCGGGTCGTGGATGACCTGGCTCCAGTCGGCGCTCACCACCGCGGCAAATCCCGCCGGCAGGATCGAGATCATGAAGGCGCCGAAGAAGCCCTTGATGATCCATGCGCGCCAGTGCTTCGTGACCTCGCCCGCGTCCCAGGGCTCGCGGCCGATCAGCATCGCGCCGAAATGCCAGGCATGGTCGCGCGGCTCGATCAGCACGCGGTCGAGCCACAGCACGTAGGGCACCGAGAGCACGAAGATCGGCAACGCGGCCCAGCCGATCACGTGCATTGCAAACAGGTATTGCCCATTCCAGTACCAGCGGCCGAGGCAGTAGAGGAATCCGATGATCGCCCAGGTCGACCACAGGCCGGCGAGCTTGGTCCCGGAGACGTGGAGCGAAGCGGCCAACGGCCGGGGCCGGTGCCAGTCGATACCGGTCGAAGGATTGCGGTGCACCTTTTCGACCAGCACCGACCACAGCGCCATCAGCATTCCGGCGAAGGCCATCGCCGCCAGCGCTGCGAAAGGCCCGGCGACCCGCTCGCGCGGCCCGGGAAGCGAGAGGGCGTCGGCGATGGCAGGCCAGGCGCGGCACAGCGCGATCCATGCCGCCAGACCGGCAAGACCGACCAGCCCGACGGCGGACGAGACGTCGCTCGCGGGCAGGCCGCCCGCGCGGGTTGGCTGCGCGCTCATGGCGCGGGCCTAGCGCGAAAGGGTTAAACCCCGGGTAACGCGCGGATCAGCGGAACGCGTTGATCCGACCGTCGTCGGACAGGATGTACAACATCTTGTTGGCGACGATCGGCGGTTGCGACACCGGGCTTTTGAGGTCGGTGAACAGCGTCGCCTGTCCGGTCGTCACGTCGACGCTGTAAACCCCGCCTATCGAGCTCGCGATCCACAGCTTGTTGTTCGCCAGCACCGGGCCGGTCCAGAAGATCGGATCGGTCTTCTTCTTCTGATTCTTGAATTCGGCAAGCTGGGTCAGCCAACGCACCCGCCCGGTAGCCCGCGCGATGGCCAGCAGCCGGGCGTCGGAGGTGAGCGTGAAGACCCACTCCCCGGCGACCACCGGCGTGGAGATTCCAGCCAGGGAGAGCTCCCAGATGCGTTGCCCGGTGACCAGCTCATAAGCGGCCATGCGCCCGCCCTGTCCCAGCGCATAGACGCGGCCGTTGTCGATGATCGGGTCGGCATCGACGTCCGTCAGCGTGCTCACCGAAGTTGAGATCGACGTGCGCGCCAGCGCGTCCGACCACAGCACCCGGCCGTTCTCGTAACGATAGGCGACCAGCTCGCCGGTGCTGTAGCCAGCGATCACCGTGCTTTGCCCGGCAGCGGGCGCTGCGACGCCGAACACGCCCTGCTCGCCGGTCGCCGCGGCATCCTGCCAGATGGTGTGTCCGTCCGCGATATCGAGCGCGACGATCTGGTTGTCCTGGGTCATCGCGTAAAGGGAGTTGAACTCCACCGTCGGCGAGCCGCGCAACGGCCCGGCGGGCTTGACGCGCCACTTCTGCGTCCCGGTCTGGGCGTCGAGCGCGACCACGTCACCGGCTCCGCTCGTCGCGTAGACGACGCCGTTGTAAAAAGTCGCGCCGCCGCCGAAGCGGGTGTTGGTCAAATCCTTGCTGACGGCGAGCTGATATTCCCAGCGCTTGGCCCCGGTCGCGGCGTCGAAGGCGTTGACCGCACCATTGGTGTCGACCACGTAGAGGGTGCCATTGCCGACCACCGGCGCCGCGGCCAGGCGCTCCTTATTGCTGCTGCCGGCCACCTGCGCGGTCCATACGCGGGCCGGATTGTCGCCGAGGGCCACGTGACCGATGCTCTTGTCCGGCTCACCCCCGGCGGTCGACCAGTCCTTGTTGACCTGCGCCGGCGGCAGCACCACCGCGACTTGCGCCAGCGTGGGATCGGGCGAGACGTCGCTGCCGACATGCGACAGGATCGGCGTGCGGTTGCCGACCGTCGGCGTGACCGGCCCGTGCTTGCCGCCGATGATTCCGCAACCGGCAAGCAGCGCGGCCAGTGCCGTGAGCGCCGCGGTGCGCCGAACGAAACCCGAAAAGTTGCTCCCGCCCATCATCTCATCCATTATTGCGCCGGGGTTCCCGCCGGCTCAGCGGGGCGGCGTTCCGCGGCGAGCACCTGATCGACGTCGGTCACCGCATCGTAGCCGAGAATGCCCGCCATCTGCCGCGCCCGCGTTTGCAGCGACTGCGGAACGTCCTTGTCCTTGGCGATCGAAGCGAACAGCGGGCCGGCCAGATCCTTCTTGCCCTGCTTCAGATAAGCCATCGCGACCAGCTCGCCGGCACTGCCGAACCACGGATTACCCGGCACCGCGAGCGGCTTCAGGCGGTTGATCACGTCCTGGGGCTTCATGCTGTCGAAGCTGGCGGCGACGCCGCGGATCGCCGCGAGGTTACGGTAGGCTTCGGGGGCGCCGCTATCGTCGGCTATGGCCATGAACGCCTTGGCGGCGCCGGCCGTGTCGCCTTTTTGCGCGAGAATCCCCGCTTGCAGCATCCGCGCTCCCGCCGAAGCGGCCGGTGTCCCGTTTTTCGCGATCGGCGCGAGCTGGGTCTCGGCGGCGGCACGATTGCCGGCATCGAGCTGGTCGAGCGCCTGGACGAACTGTTCCGAGCCCTTGTCGAGCTTGCTTTCCCGGTGTCCCTGCCACCACAGCCAACCGCCGAACGCGGCGAGCGCCAACACCAGCAGAACGGCGATCGAAATGCCGTAGCGGCGGGCGAACGCGGCCGCTTCGTCCTGGCGCACGGCCTCGTCGACCTCGCGCATCAAGACGTCCTGCTCGGCGGCGAGGCGCTGTTCCTTGTTGGGTAAGCTTGGGGTCAGGGCCACGGGCGCTTTTTCGATTTGCTGGTCGGTTGGCCGCGCTGTTTAGACGAAGGACGGGGCAATTCAATTGCCGATTGGCGATGTGTCCCCGACGAGGTGAACCGCCCGTTAAGCGAACTTTCGGCCCATGAGACCCCAATAGAGCGCCTTGTAGCGCTCGATCATTTTACGCTCGCCATAATCCGTCCGGGCGCGCGCCTGGTTGGCGTCGCCGATTGCCCGCCGGGCCGAGGCATCGGCGGCAAGCTCTTGCAGCGCGGTCGCCAGCGCTCGCTCGTCTCCTGGTGCTACGATGTACGGCGCGTTTGATTCCGCCACCATCGCCGCGACGTCGCCGACCGCCGGTGAGACAACCGGAAGGCCCGCGGCCATCGCCTCCACCACCGAGATCGGGAACTGCTCGCTGCGCGAGGACAGGGCGAACACGTCGAACAGGCCGACCAGCTTCGCCGGATCGGCAACGAATCCAGGCAGGTGCACGCGATGTTCGATGCCCAGCCTCTCCGCCTCGGCCAGGATTGCCACGCGCTCTGGGCCTTCGCCGGCGATGACCAGCTGCCACTCGTCCGGCAACGGAGCGAAGGCGCGAACCAGCGCGGGAAGATTCTTGACCACGCGCAGCCCCGCCAGGGTGCCGACCCAGAATTCCCCCCTGCGCTTGACGAGTCCCGGCAAGACGTCGCGCGCCGGTTTCTTGGCGTAAGCGCGCGTATCGATGCCGTTGGCGATGCGCCGCACACGGCTGCGCGGCTGCTCCCAGGTTTGCAGCGCATGCTGCTCGAGTTGCCTGGAGGGCACCACCAACGCCGACGAGCGGCCGAGCGCCAGCCGGCGGTACAGGTTGCGCGACGGCTTCAGCTGCTCCGCCTCATCCTCGTTGAACCCGTCTTCGTGGTGGATCAGCGGCGGCAGGCGATAGACGTCGGCGAACAGCGTGTGCGCCAGTACTGCATCCATCGCGCCCCAATTGTAGGTGCACACCAGGTCGTATCCGGCCATCGCGGCCGCCATCCGATTGAGCCGCCAGGGCCACGGTTTGCCCGTCAGCCGCGGGAAGCGCGCCCATACGACCATCGGTCTGATGAGCGCCGCCGCTCCGCGCCGTTCGGGATCGCCCGAAACCAACGCGTGATGCGCCGCATTGCCGAAGGCGTTGATCAGCCGCGCGCAGCGCAACTCCTTGCCCCCCGGATCGAACGAGGAGTGAATATGCAGGATGCGCGGGATGACGCTCGGCGGGCGAGTCACGCGACCTCCGTAAGCAGGCCGTCGATGGCGGATTGCGCCTCCGGCTCGGCCAGCGTCGGCGGGTGCCCGACACGCGGGATCGTCTCGGCGCGCAGCCCCGGCATTTCCGCCAGCATGCGGGCCACCGTGGCTGGGGAAAGCAGGTCCGACGCCTCGCCGCGCAACACCAGCGTGGGAATCGCCTTGAGGGCACCGAGTGCAGGCCACAGGTCGGGAATTGCGCCATTCGAAGCCTGCAGCGGTTCGGCGATGCGCATGTCGTAGTCGAATACGATCCGCCCGTTCCCGCCGACCACCATCACCCGCTTGGCGAAAGCAAGCCAGTCGCTGATCGTATAATCGGGATGCTGCGATCCCGCCTGCTCGCGCAAATGCCTTGCCGCATGCATCCAGGTCTCGAAGCTGCCGCCCTGGCCGACCGTTTCGACAATGCGCGACAGGCCCGCCGGCTCGAGAGCGGGCCCGATGTCGTTGAGCACGACCGCGGCAAGCGGCCACGCTTTCGTGGCGGCCATCGTCATCGCCATCAATCCGCCCATCGACGTGCCGACGACCGTCACCGGCCCGCACTCCAACTGGTCCAGCAGGCGCACGACGTCAGCGACATAGGCGTTGAGATTATAGCTTGCCGCATCGCGGGCGTATTCGCTGTGCCCACGCCCGCGCATTTCCGGAACGATCAGGCGCCATGCGCCGGCAAAGCGCTCGGCCAGCGCCTCGAAATCGCGCGCGTTGCGGGTCAGGCCGTGGAGGCACAGCAAGGGCGGGCGGCTCTCGCCGCCGGGATAATCGCGGTAGTGCAGGGTGAGCCCGTCCCCGCTCTGCCACTCGCCGTCGGAAAAGGCGGCCTCGGCCATTCGTTGCGGATTCCCTCGCGTTGCGCCCGCTTGCGCCGGACCTCCGGCGGCCCCACTAATGGCCAGATGCGCGCCGAACCGCAAGCGGCCCCCTATCGGGCCGATCCGCAAATCCTCGCCTTGGCGGGGTGGCTCGCCGACGCGGTCGAGCCGGCCGACTTTCCGATGCATCGGCAGCGCTTCCGCAACCGCCGCTGGGACAAGGCGGTTGGCCTGGCGGACCTCACGGACGAGCAATGGATCGCCCACTTCGGCCGGTTCGAGCCGCTGCCCGGCAATCTGCCGCATCCGCTAGCGCTGCGCTATCACGGCCACCAGTTCCGGGTGTACAATCCCGAGATCGGCGACGGGCGCGGCTTCACCTTCGCCCAACTGCGCGACGCCGAGGATCGTCTGCTCGACCTCGGCACCAAGGGCAGCGGGCTCACGCCCTACAGCCGCACCGCCGATGGACGGCTGACGCTAAAGGGCGCGGTGCGCGAAGTCCTTGCGACCGAGATGCTCGAAGCGCTCGGCGTCAACACGTCGAAGACCTTCTCGGTCATCGAGACCGGCGAGGAGCTGGTCCGCGGGGACGAGCCCTCGCCGACGCGTTCGGCGGTGCTGGTGCGCCTGAGCCACTCGCACATCCGCATCGGCACCTTCCAGCGCCTCGCCGTGTTCGGGGAGGACGAGCACATGCGGCAGCTGGTCGATTATTGCCTCAAGGAATTCCCCGGGCCTCAGCCGCCCGCGGATGCGCCAGGCCGCGACGAGCCGGCGGCGGTGCTGATGCATCAGGCGGTCGAACGCCTGGCCGACCTCGCCGCCAGCTACATGGCCGCCGGATTCGTCCACGGCGTGCTCAATTCCGACAACATGAACGTGACCGGCGAGAGTTTCGATTACGGTCCCTGGCGCTGGCTGCCCCGGTGGGAGCCGGGCTTCACAGCCGCCTATTTCGACCAGACGGGGCTTTACGCGTTCGGCCGCCAGCCCGAGGCGATCCGCTGGAACCTCGGCCAGTTGGCGACTGCGCTCAGGCGCATTTGCGATGCCGAGCCACTGGTCGCCGCGTTCAACCGCTTCGGCGCCTGCTACGCCGGCGCGCTGACGCGCCGGTTCTGCTGGCGCCTCGGCATGAAGAGCCGCGGCCTCGACGCCGACAGCGCGCTGATCGCCGCGGCGGAGAAGACGATGCGCGAACGCGAGATGGGGCCCGACGCGTTCTTCTTCAGCCATCGCTGCGGACGGGATGCGACGGGCTCCCTGGTCGAAGCCCTCGCCGGTTATCGAACGGTCGAAACCGACGATGCCTACTGGTCGGAGCCAGAACCCCAATCGATGCTGATCGACGAAGTCGAGGCGATCTGGTCGGCAATTGCGGAGAGGGACGATTGGCAGCCGTTGCACCTCAAGATCGCCGCCGTGCGGCGAATGGGCGAGGCGCTCGGCGAACCGCCCGCGCCGGCTGGTCACGGCGTTTAGCTCCATATAAACCCTCACCGGGGTGGCGTGGTTAACCGCCGGCGTTTAATTGGCACAGGCTATGGCTGCGGCAACTCAGAAGATTGTTCCCGAATTGGTGAGCGAAAACATCATCGTTTCGACCGAACCGGCAACCGGCGCGGAGCTGTGGCGCGGAAAGATCGGCGATGTCGACGCCACCGTCGACCGCGCGCGCCGCGCGTGGCCGGCGTGGGCCGCCCAGTCGCTCGCCAACCGGATCGAGCTGGTTCGCCGCTTCGCCAACGAGGTCCGCAAGGACCAGGAGAAGCTCGCCGACCTGATCGCGCGCGAGACCGGCAAGCCCATGTGGGAAGCGCGGACCGAAGTCGAATCGGTGATCGCCAAGGTGGAAATCTCGGTTCGCGCTTATGCCGAGCGCACCGGCCAGCGAAAGCTCGACAGCGCGCTGCAGGGCACCGCCGCCGTGCGTCACAAGCCGCACGGGGTGATGGCGGTGCTCGGGCCCTACAATTTCCCCGCGCACCTGCCCAACGGTCACATCGTCCCGGCGCTGATCGCCGGTAACGCGGTAATCTTCAAGCCGAGCGAGAAGACGCCCGCGGTCGGCGAGTTGCTCATGAAGCTGTTCAACCGCGCGGGGCTCAGCGCGGCGCTGGTGCAGTGCCTGATCGGCGGGCCCGAAGAGGGCAAGGCGCTCGTCGCCCACCCGGGCGTCGACGGCGTGCTCTTCACCGGATCGGCGCAGGCGGGCATCGCCATCAACCGCAAGCTCGCCGCCAATCCGGGCAAGGTCGTCGCGCTCGAGATGGGCGGCAACAATCCCATCGTGCTGTGGGACACGCCGAAGATCTCCGACGCGGCGACGCTGATCGTGCAATCGGCCTTCACCACCGCCGGGCAGCGCTGCACCGCCGCGCGCCGCCTGATCGTCAAGGCAAGCCTCTACGACCAGACGATCGACGAGCTTAAGCGGCTGACCGGGCGGATCATCATCGGCGCCCCGTTCGACGAACCTGCGCCGTTCATGGGCCCGGTAATCGACATGCACGCCGCCGACCAGCTGACCGAGAGCTTCTTGTACCTGATGTCGAACGGCGGCAAGGTGCTGACTCACATGCGCCGCCCGCGCGAGGGGCTTCCGTTCGTATCGCCCGGGATCATCGACACCACGGCGATGAAAGAGCGGCCCGACGTCGAGCTGTTCGGTCCGCTGCTGCAAGTGATCAAGGTCGACAGCTTCGACCAGGCGATCGCCGAGGCCAACAACACCCGTTTCGGCCTCAGCGCCTCGCTGATCGGCGGCAATCCGCAGGAATACAGCCGCTTCTGGGCGAACGTCCGCGCCGGGATCGTCAACTGGAACCGGCCGACGAACGGCGCCAGCTCGGCCGCCCCGTTCGGCGGCGTCGGCCTGTCGGGCAACCATCGTCCGGCGGCGTTCTATGCCGCGGACTATTGCGCCTATCCGGTCGCGAGCACCGAGATGGAACAGCCGCGCGCCAGCGTCGGCGTCGGCTTCCGCGAGGACCGCCGGACCGAAGTGCGCTAAATGGTCAGTCCCCGTTCGTCACGAGATCGACGCTCGTCGCGCCGTTCCCGAGCTTCCGGGCATAGATGACGTAGCTCGCCGGCCCTTTGGTGCCGGCGAGCACGTCATCCGCGCCATCGCGCGCGTGCTGCGCCGTGAAGCCCGCGGCGCTTGCGCGCGTGAAGTAGAAGTCGAGCACCTCGGGCAGGGGCACGGGGGTAGAGAAATTGACCACTCGCAGGTGGCAGGCGCCCTCGTCGGTGCCGGCGGCTTCCTGCACCGCGCCTTGCGGATAGACCGGGAAGGTCTCGGGCAGCTTGGCCGCCCACGCGGCGGTGTAGCGCACCTTTGCTGCGCAATCGCCGTTCGCGCCAGGGCTGGCGGCGGCGCGCGCGGCCGCGGTGAGTTGCGAATCCGGCGCCGAGGCGGCGCCATTGCCGGTCGCGGGCGGAGCCTTCTTCATCGCGCCCGGGCCGCCGACCAGCTTGAGCGCAGCAGCCCGCGCGGCGGTGACGGCTTCGGGCGACACGTCCAGGCTCGGCACGCTGCCGTCGGCTGAAGGCACCGACGCCGCGGTGTTGGCGCCGTTCTCGCCGGCGAGGTCGGGATCGGTCGCGATCGGCTTGCCGAGCGCACCGGACATCGCCGCGTCGTCGTTCCTGGTCTTGGCCGGCTCGTCGCTGCCGCCGCAACCGGCGAGCAGGAGTGTGCTGGCGAGAAGAAAGGCTGATTGGCGCGTCATCGCAAACCTCATACCGCAAAATCCTTGCTGGATTTGCCAGCCGTAGCGAAGTCGCCGTGTTTAGGGGCAGCGAACGGGCCTGCGTCCCGTTTCGGGAAAGACGGGGAGGCGCGAGCGAGGCCGGAACGAAACGAGGCGCCCATGCGGCTGTACGCATGGGCGCCTCGGCGCGGCCTCGAAAGTTGCGACCCTAAGGCCGCGCTGGGCCGCGCCCAACAGGGAAGGCGCGGCCGTAATTGACTTGCGTCAGCGGCAGGTGTTTTCCTGTGCGACACTCTTGCCGAGCAGCGCCCCGAGCGCGCCGCCGATGACCGTGCCGAGGGTGTGATCATAGCCGCCGTCGACCGCGCGGCCGAGCAGAGCTCCGGCGGCGGCGCCAATGACGAGGCCGACCGTGCCATCGCTCTTGCGGCAATAGTACCGGCCATCGTT
>JANWHA010000010.1 GCA_025450635.1 Croceibacterium sp. | reverse complement strand
GAGGTCGATATCGCCGGCGGCTCGCCGTTCAAGGCGGTGGGCGACAGCGGCGACGTGTATCTCGGCGACGTGCTGGTGATCGCCACCGGGGCGCAGGCCAAGTGGCTCGGCGTGCCGGGCGAGGAGCGGCTTTCGGGCAAGGGCGTCTCGGCCTGCGCGACGTGCGACGGGTTCTTCTACCGCGGCAAGAAAGTCGCGGTGATCGGCGGCGGCAACACCGCGGTCGAGGAAGCGCTGTACCTGACCAATCATTCGGACGACGTGACGCTGATCCACCGGCGGAGCGAACTGCGCGCGGAGAAAATCCTCCAGGACCGGCTGTTCGGCCACCCGAAGATCAGCGTGATCTGGAACAAGCGGGTCGAGGAATTCCTCGGCGATCCGCTCGACGGCGGGCTCACCGGGCTCAAGCTGGTCGACAGCCACACCGGCGCCGAGAGCACCTTCGACTGCGAAGGCGCCTTTGTCGCCATCGGCCACGCCCCGGCGACCGAGCTGTTCAAGGGCAAGCTCGCAATGGACGAGAACGGCTACCTGATCGTCGAGCCGGGCACGCCCAAGACCAACGTCCCCGGCGTGTTCGCCTGCGGCGACGTGTCGGACCACATCTATCGCCAGGCGGTCACCGCCGCCGGAACGGGCTGCATGGCCGCGCTCGACGCCGAGCGCTTCCTCGCCACGCTCGAGTTCGCGCGGCACGAGGCCCAGGCGGCTGAGTAGGACCTTGCCAAGCGTTTGCTAATCCCCGACGCTGGCCGCCAGATGCGGCAGAACCGCACGTCGGGGAGAAGCGGGATGGCGAGCGAGGCGATCGGCCCGGATTCTGTCGAGGCATCGGCGCCCGTCGCCGAGCGGTTCCCCGCCAAGGCCGCGGCCTGGTGGGCGGTGTGGATGATCGCGCTCGCCAACGCGCTCGATTCGGTCGACCGCGGCGGAATTACCCTGCTGATCGAGCCGATCAAGCGCGACCTGCATTTGAGCGATACCGAGGTCAGCCTGCTGACCGGCTTTTCCTTTTCGCTGTTCTACGGCCTCATCGGCCTGCCGCTCTCGCGCCTCGCCGACACCTCCAACCGCAAGCGCATCATCGGCGGCGTGATGATGGTCTGGAGCGTTGCGACGAGCGCAATCGCTTTCGTGCAGGGCTTCTGGTCGCTGTTCGCCATGCGCGGCGTCACCGGCTCGGCGGTGTCGCTCAAGGGCCCCAACGGACTGTCGATGATCTCCGACCAGCTCCCGCGCGAGAAGCTGCCGACGGCAATGGCGATCTACAACGGCGGGGTGTCGGTCGGGGCGGGCTTCACCAGCATCATCGTCGGCATGCTGCTCGGCTGGTTCGGCGGCAAGGTAATCAACGTCTTGGGGATACCGCTGCACGACTGGCAGATGGTCTTCCTGATCATCGGCACGCCCGGCGTGGTGCTGGGACTGGCGTTCCTGCTGACGGTGCGTGAGCCCGCGCGGCGCGGACGCGCCACGACCATGCGGCTGCCCCTGCTGGAAGTGTTCCGTTACCTGTGGCGGGAGCGGCCGATCTTCTTTCCCTTCATCGTCGGCTCCGCCCTGCTGCAGATCGAGGCCTATGGCGTGCTGCAATGGCGCTATCCGTTCTTCAGCCGGACTTTCGGCTGGGGGCCGGCTTTCATCGGCCCGTTGACCGGCTACGCCACGCTCATTCTTACACCTGTGGGCCTTGGCATCGGCGCCTGGCTGGGCCAGACTTGGGAGCGGCGCGGCGACACCGGGGCGATGATCAAGCTGTCGATCCTCGGTTCGTGCCTGAGCCTGCCGCTGACGATTGCCTCGCTGCTCGTTCCCGACCCGTGGTGGGCCTTCGGCCTTTCGATCGCCGCGACCTTCGGCATCGGCATTTCCGCCCCGGGCGCGGTTGCGGCCCTGCAGAATGTCACACCCAACGAGTTTCGCGGTCAGATCAGCGCGCTCTATCTGTTCACGATCGGGGTGATCGGCGGCGGTCTCGGGCCCACGATCGTGGCCCTGTTCACCGATTACGTGTTCCACGACGAGGCGATGCTGCGTTATTCGATGGTCGTTGTGACGGTGATCTTCGGCGGCCTCGGGCTGTGGCTCAAGTTCGTCTGCCTGCCGCCGTACAAGGAGCGCGTCGCGCGCGTGATCGCGGCAGAGCGCGCCGGCTGACGCTCGATCCGGCAGGTCGTCGCGCGGCATCCGGCGTTCGCCGCAAAGTGCCGCCCCGGCGACAACCGAAATTAACACAGGTCGTTGGGCGAACGACGGTTGGGGCTCGCATTCAAGGAGTTCCCGATGCAACATATCAATCCGCTTGTCTGGGTGCTGATCGGCGTGGTCGTGATCGTCGCGCTGGCCGCCTGGTTCATCTATCGCCAACGCCGCACCGCTGCGTTGCGCGACCATTTCGGCGCCGAATACGACCGCACTCTCGATACCGCCGGCGGCAAGGCCAAGGCCGAAGCCGCGCTGAAGGAGCGCGAGGAGCGGGTCGCCAAGCTCGACATCCGCCCGCTGGACGAACGGCAGCGCGTCGAGTTCAGCCGCGAATGGCGCGACGTGAAGGCGGTGTTCGTCGACAGCCCGGTCGAAGCGGTCCATCACGCCGACCGCCTGCTCGGCACGATCATGACCGCCCGCGGCTATCCGATGGCCGACTTCGACCGCCGCTACGAGGACCTGACGGTCGATCACGGCGAAGTCGCCCGGCATTATCGCGAAGGCCACGACATCGTCCTGCGCCACGGCCGCGGCCAGGCCTCGACCGAGGATCTGCGCCAGGCGATGATCCACTTCGAGGCGCTGTTCGACGATCTTGTCAACGAGGTGCCCGAGGATACCGACGCGCGCCCGGTCAGGAGCCCCGAACGCACGCGATGATGCGCGCCCGATCTCGACGTGTGGCGGCAGCTACACGTCGAGATTGGCGACGTTGAGCGCGTTTTCCTGGATGAACTCGCGGCGCGGCTCGACCACGTCGCCCATCAGGCGCGTGAAGATCTCGTCGGTCACGTCGGCGTCCTCGACCTTGACCTGCAGCAGAATGCGGTTCTCCGGGTCGAGCGTGGTCTCCCACAGCTGCTCGGCGTTCATCTCGCCGAGGCCCTTGTAGCGCGCGATGGCGAGGCCCTTGCGGCCGGCGGCGAGGACCGCGTCGAGCAGCTCGGTCGGCCGGGTGATCGCGCCGTCGCGAATGATCGGCGCTTCCTGCTCGTCACTTTCCTCGCCGGCCTCGTTGACAGGCTCCGGCTCGGGCTCGGCGCCGGCGCGGACCAGCCGGGCAGGCGCGGCGTAGACCTCGGTGTGGCCCTTGGTCAGGCTGTGCAGCTTGCGCGCCTCGGCGCTGGTCACGAAATTCGCGTCGATCAGGTGTGCGTCGGTCACGCCGCGCCACACGCGGTCGAAGCGGATCGCGCCTTCGGGCGACAGCGACGCGCTCCACGTGGCCTCCGGGTCGCCCATCGCCAGCCGCTCGGCCGCGCGTGCGAGCGCCTTCTCGCGGCCCGCCCGGTCGAGCGCGGGATCGAGCGCGCCGGCCATGGCCATCTGCTCGATCACGGCGGGATCGTAGCGCCGCGGCACGAACGCGATCAGGTTGCGCAGGCGCAAGGCATGCTCGACCAGCGCGCGCAGCTCGTTTTCCGCCCGCGCGCCGCCCGGTGCCTCGAGCACCCGGCCCTGCAGCCCGGCGTCGACCAGGTAGCGGTCGAGCGCCCCCTGGTCCTTCAGGTACACCTCGCTGCGCCCCTTGCTCACTTTGAACAGCGGCGGCTGGGCGATGTAGAGGTGCCCGGACTTGATGATGTCGGGCATCTGCCGCTGGAAGAACGTCAGCAGAAGCGTGCGGATGTGGGCGCCGTCGACGTCGGCGTCGGTCATGATGACGATCTTGTGATAGCGCAGCTTGGTCAGGTCGAATTCGTCGCGCAGGCCGGTGCCCATCGCCTGGATCAGCGTGCCGACTTCCTTCGATGAAATGATCCGGTCGAACCGCGCGCGCTCGACGTTGAGAATCTTGCCGCGCAGCGGTAGGATCGCCTGGTACTGGCTGTCGCGACCGCTCTTGGCGCTGCCGCCGGCGCTGTCGCCCTCGACCAGGAACAGCTCGCACAGCGCCGGGTCGCGCTCGCGGCAGTCGCTGAGCTTGCCGGGCAGACTGGCGATGTCGAGCGCGCCCTTGCGCCGCGTCAGCTCGCGCGCCTTGCGGGCCGCCTCGCGCGCCGCGGCGGCATCGATGATCTTGGCCACGATCGCTTTGGCGTCGGCCGGGTTTTCCTCGAGCCACTCGTTGAGCTTGTCGCCCATCAGGCTTTCGAGCGGCTGGCGCACTTCCGAGCTGACCAGCTTGTCCTTGGTCTGGCTGGAGAATTTCGGGTCGGGCAGCTTGACGCTGACGATTGCGGTCAGCCCCTCGCGCATGTCCTCCCCGGTCAGCTGGACCTTTTCCTTCTTCAGCAGCCCCGATCGCTCGGCGTAATTGTTGAGCGTGCGGGTGAGCGCCGCACGGAACGCGGCGAGGTGGGTGCCGCCGTCACGCTGTGGGATGTTGTTGGTGAAGCACAGCACGTTCTCGTAGTAGGAATCGTTCCATTCGAGCGCGACGTCGATGCCGATGCCTTCGCGTTGGGCCGAGACCGAGATCGGCTCGGGCACCAGCGCCTGCTTGTTGCGGTCGAGGTACTTCACGAACGCGGCGATCCCGCCTTCGTAGTAGAGGTTATGCTCGACCGGTTGCTCGTGCCGCTTGTCGCGCAACAGGATGCGCACGCCCGAATTGAGGAAGGCAAGCTCGCGATAGCGGTGCTCGAGCTTCTCGAAATCGAATTCGGTGACGTTCTTGAACGTCTCGGACGACGGCATGAAGGTCACCCGCGTGCCCTTCTTCCCCCCCGGCGCCTCGCCCGTAATCTTCAGCGGAGAGACGGCATCGCCATGCTCGAAGCGCATCCAGTGCTCCTCGCGCTCGCGCCAGATGGTCAACTCGAGCCATTCGCTGAGCGCGTTGACGACCGAGACGCCGACGCCGTGCAGACCGCCCGAGACCTTGTAGGCATTGTCGTCGCTGGTGTTCTCGAACTTTCCGCCGGCGTGGAGCTGGGTCATGATGACCTCGGCCGCCGAGACCCCTTCTTCCTGGTGGATGCCGGTCGGGATGCCGCGGCCGTTATCCTCGACGCTGACCGAGCCGTCGGGGTTCAATTCGATCAGCACCAGGTCGCAATGGCCGGCGAGCGCCTCGTCGATCGCGTTGTCGGAAACCTCGAACACCATGTGGTGCAGGCCCGATCCATCGTCGGTGTCGCCGATGTACATCCCGGGCCGCTTGCGCACGGCATCGAGGCCCTTGAGGACCTTGATGCTCTCCGCATCGTAGGCGTTGGTGTTGGGGGTTGCCGGGGGGGTCTCGTCCATGACCATCATATAGGGATTGAGGGCCCGGTTCGGAACCCACCACGGCCTGTTCCATCCACAATGGCGACGACGCGCTGCAGCGGCCGGATGCGCGAGTCAGAGCTTGGTTTGGGAGGTTTGCCGGCTGGGGACGGGGGGTGGGGGGAGAGGTGTCCGCCAGCCGGCTTGAGCGGGCAGATAGGGTTGCATTCCGCGCACCACAAATGAGAAAACCGCCACGCGTGTTGCGGTTCATGCAACTTGATTTGATCCGAACCCAGCGAACCGCGGGCGCGAACGTCGCGCACATGCCTCTTGCCTGCCGTCGGCAAGGAGGATAATAAATGTTTATTCCAGATTGCGGTCGCGTGTCTTCCTGGGACGGGAGTGTGGCTATGCGATCGTTTCTCATTATTCCGGTGGCTGCCCTGGCATTGGTCGCGACGCCTGCGGCGGCCCGCAACGGCGCCTGGTATGTCGGCGGCGACTTTGGCGGGATGATCGTCGAAGATGTGCCGTTCGACTTCGGGGTGCCTCCGTCGCTGCCCAACCACGACAATGCGCAGCTCGTCCTCGACCACCATCTCGGGTTCGATGGCGCCTTGTTCGTCGGCTACGATCTCGGGGCGTTCCGGATCGAGGCCGAGACCTCGTACAAGAGGGCCAACATCGACAAGTTCGAGAACTCGATCGTCTTTCCGAGCACTGCAGGGCCCCACCCGCCGGGCGTGCACGACGCCAAGGGTCACACGAGCGCGTTGAGCTTCATGGTCAACGGCATGCTCGACTTCGGCGACGACGTCGGGATCAGTGGTTTCGTCGGCGGAGGCGTGGGCGTGGCCCGGGTAGACTTCAACAACGTCCGCTTCGCCGGGAACAACGGCGAGTTCCTCGACGATGCCGACACCCGCTTCGCCTGGCAGGTTGTCGCCGGCGTGCGGCAGGCCGTGAGCGACAATATCGATATCACGCTGCGGTACCGTTTCTTCAACGTCGACAACATCCGCACGGTCGATTTCCGCGGCCTGGATTCACAATCGCGCTTCCGCTCGCATTCGCTGCTCGGCGGCATTACGTTCAACTTCGGGGCTCCGCCACCGCCGCCGCCCCCGCCTCCGCCACCACCTCCTGAGGTGCCGACGACCGTGCCGCCACCGCCGCTGCCGCCCGCCGAGGTTGTCCCACCGCAACAGCCTCCGGTCCAGGGGGAGAAGGGCTAACACGCGTGCCGCCGCCACGGCGGCGGCCGCGAGATCGGGCGAGGTGTCTGGACAGCCATCCGGCGGCCCATTAACGGCCCGCCATGGACGCCCGGCACCTCCCCGATTCCATCCTGATCGTCGATTTCGGCAGCCAGGTGACCCAGCTGATCGCGCGCCGCGTGCGCGAGGCGGGGGTCTATTCGGAGATCGCGCCGTTCACCCTGGCCGAGGAAGCGTTCGATCGGCTCAAGCCCAAGGGCATCATCCTGTCGGGCTCTCCCGCCGGGGTGCCGGAAGAAGGCTCGCCGCGGGCGCCGCAGGCGCTGTTCGACAGCGGGCTGCCGATCCTCGGTATTTGCTACGGCCAGCAGGTGATGAGCCATCAGCTCGGCGGCAGGGTCGAAGCGGGGACGGACGGCGAATGGGACGGGGAGTTTGGTCGCGCGTTCCTGACCGTGACCGACGAATGCACGCTGTTCGAAGGCCTGTGGCACGTCGGCGAGCGCCACCAGGTGTGGATGAGCCACGGCGACAAGGTGACCCGCTTCGCCCCCGGCTTCCGCATCGTCGCCACCAGCGACGGCGCGCCGTTCGCGCTGATCGCCAACGACGAGCGCAAGTATTACGGCACGCAGTTCCATCCCGAGGTCTATCACACCCCCGACGGCGCCAAGCTGATCGCCAACTTCGTGCGCCACGTGTGCGGCCTTGCCGGCGACTGGACGATGGCCGAATTCCGCAAGACAAAGATCGCCGAAATCCGCGCCCAGGTGGGCGACGGAAGGGTGATCTGCGGCCTCTCCGGCGGCGTCGACAGCGCGGTTGCCGCGGTGCTGATCCACGAGGCGATCGGCAGCCAGCTGACCTGCGTGTTCGTCGACCACGGGCTGATGCGGCTGAACGAGGCCGAGCAGGTCGTCAGCCTGTTCCGCGATCATTACAACATCCCGTTGGTGCACGTGAACGCCGAGGACATGTTCCTCTCCGGCCTCGCGGGCCTCGACGAACCCGAGGCCAAGCGCAAGTTCATCGGCAAGACCTTCATCGACGTGTTCGAGGCGGAAGCACGCAAGGTCGGCGGGGCCGATTTCCTCGCCCAGGGCACGCTTTACCCCGACGTGATCGAGAGCGTCAGCTTCACCGGCGGCCCGTCGGTGACGATCAAGAGCCACCACAACGTCGGCGGGTTGCCCGAGCGGATGAATATGGCGCTGGTCGAGCCTTTGCGCGAGCTGTTCAAGGACGAGGTGCGCGAGCTCGGCCGCGAACTCGGCCTGCCCGAAGCCTTCGTCGGCCGCCACCCGTTCCCCGGCCCGGGCCTCGCCATCCGCATTCCCGGCGAGGTCACGAAGGAAAAGTGCGACATCCTGCGCAAGGCCGACGCGGTCTACCTCGAGGAGATCCGCAACGCCGGGCTCTACGACGCGATCTGGCAGGCCTTCGCGGTGCTGCTGCCGGTGCGCACGGTCGGGGTGATGGGCGATTACCGCACCTACGACAGCGTCTGCGCCCTGCGCGCGGTGACCAGCACCGACGGCATGACGGCGGACGTCTACCCCTTCGACGCCGCCTTCCTCGGCCGCGTGGCGACGCGCATCGTCAACGAGGTCAAGGGCATCAACCGCATTGTCTACGACTATACCTCGAAGCCGCCGGGGACTATTGAGTGGGAATGACCCGCACTCACACCCTGAAGCTGGCGCTGGCTCTCGGACTTGCCGCCGCGCTCACCGGCTGCAAGCCGGCGGCCGACAAGTCCGCCGCCACCGCCACCGCCCAAAAGATCGCCTGGCGCGAAGGCGACGTGGCCGACGCCCTCGCCGAGGCCAAGGAGAGCGGCAAGCCCGCGCTGCTCTATTGGGGCGCGGTGTGGTGCCCGCCATGCAACCAGATGAAGTCGAGCCTGTTCAAGGATGCCGGCTTTATCCGCGAGACGCAGAACTTCATCCCGGTCTATCTCGACGGCGACAGCAAGGGCGCGCAGCAGTGGGGCGAGCGCTTCGGCATCAGCGGCTATCCGACGGTGATCGTGCTGCGGCCGGACGGGACGGAAATCACCCGCATTTCCAGCGCGACGATGGCCTCGCAGCTTCCCACGCTGCTGAAGACAGCCGCGGGGCGGACGACCTCGACCGACGAGTTGCTCGCCAAGGCCAAGGCCAATCCCGCGAGCCTGAGCGCCGACGACTGGCAGGTGCTCGACGCTTTCGATTGGCGCGACGACCCCAAGCATTTCAAGGATCCACAGACGGCCGTTCCGCTGCTCGACAACCTGGCCAAGGCTGCGCCGCAGCCGGCGCTGCAGCGCCGCTTCGGGTTGCTGGCCCTGGTGGTGGGAACGGATGACAAGGGCAAGCTTGCTCCTGCCGAGCAGCCCAAGCTCCAGCCCTTGCTAACGGCAATCCTCGCCAATCCGGCCGAGGTTAAGGCCAACCGGCAGGAGTTGTCTTACGACGTCCCGACGATGATCGCCGGTCTGTCCGACGCGAAGCAGCGCGATGCGCTCGGCAAATCGCTCATCGCGGCGACGGATTCGGTCTACGCCGATACTTCGCTCCCGATCGGCGATCGGCTCGATTCGACGATGGCCCAGGTCAAGCTGACGGCCATCAATGGCAAAGTCCCGCCGGCGGTGCTCGCCAAGGTCCAGGCCCGAGCCAAGTGGGCCGACGCCAACGCAAAGGACAAGATGACGCGCCAAGGCGTGATCGACGACGCGGCCTACCTGCTGTGGGACGCCGGAGACCACGCCGGGGCGAAGAAGCTCGAAACCGCCGAGCTCAAGCGCTCGGACCAGCCGTATTACTACATGAGCAGCTTGTCCGATTTCGCCGAGCAGGATGGCGACAAGGCTGGGGCGATCGAATGGGCGCGCAAGGCCTACGAAGCCTCGCAAGGCCCGGCCACGCGGGTGCAATGGGCGACGCTCTATTCGAACACCGTGATGCGCGACGCTCCGGACGACAAGGCCCAGGTCGCGAAGGCGGCCAACGCCGTCGTCGACGAGCTCGGGAAGAGCCCTGACAGCTACTACCAGCGCACGCGCAAGCGAGTGACCGACTGGGGCAAGAAGTTGAACGCGTGGAGCATGGCGCACAACGGGGCCGACATAGTGGCAAGCCTGCGTTCGAGAATGAACGACGTCTGCGGCAAGCAGGGCGCCGAAGCGCAGAACTGCCGCCAGCTGATCGTCTGATCGCGCGCGCAATACGCGCGCACGTCTGTTCACAACAACGGCGGGTTCAGGCGGTTTCCCGCCTCAGCTTCCGGCGCAGCTGAATCAGCGCTTCGCGGTCGCGCTCGTGGCGGACCGCGGTCGACCGGACCCGCAGAAGATCGCGCCGGGCAATCAGGCCGACGACGACGTTGTCGCCGCGCCTGAGGATCGGCACCCGGCTGGTGTCGGTCTCGGCCATGCGGTCGGCCAGCTCTCCGGCCAGCTCGTCGCCGTAGCCGACGACCGGGTCATCCCTGGCAACCGCTTGCCCGAGCGACTCATCGGTGCTCCAGCCCTCTCGCAGCCAGCGCAGGACATCCGCCCGGCTGACCATTCCGAGAAACCGGTCGGCGGAATCGACCACCGGATAGCTGCGGTGCGGCGGCGGCTCGGACCCGGTGAAGAAGGCGAAGGCTTGCTTCACCGGCATGTCGCCCGGCAACGTGTCGACCGGCCGGGCCATGACATCGGCCACCCGCACCGTCTCGAACGGATCGACGACGTATTCGCGCATCACGTGATGGCCGCGGCGCGCCACTTTCTCGGTCAGGATCGAGCGCCGCAGCAGCAGCACGGTCGTGGCATGCGCCACGACGCAGGCGGTCGCCAGCGGCAGCAGGGCGCCCAGGTTGTGGGTCAGCTCGATGGCGAAGATGGCGGACGTCAGCGGCGAACGCATCGTGCCACCCATGATCGCCGCCATGCCGATCAGCGCCCACAGGCCGGGGTCGCCTACGGGCACGAAGCCGCCGAACACCGCGCCGATCGCCCCGCCCATGATCAGCAGCGGCGCCAGCACGCCGCCCGAGGTGCCCGAGCCGAGCGCGATCGACCAGATGATCGCCTTGACGATGACCAGGCGGATCGCCGCCGGGTCGGACATCCGGTCGTTGAGCAACGCGGCGATGTTGTCGTAGCCCACGCCGAGCGCATGCGGCTCGATCAGCCCGCCCAAGCCGATCGCGACGCCGCCGATCGCCGGCCACCACATCCAGTGGATCGGCAGGCGCTGGAACAAGTCCTCGCTGGCGTAGACCATCTGCGTCAGCAGGCCCGACGCAAGCCCGCAGGCGATGCCGAGTCCCGCCGCGAGCAGCAGCCCGATCGGGGGCAGCGCCGCGCTGCCGGCCATCGGAAAGAGCGGGCCCGCGCCCAGCAGCACCGGCCGCCAGCCGGCGGCAATGATGCAGGCGATCGCCACCGGCACGAAGCTACGCGGCTTCCACTCGAATAGCAGCAGTTCGACCGCCAGCAGCATCGCCGCGACCGGCGTGCCGAACGTGGCCGTCATGCCGGCGGCCGCGCCGGCCACCAGCAGCGTCTTCCGCTCGGGGTTCGACAGGTGGAAGAACTGCGCGAACAGCGAACCGAACGCGCCGCCGGTCATGATGATCGGCCCTTCGGCGCCGAACGGCCCGCCGGTGCCGATCGAGATCGCCGAGGACAGCGGCTTGAGCGCCGCGACCCGCGGCTGGATCCGGCTCTTGCCGATCAGGATCGCCTCCATCGCCTCGGGGATGCCGTGGCCGCGGATCTTCTCGGAGCCGTAGCGGGCCATCACGCCGACGATCAAACAGCCTGCGATGGGCACCAGGACCGCCCACAGGCCGAGCGCGTTGCCGGCGATCGACACCGGTTCGGCACTGAGAGTCCCATAATAGCTGAGATTGCTCACCAGGTAGATCAGCCGCAGCAGCACCCACGCGGCGCCCGCGCCGGCGCTGCCGACGACGATCGCCATCGCGGTCAACAGCACGAGGCGCCGGTCGGCGGTGAAGTCGCGCAGCCGGTCCTCCGGGCCGGCCGCGAGCGGCGACGGGGAAAGGGCATCGGGTGCGACGGCGGTGTGATCGTCCATGCGTTGCGGCCTCGAAATGGTGCGCCGCATATATCGCCTTACGACATATGCGAAAGGGGGCGCTTATGCTTGCCCCCAGCCGCGAGCTAGAACGTCTTCGTCACCGTGAACCTGGCCGAACGGGGATCGAGCGGGTGGACCTGGAAGTCGGTCACGCCGCCCGCCGGCTCGCCGGGCAGGCGGCTGGTGTAGTAATAGACCGCCGCGTAGTCCTTGCTGTTGAATATGTTCAAAAGCTCGGCTCCGACCTTCCAGCCGCGGGGCAGGGCGTAGCTGACGTCCATGTTGAACTCGCTGTAGCCTTCGTCCTGCGGATACCTGTCGCCATCGCTCAGCGGATGGGTGCCGAGCCGGCGCCATTGCACGCTGCCGGACCAGCCGTGGAGGTTGTTGACCAGGATGCCGGCCGAATAAGTGAAGAACGGCGCGTCGGCGATATACGGGCCGTTGAGCCCGTAAGCGGCGAGGTTGGTGGTGCGATAGCGCGGCTTAGCGAAGGATAGGTCGGTGTTGAGCTCGAGCCAGCGAACCGGATGATACTCCGCCGAAAGCTCGATGCCCTTGCGGCGGCTCGGCGCTCCGGCCGAATCCTGGCCCGTGTCGGCGTTGTAAACCAATTCGGATTTGAAGTCGTGCTGGAAGGCGGCGATCTGGATATGGACTTTCGGAATGATGTCGGTGCGCAGCCCGATCTCCTCGGCGGTCGTCGAGGCGAGCAGGGGCGTGGGACCCCCGGCCAGCGGTATCCCTTCGCCTGGTATGGTGCCGAACACGCCGCGCACGTCGTCCGAATGGAAGCCGCGGCCCCAACTCAGGTAGAGTTCCGTCTTGGCGAACGGGCCGAGCACCAGGTTGGCTTTCGGCTGGAACAGCCGCTGGCTGCCGCGGCCGCCGGCGCCGGTCACCTCGCTGTGATCGGTGGCGTGGTAATATTCCTCGCGGACGCCCAGGATCGTGCGCAGCCAGTCGGTCCAGTTGGTCGTGTTCTGGACGTAGCCGCCGAGGTCGAGCAGCTTGACGTGGTCGGCGTTGCAGAAGGTGTTCACCGCCGGATAAGTGGTGACCGAGCCATTCGGCTGTTCGAGGGTGCAATAGTTCAGCACCGTCGTGCGGTTCTTGGTGTGCTGGCGGTTGACGAACACGCTGTCGTACCGGCCCTGCAAGCCGATCGTGGTGTCGTTGGAGATGCTGCCGAGATCCGCATGGACGGTATAGCTGGCATCGCCGCCGAGCGTGTCGCGCTTCTCGTTCTGGGCTTCCTGGTCGCCGTTGACCGGATCGTCGAGGTAATGGGTGAAGTTGTTCCACAGCGTCATCGTCGCGTGGATGCCGTAGAGGCTCAACGCGAACTTCCCGTTGGAGCCGACCTGCTTGTCGAGGTGGCCGGAGAGGCTGTAGCGCAGCGACTTGCTGTGATCGGTCGGGTCGAGCGTGCCGAAGCGGCTGATCAGCCCTGACGTGATCGCCCGCAGCGGCTGATCGGTGATCATCCCGCCGCTGCTCTGGTAGAACATGCCGGTCAGGCTGAAGCCATCGGTCGCGTCGCCCTGGCTGTAGCGCAGCGCGGCGTTGATCTTCTTGAAGTCCTGTTTGGGCTTCCACGCGCCGTCGAAATGGCCGAGCTCCAGCGCGCCCATCAGGCGTTTGTCGCCGTCGAAGTGAGCCGTGCCGCCCGCGAAAAGGTCCTGGTACCCGTCGGTGCCGACGGTGGCGGAAACCTGGTTGGCGATCTCGTTGGCGACGCGCGCGTGGGATGAGGCGACCGAGCCGAAGTCCCCGATCGCGGCGTAATACGGGCCCTTGGTGTAATCGATGCCGCTGATGATCTGCGGCATCACGAAGGAGAGGTCGGAATAGCCCTGCCCATGGGTGTTGGTCGGCCGGTTGACCGGCATGTCGTCGATGAAGTTGGCGAAATCGGTGCCATGGTCGAGGTTGAAGCCGCGGATCAGGTACTGGTTCGCCTTGCCTTCGCCCGAGTGGATGGTGACCACGAGACCCGGAATGCTCTCGAACAGCTCGCCCGGGCGGGTGATCGGCCGCAGGGAGATTTCCTGCTGGGTCACGTGGCCCTGGCTCGCGGTGGTGGCGCTGCCGAGCAGGTCGAGGCGCGACGCGGTCACGACGATGTCGCTGTCGCCCGTGGCTCCGGTGGAGGCGTTGGCCGCGGTCGTGTCGGGGCTCGCCGGCCGTGGCGCGGGGGAGGCTTTGGCCGGTGCCGGGGTAGGCGGGCGGCTTGCCGCACTCGTCGGCTGAGCCGGTGTCGTATCGACCGATTGCGCCGCCGCCGGTTGGACCGCACAGAATGCAGCCAGGGCGGACGCGGCGAACAAAGCGGCACGGGCGGAGTTCAGATGGGACAAAGTCAACGTCTCCTCGGGCCGCGAGCGCCTAGGGAGGACCTCGTTCCAGTTCACGTTAATTACCGTAACGCGCAGGTTACGCCGCGTTACATGGCCCTGGCAGGATCGTCAGTCGTTCGCGGGGGAAGGCAGATCGCGGTCGAGCGGCAGGCTGCCTCGGCGCTTAAGGTCGATCAGTAGCGTGCGCGCCGCCCATCCTGTGGCCCGGGCGATCTGCTGGCCGCTGAGGCCCCAGTGGTCGCGCATTTCCAGCCACGGCGTCGTGTGCAGGACTTGCAGCATCGCGATGGCGAGCTTGCGGTCTTCCGGCGGCAATTCGCCCACCGCGTCGGCCAGCGCGGCGGTATAGCTGCGGACGCGTTGGCGATTCTGCGCCAGGCGCAACTGCCGCCCCTGCGGGGTCGTTCTCAGCATGGTGATGATCGGAGCGATCGCATCGAAGCCGGTGTAGATCGGCTCGAGCGTCTCAAGCAGCTCTTCCGCGCTAGTGGGATAATCGACCCGCACGCCGGCAAGCTCGCGCACGCGCAGCAAGGCGGCGTCCATCAGCGACCCGCGGTCGGGGAAGTACCGATAGACGGTTCGCCGGCCCAAGCCGGTCCGTTCGGCCACCGCATCATGGCTGAGGTCGGCCGCGCCTTCGGTCATCAGGCCGATGAAAGCATCGAGGATCTGCTCGCGGGCTTGTTGTTTCTTCTGGTCGCGCAGGGGAATGGCGTCGGGGGTTCCGGGCATGGCGTCTAATAGCGGGCGGCACAAAAAGTGTCAACTCTATTGACACAATCTATGCCACTTTCTATCCCGGCGTCATAGATTCGGGAGATTTGCCATGCTGTTCCACATGTCCATTACCGCCGACGATCCGCAGCACGTCGCCTCTGTCATTGCTGAAATCTGGGGCGGCAAGATCATGCCGTTTCCGCCCGTCTCCGACAACGGCTGGATGGTTCTCGCCGGCGACGAGCGCGGCACCGCGATGGAAGTCTATCCCCACGGCACCGTGCTGCGCGAAAGCG
>JANWHA010000009.1 GCA_025450635.1 Croceibacterium sp. | reverse complement strand
TAGTCTCGGCGGGCGCGGCAAGGGTGCCTTGCGCGGCGCCGGCCGCGGCCGTCACGGCCAGGCCCAGCGCCAGTGTCATCTTGAACAGGCGGTCGATCATAGGGTCCTCCGCCGGTCAGGCGCTGAGCGTGGCATCGACGAGGGCGATGCGCCCTTGTCCGGGCGCGACCATCGCATCGGTGATCCCGAGCATGGCGCGCAGTTGCCCGGGCGGCACCTTGAGCGGCCCGGGCGCAGGCGCGGTGCCGGGCGCCGGCTGGGGAAAGGCGGTCGAGCGCGCGGTGTGGAAGGCGATGCGCCCGTCCACCTTCTGGGCGATCTGGTGGATGTGGCCGTTGAGCACGGTGACCGAGCCGAAGCGGGCGAGCAGCTTCATCGCCTCGCCGGCATCGTCGGTGCCCCAGACCCAATCGGCATAGAGCGTCCACAGCGGCATGTGCGCGAAGACCACGATCGGCGTCGATGACGAACGCCCGGCGAGGTCGGCCCTGAGCCACTTCAGCTGCTCGGCGCCGAGGCTGCCCATTCCGCCCGGCTTGAGGTCCGCGACGTTGACCAGGGCCACGAAATGGACGCCGCGATGGTCGAAGCTGTACCATCCGCTGCCCATCGAGCCCTTGCCGAAGCGGGCGAGGAAGGCTTTGCCGCCGCCTTCGTCGAGCATGTCGTGCTCGCCCGGCACGAAGAACACCGGCAGCCCGGTGGCTTTGAGCATCTGATCGGCATCGTCGAACTCGTCGTCGCGCGAGAGCTGCGAGACATCGCCGGTGTGGATGATGAAGTCCGGCGGCTGCGGCAGCGCCTGAACCTTGGCGATGGCTTCCTGGAAAGTCGCGCGGGCGTCGGCGTTGGGCGGCTTGTTGAAGCCGATATGGCTGTCGCTCAGCTGGACGAAAGTGAACGGCCTGGCCGCCGCGCGGCGCGGAGCAGCGGCCAGCGCTTCGTCGAGGCTGATCGAGCCGGCCACGCCGCTCTCGATGGCGAACAGCGCCCCGGTTCCGGCCCAGGCCATGCACTTGAGAAATCCGCGGCGATCGTTCGCCGGCGTGTCGTTGTCCATTCGCCCGTCCTTTCGACCCTGCGCAGGGGCCAAGACCTGACGAGCGAGCGGTTTATTCCCGCGGCAGCCAAACTTATTTCGTCACCCCAACCCCGCCAGTAGCTCCTGCAGCATAGGTCGCAGGCGGCGCAGTTCGGCGCGATGGCTTTGGGAGAGGTATTCGAGGACTTTCTCGCCGTGGTCGCTGAGGGTCAGCGTGACCTGGCGCTTGTCCTCCGTGCCGGGCTCGCGCGTGACGAGATCCTGTTCGACCATCCGCTGGACCAGCTCGGAGGCGCTGTGCGGACGCAGGAACAGCCGCTCGGCCAGCTGCCCGACATGGAGCGCGCCGCCCGGCCCGGCGCGGATCGCCAGTAGCGCCTGGTGTTGGCGCGGCGTCAGCCCCGCCTCGCCCGCGGCGCGCTCCGAATAGCGCGAAAACTTGCGCAGCTCGTAACGGAACCCCGCGAGCGTGGCGTAGTCTGTCTCCTGCAACTTCGGCATCGACCGGGAGCCTTGTGTTATGTCGGCATGCGACATAGTTGCCGCGCGATGAATCGCAAGGCAAGCCAAACCGCCCGGGCCGCGGGGGCCAAGACGCACCTGGGCGCGCTTCCCGGCGCGCCCAACCGGCCGCGTCTGGCCGACCATAACGCCGACGTGCGCATGGTGCTGCTGTCCTTGATGGCGCTCGTCACCGGCACCGGCGGCGCGTTGGCAGCGTGGGGGTTGCTGCATCTTATCGGGCTCGTGACCAACGCGCTGTGGTATCATCGCTGGTCGTGGGCGATGACCTCGCCGGGCGAGGCGGCGGCAGGGCCGCTGACCATCGTCATCCCGGTCGCCGGCAGCGTGATCATCGGCCTGATGGCCCGCTATGGCTCCGAGAAAATCCGCGGCCACGGCATCCCCGAGGCGATCGAGGCGATCCTCTACGGCGAGAGCAAGCTGTCGCTCAAGGTCGCGCTCCTGAAGCCGCTGTCGTCGGCGATCTCGATCGGCAGCGGCGGGCCGTTCGGCGCCGAGGGGCCGATCATCATGACCGGCGGGGCGATCGGCTCGCTGTTCGCCCAGCGCTTCAAGTTGAGCGCGGCCGAGCGCAAGACCCTGCTCGTCGCCGGCGCCTCGGCGGGCATGACGGCGATCTTCGGCACCCCGTTCGCCGCGGTGCTGCTGGCGGTCGAGGTGCTGCTGTTCGAATGGAAACCGCGCAGCTTCGTACCGGTGGTGACGAGCGTGATCGTCGCTTTCGCCTGGCGCCCGCCGCTGATCGGCCACGGCCCGCTGTTTCCGGCCGGCTGGCACCTTGAGCCTTCGGCGCTCAGTCTCGGCCTGGCGTTGTGCGTGGGCGCGCTCGCCGGCTTGCTGGCGTGCCTGATCTCCAAGGCCCTGTACACGCTCGAGGACGGCTTCCACCGCCTGCCGGTGCACTGGATGTGGTGGCCGGCCCTCGGCTCGGTCGTCGTCGGGGTCGGCGGCCTGATCGAACCGCGCGTGCTCGGCGCGGGCTACGACACGATCCGCGCGCTGGTGAACGGCTCGCTGCTGCTCGACGCGATGCTGCTGATCCTGGTGGTCAAGGCGATCGTCTGGCTCGCCGCGCTCGGCTCCGGCACTTCGGGCGGCATTCTCGCCCCGCTGCTGATCATCGGCGGCGCGGCGGGGGCTATCGTCGGCCTGTGGCTGCCGGGCGGCAGCGGCGCGTGGGCGATGATCGGCATGGCCGGGATGATGAGCGCGTCGATGCGCGCGCCGCTGACCAGCGCGTTGTTCGTGGTCGAGCTGACCGGCCGCTTCGACGCTCTGCCCCACGCGCTGGTCGGCTCGGGCGTCGCCTTCGCCATCGCCGTGCTGTTGCTGCGCCGTTCGATCCTGACCGAGAAGATTTCCCGCCGCGGGCGCCACATCAGCCAGGAATTCACCGTCGATCCGCTCGCGCTCAGCCTGGCGCGCGACGTGATGACCGCCGACCCCATCACGCTGCCCGCCGACTTGCCGGTGGCCGAGGCGCTGCTGTTCTTCGAGCGCGAGGCCAAGCACCGCAGCTATCCGGTGGTCGATGCCGACGGGCGCCCGGTGGCGCTCGCCTCGCGCGCCGATGCGCTGCGCTGGCGGCGGGAGCCCGATACGCTCGATGGCACGCTGCGCGAGACCCTGTCGGACGTTTCGCTTCCGCTGGTCACCCTCGACACGCCGTCCGATGCCATCGCCAACCTGATGATCGCCGAGAACAGCGGCCGGGTGTGCGTGATCGACGCCGGCGGCCGGGTGACGGGCATCGTCGCCCGCCGCGACCTGCTGCGTTCGCGCGCCGTCGCCTTGCAGGGAGAACGCGAGCGGTCGCGCGGTTGAGCCGGAACTATATCGCGCCCGCGCCTTCCAATCACCGGCGCGAGTCCCTATCTCCCGCTTATCGTGGGCCTGTTCCGGGTTGTAGGCGCCTGCGGCTGAGAGACCTGGTGTGCTCCCGCTTACCGACGAGGAGCCCAGCGTGAGATACCACAAGAGCAACCTGCCGCGGCTTTCGCCGGGCGAGGCACGCCGCCAGGGGCAGATCACCCAGCTCGCCCTGCTCCTGCTCGGCCGCGAGCGCGCCATCGCGTTCTTGAACGGCGAAAACCCCGGTCTCGGCGGGCGTCCGCTCGACCTGGCGATGGCCAGCGAGGACGGGTGCGCCGGTGTCGAGGCCGAGCTCGGGCGGCTGACGCTCAGGTAAAAGCGGGGCAATTCGGAAGGTATCATGTCTTCAAGGCTGGTCATCGCCTGTGCGCTCGCCGCGATTTGGATTGCCGCGGCAGCCGGCGTCATGTGGTGGAGGTCCCACCATTCGCGACGCCGGATCGATGCCCGGGAAGCGGCCCGGCGCCGACAGGCCGAAGCCGACCACGCGGCCAAATATCACGAGGGAAACAGGGATGGCTAAGGAAGAGCTTCTTACGCTGGAAGGCAACATCGACGAGATCCTGCCCGACGGCCGGTTCGGCGTGATGCTCGACAATCGCCACCGAATCATCGCCTACACCGCGGGCAAGATGCGCAAGCATCGCATCCGTTCGGTCGTCGGCGACCGGGTCCACGTCGAGATGACTCCTTACGACCTGTCGAAAGGGCGCATCGTCTTTCGCGAACGGACGCCGGGGCAGGCCGGGCCGGTCAGGCGTAGCGGCTTCAGGCGCTGAACCTTCGCGCCGCGAGCCCGCTCAGGGCCGCTGGAACACGTACACGAACTGGTCGGTGTGCCCGCGCACTTTGGGGTTGAACACCAGCAGCGTGCGGTCGTCGGCGGGGTTGCGCAGCACGTTGCTCTCGCCGACGAACTTGAAGCCGGCCGCCGCCATGTCCTTCTTGACCACCGCGGGGTCGATCCGGTGCAGCGTATCGGTATCGGCGATGCCCGATCCGTCCGGCGCGGCGTGGTCGATCACCACGAAGCGCCCGCCCGGCTTGAGCGCCTGGTAGACGCCCTTGTCGAACGCCGGCACGTCGGCCGGGCCGACGAACTTGTCGTACAGGTCGTGGTAGTTCTGTCGAATCCAGATCACGTCGGCCTTGACCGGCAGCGTGAACGTGTTGGTGTGGGCCGAGGCCGAGATCACGTTGGGATGATCCGGCAGCGGCATCGAGCCGTCGGGCGGGGTGGTCTTGTGCTCGCCTTTGTCCGCTTCGATCAGATGCACGGCGTAGACCTTGCCCTTCGGCCCGACCGCGTCGGCGAACAGCCGGTCCCAGTAATCGCCCGGCCAGACATCGGCGACGGTTTCACCGGGCTTGATCTTCAGGAAGGCGAGCAGCTCGGCCGGATGGCGCTCGGCGTCGAGCGCCCGATCCGCGTCCGGGCGGGTCGAATCGGCGACGATCGCCGCAGGCGTCAAATGCGCCGAAGTCGCGGCGATGGCGGAGGCCGCCAGCCAGCAGCCGATCAGGGTGACGGCAACAGCCAGGCCCGAGTTGTTTATCTTCATCCGCCGTTTCCCATTTGCCATAGCGGCTTGTAAGCCAGCGCGGTCGCCCTGTCACCGGTGCCGTGGTACGAGAGACCTTCGCCAGCCAGGGCGCTCAGTCGACCGGCAAGTGGCGCCGCATCAGCTTGTATTCGTGCCAGGTGAGCGCCACGACCACCACGTCGAGGGCGGTGAGCAGCAAAAGCCCCAGTCCGTGCGTTTGGGTGTAACGATAGATCTGGTAGATGATGAAAAGCCCCAGCACGACGATCGCCGTGGGATAAGCCCATAGCTTGCGCATCAGCAGCCCGACTACCAGCGCGAGCTTCACCGCGCCGTGGCTGAGAAGATACCACGCGTAGAAGTGCTGCGCGTGGATCGAAAAGCCTTGTGCCCATCCAAGCATGTGATTGGCGACGAAATCCTGCTTGTCTTCGAGCAGCTCGTTCTGGGTCGCCTGCGCGACCACCCGCCTGATCCAGCCGTTGCCGGTGACGGCGAGCGCAATGCCGCCGGCGCATTCGACCGCCGCGTGTGCGCCCTTCAACAGCACACTCACTTCGAAAAGCTGATGGATTCGCCGTTCCTGCATCTGAACCACCTGCTCCTATCTCGCGCAAACGTGCCCGCCCGGAACCACGTTCCGGACTTTGCACTTGTCGTTCACAGTTGCCTCATACCGCGCGCCCAGCGACGCTGATAAAGCAACCAGAACGAGGAGCAGGCGAGTATGCATCGGATGCGGGCGCTAGTGTTCTGGCTCGTGCTGGCCGCCTCCGCTCCCCTCGCCGCGCAAACGGTCCACGCTGACAATCGCGACATTGACGACGACAGACCAAAGGCCGTGCCGGCCCAGGATTCCGATCATGCCGACGCCGACGTCCGTCATAGCGATGGAGAGAATGGCAAGGACGGAGACGAGGACGACCAGGAACACGCCGCCCCGGTTACCGCCATCGTCGTTTCGGCCCGGCGCCTCGATATCGCCCGTACGGGCGTCGACGCCGGGCTCGGCGCCACCACTTACGAGCTGCACAACGAGACGATCGAGAACCGCCCCGGCGGCGAGACCGGCAGCGTGGGGTCGATCCTGGCCCAGGCTCCCGGAGTCACGTTGTCAAGCTCCGGCCCGCAAGTCCGCGGCTCGAACGCGGTGCAGGTGCGCATCAACGGCGTCATCGTGCCGGAAGCGATTGCCGATCCGGCGGACCGGCTCAGCTCACGCCTCGCCGAGAGCACGCGCCTGATCACCGGCACGCTGCCGGCGCAATTCGGCTTCACGCCCGGCGGTGTGATCGCCGTCACCAGCAAGAACGGCCTTTACCAGCACGGCGGCCAGGCGGAGCTGTTCGCCGGCACCCGCGGCGCGTTCGAGCCGGCCTTCGAATGGGGCGGCTCGGCCGACAGCAGCAGCCTGTTTGCTTCCGGAAGCCTCGAATCCGGCAATGCGCGCGTGGCGGATATCGTCGGGCCTTCGGCGCGCGAGGTTCGCCACGAGATCGGCGGCCTCGCCTTCGTCGATCACATCATCGACGACGAGAACCGCGTGTCGCTGATTTCCGGCGGCTCGCGCGAAAGGCGCAAGATCGGCCCGACCGACTTGCCCGCTGGCGTCGACCAAACCGGCAACGTCTTTGCCGTCGGGACGATGCAGCACAGCACCGGCCCGCTTACACTACAGGCGTCGCTGTTTGCCGCGCGCGCCGGCGACAGCGCACGGTTCGCCACGGACGACCGCGAGCGGCGCACGTCGCTCGGCACGCAGGTCGATTCCTCTCTGGGCATCGGCGACAACAACACTATTCGCGCCGGGCTGCTGCTGACGCGATCGACCAGCCGTGAAGACCACGCCGGGAGCGTTCGGCGCACTTCGCTCGGCGCTTACCTGCAGGACGAATGGAAGCCCGATCCGCGGCTGACCGTCAACCTGGGCCTGCGCGGCGATTGGCTTCGGCGCGTTGGTGACTCGCCCGAAGCGGAGCCGCGCGGCAGCGTGGTCTGGCAGTCCGGGAGCGGCTTCAGCGCCCATGCGGGCTACGCGCGCTATGCATCCGCGCCGCCGTTGGGCGAGGAGCGCCCCGGCCTCAGCTTGCCCGACGAGACGGACGACTATTTCGATGCCGGGGTGCAGCAGAAGATCGGCGCGGTGACCGTCGGCCTCGACGGCTACTATCGCCGTGCGCGTGGCCTGATCGAAGCGCACGCCACGCCCGGTAGCGCACTGCCGCAAGCGTTCGCCTTCTCCCGCGGTCGCTTCCACGGGGTGGAAGCGTCGCTCACTTACGCGCGCGGCCCGCTCTCCGTTTGGGCGAATGTCAGCGTGTCGAAGTCGCAAGGGCGTACCCTCATTGGTGGTGCGGGACTGCTTTCGCCCGCCGGGCTCGTCGCGGCGAATCGACGCTGGGTGGCCCTCGCGCAGAACCGCCCGCTGACGGGTTCCGGTGGCGTCGGCTGGCGGAGCGGCAAGCTCAACCTTTCGGCCGATGTCGTCGCCGGCAGCGGCGCGGTCCGCACTCTCGATCCCTCCGCTCCGAACGGCGCACGAGCTCCGGCCTACGCCAATCTCGGTGTCGCCGCAGTCTATCACATGGACCTGTTGGACCGTCCGCTGGACCTGCGGCTCGATCTCACCGACCTGACCGACGTCCACTATCTCACCAGCGATGCCGCCAATCTCGAAGGCGGCTGGACCCGCCGCGCCGTCGGCCGCTCGCTCCTCGTCGGGTTCGAACAGTCGTTCTGAGGGCCTTCCAGCCGGCTCGACTGAATACAAGGGTCCAATCTTCCGACGGGTCCTATCCGGGAAGGGCTCGTGCAGGCGTTGCGATCGATCGAGCTGAAGTTGGATCAGCTCCTTTCGCCGGGCGCCGCAGTGCCCTAGCGGCGCCAAAGAAAAGACTTTCCTACAGCCCGCCATGTGTGGCTTAAGCTGCGCGATGAGCCCTCGCGCACGCCACCCGTCCGCGTTCCGCAACCTCTCGGCGCCGCTCGATGCGCTCTTGGCGCAGCGCATCGAAACTCCATGGGCAGTGCGACCATTGGGACCATTCGCAGGCGAAACCCATCCCGAATTTGTCCGAGGGCGCAGGGATGACGCAACACGCGAGAGCAGCTAAGCGGCGGGCCAGGAGCAGGAGACACTTCGCATGAGGATCGACAACACCATCGCCGCCGTCGTCACCGGAGGGGCCTCGGGCCTCGGCGAGGCGAGCGCGCGGGCGCTGGCGGGGAAGGGCGCGCGGGTGGCGATCTTCGACCTCAACGCCGAGCGCGGCGAGGCGGTTGCGAAGGCTATCGGCGGGACGTTTTGCCAGGTCGACGTGTCCGACGAAGCCTCGGTCGATGCCGGCTTCGCGAAAGCCCGCGAAGCCCATGGGCAGGAGCGCGTGCTGGTATGCTGCGCCGGCATCGGCACGATCGGCAAGACCGTCAAGCGCGACCGCGAGACCGGCGCGATCAGTCACCTGCCGGTGGACCTGTTCAAGAAGACGATCGCGGTGAACCTGCTCGGCACCTTCCAGTGTGTCGCCAAGTCCGCCACCGGTATGATGACCCTCGACGGTCTCGAGGACGGCGAGCGCGGGGCGATGGTCGTCACTTCCTCGGTCGCCGCCGAGGATGGCCAGATCGGCCAGGTCGCCTACGCCGCATCGAAAGCGGCGGTGATGGGCATGACCCTGCCGATCGCGCGCGATTTCATGCAGGAAGGCATCCGCATCAACGCCATCCAGCCGGGCATCTTCGCCACGCCGCTGCTCGCGGGATTGCCCGAGAAGGCGCAGGAAGCGCTCGCCGCCGCGGTGCCGTTTCCCAAGCGCCTCGGCCAGCCCGAGGAGTACGCGAACCTCGTGCTGATGATGGTCGAAACCGGTTACTTCAACGGCGCCAGCGTGCGGCTTGACGGCGCGATCCGCATGCCGCCGAAATGAGCTGACCCGGGGGCAAATGGCCGGCTGGCACATCGGCGTGATCGGCGGCTCGGGGCTGTACGAGCTCGACGAGCTCGACGGGCTCGAGGAGGCGCAGCAGATCGCCGTCGGCAGCGCGTTCGGTGAGCCGTCCTCGCGGGTCACGTTGGGGCGGATCGGCCAAGTGCGCTTCAGCTTCATCGCGCGGCATGGCGAGGGGCACAAATATTCGCCGAGCCACGTCAACTACCGCGCCAACATCGACGCGCTGAAGCGCTGCGGGGTGACCGACGTGCTGGCGATCTCGGCGATCGGTTCGCTCAAGGAGGAACTGAAGCCTGGGATGTTCGTGGCGGCCGACCAGTTCATTGACCGCACGGTGGGGCGGGAGCGGAGCTTCTTCGGGCAGGGCATCGTCGCCCATGTCGCCATGGCCGACCCGGTGTGCCCGCGCCTTGCCGGGTTCGCGGCCGATGCGGCGAAAAAGGCGGGAGCCAAGGTGCACCGGGGTGGAACTTACGTCGCTATCGAAGGCCCGCAGTTCTCGACCCGCGCCGAAAGCCTGCTTTATCGCGCGTGGGGCGCCGACGTCATCGGCATGACGGCCATGCCCGAGGCGCGCCTCGCCCGCGAGGCCGAGCTGCCTTACGCGGTCCTCGGCATGGTGACCGACTACGACGCCTGGCGCGACACCGAGGGAGGGGTCGAGGCGAGCCAGATCCTCGCTGTCATGAAGGCCAACGCCGAGACCGCGCGCAAGTCGCTCGTCGAGCTGGCCAAGGCCCTTCCCGAAGAACGCGAGGCGAGCCCGATCGACACCGCGCTCGACGCCGCGCTGGTCACCCCGCGCAGCGCGTGGACCCCGCAAGCCGCGGCCCGGCTGGATGCCGTCGCCGGCCGTCTGGTGCGCGAAGGTTTTGCCCGGCGTTTGCGCGCGAGCAATGCGTGATGCTTGCAAATGGCGCGAAAGCTGCAAAAACTAGTTTGCGATGAAACAAAGCAACCGTCTGTCCGAGTTCCTGCCGTATCGGCTGTCGGTGACCTCCAACGCGGTCAGCCAGCGGATCGCCCAGGAATACCGCAACCGCTGGGGCCTCTCCGTGCCCGAGTGGCGGGTGATGGCGGTGCTCGGGGATTCGGGGCCGCACACACAGCGCGAGCTGACCACCATGACGATCATGGACAAGGTCGCCGTCAACCGTGCCTGCAAGGTGCTCGAGGATCGCGGGCTGGCGGTGCGCAAGCCGAACGCGCAGGACGGACGCTCGCACCTGCTCCAGCTGACCGCGGCCGGCCAGGCGATGCACGGGCAGATCATGCCGCTGGCGCTGGAGATGGAACGGCGGCTGTTCGCCACCTTCACCGACGATGAGATCGAGACATTCCGCTCGCTGCTCGGCCGGGTGCGCGACGAGGTCGACGATCTCGACGCCGACGATCTCGACAGCGAAAACTTCGGCGTCGCCTGAAACGAAGAACCCCCGCAGGCGCGAACCTGCGGGGGCTCCGTCAGGGGGTCCCCCCGGCCTCGGCCGCCCCTTAGTGGTGTCCTATGCCGCCCTTGAACGCATCGGCGATGGAGCACGATGCCGGGCCGAGAATGGCGATGAACAGCACCGGCAGGATGAACAGGATCAGCGGCACCGTCATGATCGCCGGCAGCCGCGCGGCCTTCTCCTCGGCGCGCATCATGCGCTCGTTGCGGAACTCGGCCGAGAGCACGCGCAGCGCCGAGGCGAGCGGAGTGCCGTAGCGCTCGGTCTGGATCATCGTCGTGACCACGCCGCGCACCGCGTCGAGATCGACACGATAGGCGAAGTTCTCGAACGCCTGGCGCCGCTCGGTCAGGAACGACAGCTCAATGGCGGTCAGGGCAAACTCGTCGCCGAGCTCGGCATACGCGCGTCCCAGTTCCTTCGCCACGCGGTTGAACGCGGCATCGACAGTCAGGCCGGCTTCGGCGCAGATCACCAGCAGGTCGAGCGCGTCGGGCAGGCCCTTGCGGATCGCGTGAGTGCGCTTCTTGGCCTTGTTTTTCAGGAACAGCTCGGGCCCCTTGTACCCGGCGATCACCACCGCGGCGAACGCCATGAAGCGCTTGAGGCTGCCCCACTCCGGCCACAGGTTGATCCAGTAGATCACCACGACGGCGATGAAGCCGAGCACCAGCGGCAGGATCATCCGTAGGAAGATGATGACCACCGCCAGCTCCTTGTTGCGGAAGCCGGCCTGGGCCAGCTTCTGCTGGATGATCTTGACCTGGCTTTCCTGAAGGACCTTCATCCCCGACAGGGTGTCCTTCATCTTGTCGGTCGTTTCGGTGCGCCGCACCAGGCTTTGCCGCTTGCGCGACTTCTGGGTGATGATGCCCGACTTGAGCTCGTCGCGGCGGGCGTTCAGCGCCTTCACACGCTTGGCCATCGGATCCTTGACCGTGACCGCGGCGTAAATCGCGAACACCATCGCGGCGGCGGCGATCCCGGCAAGGACCGTGCCGACGAAGATCACGTCGATGCCGAGGATCGTAGGGCCGTGGGTCGGGTTCATGGCTTGCCTGGTCCTTCGCTCAAATCTCGAAACTGACCATCTTGGCCATGATGAAGGCGCCGATGCCCATCCAGATCAGCCCGCCGATGCCGGCCACCATCAGGCGCTCGTCGACGAAGAACGGGGCAAGATACTTGGGGTTGAGCCACCAGATCAGTCCGAAGACGATGAACGGCAGGGCGCCGACGATGTACGCGGAGGCTTTCGATTCCGAGCTCATCGCCTTGATCTTCAGCTTCATCTGCGCGCGCTTGCGCAGCACGTCGGAAAGATTCGAAAGCGTCTCGGCCAGGTTGCCGCCGGTCTCGCGCTGGATCGCCAGGGTGATGACGAAGAACTGGAATTCGGCGGTGCCCAGGCGGTCGGCCGTTTCCTGCAGCGCTTCCTCCATCGTCCGGCCGATCCGGATGCGCTCGGTCACAGCCTTGAACTCCGAGCCGACGGGGCCGGGAATTTCGTGCGCCACGACGCCGAGCGTCTCGGTCACCGGCAGGCCGGAGCGCAACCCGCGCACCAGCAGCTCGATGCCGTCCGGGAACTTCGAGTTGAAATTGTTCAGCCGCTTCTTGATGAAGCGGTTGACCAGCCAGTGCGGGATACCGGCGCCGCACAACACGCCGACGCCGAGCGACAGCAGCGCGGCACCGGTCTTGAGGTACAGGATAACCGCCACGACCAGTGCAAGGGCGAGCGAAGCGTAGAGATACTGCGACACTGTCCAGCCGCGCCCGGTCCGGCCGAGGCGCACCGCGAGCGCTTCGCTGCGCGAGCCGGAGCCCGCCATCTTGAACTGCTTGGGCTTGCGTGCGGCGATCGCCTTCTTGAGCTGCGATTCGACTTTCGCCACCGTGCTTTCGGAATGGCGATAGCGCACCGCCTGCAGCCGGCGCTGGCTTTCCCTGGCCGGCGAACGGCCACCGAACACCAGCGCGCCGATGACCATCAAGGTCATCAGCCCACCCGCGAACAATACCAGCTGGATCACACTCATAATCCGCTTCCGCCTTCCTTACCGAAGCACTGTCCAAGCCCTGATCGGGTCACTTAGTCGGCGTCGGCGAGTTGAGCGGCCTTGCCCTTTTCCTTCTTGCCGAGCAGCGACTTCAGATCGAACTTGCCGAGCAGAGACGAGCTTTCCGGCGCACCCTTGTCGATCGCGCCCCCTTCCTCGGCCGTGCCGAGAATGGTCTTGGCGATGTCCTTGATAACCCCGCCGGCCTTGCTCGAACGGTTGGCATCGACGAAGGTCTGACCCAGCTTCGCGGCGTTGACGGCCGCTTTCTGGTCATAGGGGATGGCGAAGTTTATCTTGCGCTCGATCGAGGCTTCGAAGTCAGCCTTGCTGATCTCAGCCGCGCCGGGCTGAACCTTGTTGGCGATAACCAGCGGCTGAACCCCGGGCGCATTCGACTTGAGCCACGACAGGATGCGGATCGTGTCGCGCGCCGAGGCGAGCGTCATCTCCGTCACCAGCGCCATCACGTTCACATCCGACAGCAGGTGCGGGAAGTTGATCAGCATGTTGCGGGGCAGATCGACCACCGTGGTCTCGAACGCCTGGCGGAATTCCTCCTCCAGCTGCACGAACGCGCTGCCGTCGGTCATGAGCGGCGAGTTGATCGGCGCCTCGGCCGACAGGATCGCCAGGTTGTCGTTGGCGCGGATCATTGCCCGCTCGATGAACAGGCCGTCGATGCGGCTCGGGTTCTCGATCGCGTCAGTCAGGCCACGGCCCGGCTCGAGATCGAGCGACAGCGCGCCGGTGCCGAAGTGCACATCGAGGTCGAGCAGCGCGGTCGGCCGCTTGTGATCGGTGCTGAACAGCCAGGCGAGCGAGGTCGCCACCGTCGAGGCGCCGACTCCGCCGCGAGTGCCTACGACCGCGCACGAGACGTGCTGCTTGGTCACTTCCCCTTCGCCGTGGCGCGGCGCGGCGAACACGGTCTGCGCCTGGTTGACCGCGTCGCGGATCTGTCCGGCGGTCAGCGGCTTGAGCAGGTAATCGTGGATGCCGCTGGCGAGCAGATCCCGGTAAAGGCGCACGTCGTTGACCTGGCCGACCGCAATCACCACGGTGCCGGGCTCGCAAACCTCGGCGAGGGCGTTGATGTCGTTCAGCGGATCGCCGCTTTCCGACAGATCGACCATCAGGATCGCCGGGCTGGCGGCGATCGACAACGATTGCACCGCGTTGCGCAACCCACCCTTGGCGCACTTCTCCGGCGCCCAGCCCATTTCGATGACGACGGGACGCAAGACATCGAGCGCCGTCTCGTCGCAGATGAAGGCGGCGAAAGGATCGCGATTGCCGGCGAGGCCGGGCTTCCAAGGCGCGTTCATAGACTTACTTCCCCGATTCGCTGGATACGGCCGGCAACCCGGCGGCTCCGGTTGGCTTCTGTTCGCGATACGTGTCGATCGCCTTCGTCGACGTCATGATGACCGTGTCCCCGTTGCCGCTCGCGCCGTGGATCAAGTCCTCGGGATTGGCGACCATGGCGGCAAGGTTGCCGTTGACCGCGCAGCCGAAGCCGCTCGAGGTCGTGTTGGTGCCGTAGTCGGCGACGTGCGTCGCCCAATCCGGGCAATTGGGCACCGAAGCATGCGTGCGAGTGATGACCACGCGCACCGTGCCCGGCTCGACCACACCGTTGGTGACCGGCGCTCCATCGCTGAGCAGCAGGCCATGCCGTCCGGCGATCCTGGCGACATCTTCGCGCGCATCCGGGTTCCCCGAGGCATCGTCGACGGCGATGCGATCGCCATAGCCGACGTTCATCGCCTGGAACCAGTCGGACAGGCGGTGCTGCTCGGGAACCGGCAGTCCGTCCGATGTCGTCGAAAGGTCGAGCGCGAAAGTCGATTGTTCGATCACCGGCTGCTTCACGCTGTTAAGCGAGCGGTTCATCGTGCCGGGCGTGTTGCACCCGGACACGGCGAGGCCGAGCGAGAGGGCGATTGCGGCGCACGCCGCGCGGTTCATGCGGATGGGCATCGTCATCATCTTTCTCACTTGAGGCTGAAGCCGGGCGTGGCCGGCGCGGTGTTGCTGGCGACGTTCGCGTGCTTGCGGCGATCCTTGTCGTCGCCGGCAAGCGCGGGCTGGCCCTGATCGATCAGGCCGACCGATGGCGGTGGCGGCGGCGACTGGACCGCTTGGGGCATCGGCCGCGCCGCTCCCGAAACGCCGTCGTTCTGGAACGGGGCGATCAGCTGTTCGGCGGTGTTCGCCGTCCTGAAGCCGTCGGTCGGCAAGTGAATGTCGGCCTCGTTATCGACCGGTTTCACCAGGTACGGCGTAACGACGATCACCAGCTCCGTCTCGCCCTTCTGGTACGAGGTCGACCTGAACAGGGTGCCGAGGATCGGCAGGTCACCGAGGCCCGGGGCCTTCTGGATCGAGTTCTGAGCGTTGTTGTTGAGCAGCCCGGCGATCATGAAGCTCTGGCCGGAGCCGAGCTCGATCGTCGTTTCCGCGCGGCGCACGGTGAGCGCCGGGACCTGGAAGCCATTGAGGACGATCGCGCCGTCGCTCGAAAGCTGCGACACTTCCGGCCGCACGCGGAGCGAAATCCGGCCGTTGGCCAACACGGTGGGCGTATAGGCCAGGCTGACGCCATACTTCTTGTATTCGATCGTCGTCGTGCCGAGCCCTTGGCTCAGCGGGATCGGGAATTCGCCACCGGCGAGGAATTCGGCCGTCTCGCCCGACAGGGCTGTCAGGTTGGGCTCGGCCAGGGTCGTCACCAGGCCATCGGTCTCGGCGAGGTCGAGCGCGCCCAGCAGGTTGAGCCCGAGGAACTTGCCGGCCGCGCCGATCGTGGTCCCGTTCGCGATCTGATTGACCGACGTGCCGTCGGTCGTGATATACTGGCCCGGGTTGTTCGGGTCGGGAATCTGCAGCTGCGTCTTGTTCCCGACGCCCAATGCGCGACCGGCATTGAACGTGTTGAAGAAGCCGGCGCGGCCTTGGCCGACGCCGATCTTCATTCCGCTGGTTCCGTCGATCGATGTCATGTTGACACCCAGGGCACGGACGACCGAGCGGCTGACCTCGGCGAAGCGGACCTTCAGGTTGACCTGCAGCGGCGTTGCCGTGCGCAGGCGCGAAATCACGTTGCTGTCCTTGCCGACGAACGCGGTCACCAGGCGCTCGGCCTCGGCGGCGTCCTCGGGGGCGGCGACGGTGCCGGTCAGCAGCACGGTGTTGGTGCCCATCGTCGCGACATTGATGTGCGCTTCGGGCATTGCCAGCGCCAGCATCTCGGGGATGCTGGAGATGTTCGAGCCGACCCGCACGTTGGATGACCAGATGGTCTGACCCGCGGCATTGCTGGCGTAGATCGTCGTTTCGCCGCCCGACTTGCCGAACACGTAAAGCTGGTGTTGCGACTTCACCTGGACGTCGGCGATGGTATCGCTGGCGACGAACACGTCGGACATGGCGCCGGGCACGGTGATGAGCTCACCCTGGCCAAGCGACAGCACGATCTCTCCCCGGGGGGCGGTAACCGCCTGGGCCAGGGCCGGGCCGGCCGGAACGGCGGCCAGCGGCGCGAGCGCGCAGGCTGCAGTCAGCACGGTCTTGATAAGGCGACGATTCATTGTCTGGTCCCTCATTGGATCGCCGCTCCCTATGCGGCTTTCACGTGTCCTCACTGAATTCGTCATGGCTTCAGCCGACGGCCACGCCGGCGGCGGCCCCGGCGCCGATCGAACCGGCGGCGTTGCCGACCCCATTGGATTGGGCGTTGACCATGCCCCTAACCGCGCCGCCGATCGGTTCCTGGGTCACCGAATGGCCGCGGTAGATGCGCACCATCGGACCCGTGGGGATCTGGACTGCGTGCTCGCCGGCACCAGCCGCACCCTGCGGTGCAGCGGGCGCGGGCGGCGGCGGCAGGGTCTTGCGCTGGAAGCGCGAGACATCGCCGCCGGTGACGACGTCGTCCCCGGCCTGCGGGATGGTCGAGACCTGCTTCAGCAGCTTGTTCTCGGCATCCTTCGACAGATTGTTGGGCACATTCACGTCGGTCGACGCGAGCGCTTTGTCGAGATCGGCCTGATCGTCGGCGAGCGAGCGCAGCGACAGGCTGAGCGTGCCGATCGTCTGCGCCACCTCGATCTTTTCGGCGACCTGCGGCGTTGCCTCGAACGTGACCGTACGGAACGACTTGACGACAGTCTTGCCATTTTCATCGGCCGTCGAGTCTGTCCGCTGGTCGGTGGCGAGCACCCGAAGGTTCTTGAGGATCGTCTCGGTGGCCTTGAGCGACCCGCCGTCGCGATCGATCGACTGCGTCAGCATCAGGTCGACGTGGTCGCCGGGGAATATGAAGCCGCCGACGCCGGTCTTTTCCGAAACAGGAACGGTAACCGCCCGCATGCCGGGGCCGAGCGCTGCCGCGAGGAAGCCGCGGTCGCCCGGATAGACCAGCGACCCTTGCGTCACCGGCTCCCCGGCCGTGATCGGATGGCGCACGACAGTGCCGAGCAGCTTGTTCATGTCGGCCTCGCCGTCAACGAAATAGGCGTCCTGCACCATTTCCTTCGGCCACAGCTGGTAGCCGACCGCATCGGCGGTGATGATGGTGCCGACCGGCAAGGCGCGCTTGGCGACCAGCACTTTCGGACCTTGCGGAACCTGTGCGGCCGCGGCCTGCGGCGCGGGCGCGCCGGCGAACATGCTCCGGGCCGCCAGAGCGGTGCCGATCGCTACGACCAGCGCCCCCAGCAGTAGCAACAGCTTCTTCCTGTCCATGGTGCGTCAAGCCCCCAAGTTGAAAATGGCGATACGATTTGCGGCGTCTACGGTCGCAGTGGTTAAAATCGGGTTCACCGCAAAACTCCCGCGGCGGCGGAAGCGGGCGGCCAGTAATGGACGGACAGGACCCACAGCCCGGCGCTGGCGATGGCCAGGCCATACGGGATGGCGAGCTTGTCCTTGCGCCGGCGGGTCACGTGCCAGGCGGCAAACAGGATCGTCAGGATGCCCCCGAGCAGGGCCATCACCACCAGCAGCCGCAAGAACCACAGCGGCTCGATCCATAGCGCCAGCGCGGTCAGCAACTTGACGTCGCCCCCGCCCATCGCGCCGAGCGCGAACAGTCCGGCGAGCACCGCAAACGCGGCCAGCGCCACGCCGACCTGCAGCGAAATGTCGGGCCACAGGGCAAGGCCGCTGGCCCACCAAAACAAGGGCGCGCCCAGCGCGACGGCGCCGGTCAGCCAGTTGCCGATGTAGCGTGAGCGCAGATCCGTGAAACCCGCGACCAGCAGGGCGATTGCCAACGCGGCCAGCAGTCCATACTTGAACGGATCGTCCAACACCTGAGGTAACCCCCGCTAATCCCGAGGGTCATTGCTAGCGGTGAGGGCTTACTAAAAAGTAACCACGGGCAGGAGGCTGGAATTAGGGTTGACAATCCGGCGGCGTTTGACCGTCGTGCCATTCCCTCCGATGCCCGCGAAAGCCGCTGGACCGCGCCCGACGGCCAAGCGATCCGCCGGATCGACTGGACGGATCCTGTCGAGGAACCGCGCGGCAATCTGCTGTTCCTTCCGGGTCGCGGAGACGCATACGAGAAATACCTCGAGACGCTGGAGCACTGGCACCGGCAAGGCTGGCGAGTCACCGCGCTCGACTGGCGCGGCCAGGCCGGCTCGGGTCGCCTCGGCGCCGACCCGGTCACCGGCCATGTCGACGACTTCGCGCAATGGACCGGAGATCTCGCCGCCTTCTGGCGCGAATGGGCCGGCGGGAGCGACGGACCGCGCGTGCGCGCCGGCCATTCGATGGGCGGTCACCTGGTACTCCGCGCGGTCGCCGACAAGCTCTTGCGGCCCGACGCGCTGGTGCTGTCGGCGCCGATGCTCGGCTTCCTTCCGGGCTGGCTGCCGGCGATGCTGCAGCGCGCCTGGGCCGGCACGATGTATCGCGCGGGCGATCCGCGCCGGCCGGCGTGGAAGTGGAGCGAGAAGCCCGGCGAAACTCCGCCGAACCGCGTCGAGCTGCTGACGCACGACGCCCCCCGCTATGCCGACGAGCTGTGGTGGCGCGCCGCGCGCCCCGAGCTGGCGATGGGACCTGGCAGCTGGGGCTGGGTGGCCGCCGCGCTGCGCTCGATGGCCGTCCTCGCCCGGCCGGGCAAGCTCGAAGCCGTGGAGTGTCCGGTGCTGCTGCTCGCCGCCGCCGATGATCGTTTGGTTAGCGTGCCCGCGATACGCCGCGCCGCCGCCCGGCTGCCGAATAGCGAGCTCGTCGTCTTCGACCTGGAGGCACGCCACGAGCTGCTGCGCGAACACGATCAGGTGCGCGACAAGGCCCTTGCGACAATCGACCGATTCCTCGACCGCGCCGTCGTACGATGAGCGAAACCTACGACATCGCCGTCATCGGCGCGGGCATGGCCGGCGCGACCCTGGCCGCGGAGCTGGCGCCTCATGCCAGGGTCGTCATCGCCGAGGCGGAGGAGCGGCCGGGCTACCACGCCACCGGCCGCTCGGCGGCGTTCTGGGAGGAATGCTACGGCGGCCCGAACGTGGTTCCGCTGACGCTGGCTTCGGGAGCTTACCTGCGCCGGCACGGCATGCTCTTCCCGCGCGGCGCGCTGTACATCGGCCGCGCCGCGGACGAGCCGGCGATCGCCGCGTTCATGCAGCGGTTTGCCGACAGTGGCGTCTCGATCGATCGGCTCGGCCGCGCGGCCCTCGAACGGCGGATCCCCGGCCTCAAGCCCGAATGGCAGCATGCGGTCCACGAACCGGCGTGTGCCGACATCGACGTTGCCGGGTTGCACCAGCATTATCTCGCTCGCGCGCGCGAAGGCGGGGCCGAGCTGCGCTGCCGCGCTCCCCTGGAGGCCGCCGAACGCGAAGGAGATGGCTGGCGCCTGTCGCTCGGTCCCGCCGGAGAAGTGCGTGCCCGCGTGCTGGTGGATGCGGCAGGTGCCTGGGCCGATCCGGTGGCCGAGCTCGCCGGCGCCCGGCCGCTCGGCATCCAGCCTCTGCGGCGCACGGTCGCCCAGTTGCGCACCGCGCCGCCGCCGCCCGCCGACCTGCCCCTGGTGCTCGACATCTCCGGCGCGTTCTACTTCAAGCCCGAGCACGGCCGGCTATGGCTCAGCCCGCACGACGAATCGCCCTGCGCGGCATGCGACGCCGCGCCCGAGGAGATCGACGTGGCGCTGGCGATCGACCGCTTCGAGCGGGTGGTCGACTGGCGCATCGAAGCGGTCGAGCACAAGTGGGCGGGGCTGAGGAGCTTCGCACCGGACCGGCTGCCGGTTTACGGCCATGACGCACGGGTGCCGGGCTTGTTCTGGTTTGCCGGACAGGGCGGCTTCGGCATCCAGACGGCTCCCGCCGCGGCCCGCCTCGGGGCGCAATTGCTGCTCGGCTTGCCGCGCGACGGGATGACCGAATCGCTCGACCCATCGCTCTACAGCCCGGCGCGCTTCGGCTGACGGGTGGAACTATCGCCGCGAGGCCTCGTAAGAAGGGCTACGGAGGAAATTGCCATGCAGGTTCGCCAGATCCAATCGAGCGGCGGCCAGCGCACGTTCGCCGCGATCATGGACACGGGGGACGAGGCGATGGAACAAGTCTGCCGCTTCGCCCAGCGGGAGCGAATCACCGGTGCCCAGATCACCGGTATCGGTGCGTTCGAGCGAGCGGTGCTGCGCTACTTTGATTGGGACAAGAAGGAGTACCGCGACATTCCCGTCGACGAGCAGGTCGAGGTCGCTTCGCTCATTGGCGACATCGGGGAGGACGAGCAAGGCGAGCCGGCGGTGCACATCCACCTGGTCGTTGGGCGGCGCGACGGCCGTGCGCTCGCCGGACATCTGAAGACCGGCCACGTCCGTCCGACGCTCGAGCTGATCGTCACTGAATCGCCCGCGCACTTGTGCCGCCGCAAGGACGCCGAAACCGGGCTCAATCTGATCAAACTCCGCGAGGGGGCGACGCGATGATCGTGCGCCCGGCTGCCGCGGCTGCGCTCGCCGTGCTGACGCTCGCCGGGTGCGGCCGTTCGGACCGATCGGGAAATCAGGCGGCACCTTCCCCTGCTGCGCGCCAGCCTTTCTCGCTGTATCTGAGTAGCAGCGCGTTCACCGACGGCCAAACCCTTCCGACCGAGTACACCTGCGACGGGACCGGGCATTCTCCGCCGCTGCAATGGAGCGACGCGCCGGCACAAACCCAGAGCTTCGCGATCGTGCTGGAAGACCCCGACGCGCCGAACGGAACCTTCCGGCACTGGGGAGCCTATGACATCCCGGCGACGACGCACGCGTTCCCCGCCGGCGAAGCGCAGGACGGCGCGAGCGGCTTCAGGCAGACCAGGAACGACTTCGGTAACGCGGGCTATGGCCCACCATGCCCGCCCAAGGGCGGCCAGTCGCACCACTATCGCTTCCGTTTGATGGCGCTGAACGTCGCCCGGCTGGGCTCGCCGTCCGACGTGAAAGACTTGCTGAACGCCGCCGGCGGACATGTGCTCGGTACCGCCGAGGTGGTCGCGCTTTATGGCGGCACTGAACGCTAGGGGCCGCGTCCTGCGGCGCTCGCGGCATCGCTGGCGAGCTTGTCGACGCGCTCGTTCTCGATGTGGCCGTCGTGGCCTTTGACCCATTGCCAGGTGATTGTGTGGCGCGCTGCCGCCTCGATCAGTTCGTGCCACAAGTCCTCGTTGCGGACCGGCTTTTTGCTCGAATTGACCCAGCCCTTCTTCTGCCAGCCGTGGATCCACTTGGTCATCCCGTCGATGACGTAGCGGCTGTCGGAGTGGAGCAGGATCTCGCACGGTTCGATGAGCGCTTCGAGCGCCCGAATCACCGCGGTCATTTCCATGCGGTTGTTGGTGGTGGCGGGGTCGCTGCCGGCCAGCTCCTTCTCGTGCCGCCCCATCCGCAGCAACGCGCCCCATCCGCCGGGACCGGGATTGCCCTTGCACGCGCCGTCGGTGAAAATCTCCACTCTTTTCATGCCGCTGCCATGCCTCAGGCGATGGGGCGGTGAAAGACGCTTTCGCCCTGTGCCTCGTAGAAGGACAACCGCTCGGCGAAAACCATCGGGTCCTTGCGAGTGACCAGCGCGTCCGCCGGGGTGTGCAGCCAGTCGTAGGCGCGGCTGGCGAGAAAGCGCATGGCGGCTCCGCGGGCGAGAACCGGCAGCGCGGCCCAGGCTTCTTCCGGGAGGGGCCGCCGCGCAACGTATCCGGCCAGCAGCGCTTCGCCGATCGCCGGCCGGAAGCTGTTGTCGCCGCCGAACGACCAGGCGGCGTGGGTGACGGCAAGGTCGTAGGCCATGATGTCGGTGCAGGCGAAATAGAAATCGATCAGGCCGCTCACGCGGTTGCCGAGCATCAGCACGTTGTCGGGAAACAGGTCGGCGTGAATCACCGAGCGCTGCAGGCCGTTCGGCCAGTTGGTTTCGAGGAATTCGAGTTCGCGAGCGACGAGATCGGGCAGTCCGGAATCGATTTCCGCGAGCCGCTCCCCGCAATCGCCCAGCAGCTTGCGCCAGGTGGGGAGCCCCATCGTGTTCGGCCGCTCGCCCGGAAAGTCGGCGGCGGCAAGGTGAATGCCGGCGAGGGCTTCGCCCACCGCGCGGGCCTGCGCCGGGCGAGGAGTATCGATCGAGACGCCCGGCAGGAATTCGATCAGCGCCACGGCCTTGCCTTCGATCGTGCGGAACGCGGCTCCCTGGCGATCGTGAATCGTCCGCGGCACCGGGCTGCGCTTGCCCGACAAATGGTCGAGCAGCCCGAGAAAGAACGGCAGGTCGGCCGCCTCGACCCGGTGCTCGTACATCGTCAGAATGAAGCGGCCCGTCGTGGTCTCGACGATCCAGTTCGAGTTGGAGACCCCCTCGGCGATGCCCTTGGCGGAGACCAGCCCGCCGACGTCGTATTCGCCGATCAGCGCCTCGAGATCGTCGGCGGAAAGGTGGGTATAGACCGCCACTCGGCCACGCCTCAGTCGACGAGTTGCCGCGGCAGCTTGAAGATCATCTTCTCCTCGGCGGTGACCAGGGTGTCCTCTTCCACCGTGCGCCAGCGACGGAGCGCCTCGACCACCTCGCGCACCAGCGCCTCGGGCGCCGAGGCGCCGGCGGTCACGCCGACGCTGCCGACGCCGTCGAGCCAGGCCGGCTCGATGTCGCTGCCGCGCTGGATCAGCTTGGCGTCGGTGCCGCAGCGCTCGGCCACCTCAACTAGGCGAAGCGAATTCGACGAGTTGGGCGCGCCGATCACCAGCACCAGATCGCATTGCGGCGCGACCAGCTTGACCGCCGCCTGGCGGTTCGAGGTGGCGTAGCAAATGTCTTCTGCTTTCGGCCCGACGATCCCCGGATGGCGGGCCTTCAGCGCCTCGACGATGGCGGCGGTGTCGTCGACCGACAGCGTCGTCTGGGTGAGAAAGGCGAGGTCCGCCTCGGCGGGGAAGGGCAGCGCGGCGACGTCGGCGAGCGTCTCGACCAGGGTCATCCCGCCTTCGGGCACCTGGCCGAACGTGCCGATCACCTCGGGATGGCCCTTGTGGCCAATGAACACGATATGCCGCCCGGCCTCGATCTGCCGTTCGGCCTGGCGATGGACCTTGCTCACCAGCGGGCACGTCGCGTCGAGGTAATCGAGCCCGCGGTCTTCGGCCTCCGCCGGCACCGATTTCGGCACCCCATGCGCGCTGAACACCACCGGCACGCCGTCGGGCACCTGGCCGAGCTCCTCGACGAACACCGCGCCCTTGGCTTTCAAGCCGTCGACCACATAGCGATTGTGGACGATCTCGTGCCGCACATAGACCGGCGGACCGAAGCGTTCGAGCGCGCGCTCGACGATCTCTATCGCCCGGTCGACCCCGGCGCAAAAGCCGCGCGGCGCCGCGATCAGGACGTGGAGCGGCGGCTTGCCGGAGGCCCGAAAGGGAGCGTTCATGCTGGCGGCTCTAGCGATTGTGCCGCGGTGGCGAAAGGGCTAGGGCGCTTCGGGATTCTGGACGAGGACAACCGATGAAGTTTCGCAGCGTCGTGATGGCCGGGCTTGGCGCGGCGGCCCTTTCCGGCTGTCATCATACAGGGGACGTGGTGGTCGAGGAAGGCGTCGGCATCACCGCGCTGCGCACGACCTGCCCCGCCGTCGGCATCCCCGATTTCACCGGTGACGTGACGCTGTTCAATCCGCCGGACGCCCGCACCGCCGATGCGATTGACGTGACCGCGACGATGACCGGCGTGCGCACGACGTGCGACGATTCGGGCGACAGGGTTCACGCGGTCGCCAACTTCCAGGTCCTTGGCCAGCGGCGCAACACGCAAGGCGCCCGGTCGGTGACGCTGCCGTATTTCGCCACCGTGGTGCGCGGCGGGCAGACGGTCGTCGCCAAGAAGATCGGCATGGTGACGCTGAACTTCGCCGACGGCCAGGCGCGCGCGCAGGCGAGCGCCGCCGGCGCGGCCGATATCGACAAGGCCTCGGCCACGCTGCCTCCGGAGATACGCGCCCGCATCACCGCCAAGCGCAAGTCGGGCGAAGCCGAAGCGGCGATCGATCCGCTCGCCCAGCCTGACGTCCGCGCCGCGGTCGACCGCGCCAGCTTCGAGCTGCTGGTCGGCTTCCAGCTGACCGACGACCAATTGAAGTACAACGCCACCCGCTGATCCGCGCGGCCGCCCTTTCGCGCGTGCGGCAAACAAGGTAACGGCGCGCGCCATGGCGCATCCACAAACGCTCTACGCCGCTTTTGCGGCCAAGCTCGACGCGACGCTCGATGCGCTGCAGGCTGAAGGCGCTTTGCCGGCAGGGCTGTCGCGCGCCAATGTGAGCGTCGAGCCGCCGCGCGATCCGTCGCACGGCGATCTCGCCACCAATGCGGCGATGGTGCTGGCCAAGCCCGCCGGAATGAACCCCCGCGCACTGGCGGAGCTGATTGTCGGCAAACTGTCGGCCGATGAAACGGTGGCGAGCGCCGAAGTGGCCGGCCCCGGCTTCATCAACCTGCGCCTCGCCGAAGGCATCTGGCGCGGCGAGCTGCAAGCCATCGCCGCACTCGGGGCGCATTACGGCCACTCGACGCTCGGCGCGGGGCGCACGGTCAATGTCGAATACGTCTCGGCCAACCCGACCGGGCCGATGCACATGGGCCATTGCCGCGGTGCCGTGGTCGGCGACGCATTGGCCAGCCTCCTCGAGTTCGCCGG
>JANWHA010000008.1 GCA_025450635.1 Croceibacterium sp. | reverse complement strand
GGTTCAAGAGCCTGTCGACCGTGGTCCAGTACAAGGACAACGGCAGCGCGGCGCGGCTGGCGGCGCAAGCGAAGCAGGACCAGTCGCTGCTCGAGCGCATGCTGCGCGTCTACGGCTATTACGATGCGATCGTGTTCCGCAGCATCAGCGGCGGGCTCGAAGGAGCGCAGTCGGCGAACGCCAGCCAGCCGAGCGTGCGCTTCGACATCATTCCGGGCAAGCAATACGCGGTCGGCGCGATCGACCTGGGCGATCTCGCCGCCGCCGGCCCGGACTATCCGATGCTGCGCAAGGCTTTCGGCATCAACACCGGCGATCCGCTGTTGCAGGACAAGATCGAAACCGAACAGTCGCATCTCGACCTCGCGCTCGGCGAGGGAGGTTATCCGTTCGCCGCCATCGCCGACCCCTCGCTGCTGATCGACCATGCGCGCGAGCAGGGCGACCTGACGATGAAGGTGACGCCCGGCGGCAAGTATGATTTCGGCAAGGTCACCAGCAACCTGCCCCATTTCATGTCGGGCAAGCACTTGTCCGAGATCGCCCGCTTCAAGCCCGGCGACCAGTACAAGCGCAGCCTGCAGATGGACCTCAGGAGCGCGCTCCAGGCCACCGGGCTGGTCGCCAGCACCGAGCTGACGCCGGTCGAGGTCACGCCGCCAATGGGCGACCAGCCGGGCGTGGTCGATATCGCCGCGAAGATGACCAAGGCCAAGGTGCGCACCATCACCGGCTCGCTCGGCTACGACACCGGCGCGGGCTTCAAGGCCGAGGGCAGCTGGGAGCAGCGCAACCTGTTCCCGCCCGAAGGCGGCCTGAAGGTCCGCGCCATTGCCGGCACGCAGGAACAGCTCTTCGGCGTCACCTTCCGGCGCAACAACTTCCACGGCCGCGACAAGGTGCTGACGGTCGATGCCTTCGCCAGCACGATCCACTACCAGGCTTACGATTCCCGCACCACGTCGCTGATCGGCACGTTCGAGCGGCTCAGCAACATCCTGTTCCAGAAGCCGTTCAGCTGGTCGGTGGGCGCTGAAGCGACGGCCACCGCCGAACGCGCCAGGCTCGCCGGAGGCGGCTTCGGTCCGCGGCAGACCTACTTCGTCGGCGCCCTCCACGGCTTTGCCGAGCTCGACACGTCCGACAACCTGCTCAACCCGACGCACGGCTGGCGTCTTTCGGGCCGGCTGTCGCCGACGACGTCGCGGACCAACGGCAACCAGAGCGTCTATGTCGAAGCGCACGTCGAAGGGGATTATTACCTGCCTGTCGGCAAGAAGATCGTCCTCGCCGCGCGGGCGCATGCGGCGACTATCGCCGGCGCGCCGATCTCGGCGATCGCGCCTTCGCGGCGGCTCTATGCCGGCGGCGGCGGCTCGGTCCGCGGCTATGCCTACGAATCGATCGGGCCGCACGACGACCAGAACGATCCGACCGGCGGGCGCTCGCTGCTCGAGCTGTCCGCCGAAGCGCGCATCCAGACCGGTTTTCTTGCCGGTGCGCTGCAGGTGGTGCCGTTCGTCGACGCCGGCAGCGTCGGCACGCGCTCGACCCCGAGCTTGCAGCAGGTGAAGATCGGCGCGGGCCTCGGGGTCCGGTACCTGACGAGCTTCGGCCCCGTGCGGATCGATGTCGGCGTGCCGCTCAACCCGGGGCCGAAGGACGGCAAGATCGGCGTGTACGTCGGCCTGGGGCAAGCGTTCTGATGACCGAGGCGGAGGGCATCGAGGAGGGCGAGGACACCACCGTCATCATCCGCCGGCCCAATCTCGCCCGCACCGTTCTCGTGTGGGCGGGGCGTATCGTCGCGGTTCTGTTGCTGTTGCTCGCCGCCGCCGTGCTCTATCTCAACACCGGTTCCGGGCGGCAGTTCATCGTCAACCAGATCGCCAAGGTTTCGCCGGCCTCCGGGCTCAAGATCTCGGTCGGACGGATCGACGGGTCGGTGCTGTGGAACGCCACCCTGTACGACGTGAAATTCCGCGACGCGAAGAACAAGCTGTTCCTCACCGTTCCCACCGTCGAGTTAAACTGGCGGCCTTACGAGTTCCCGTTTTCCGGCCTCGACGTGCGTTCGCTCGTGCTCCACCACGGCACCCTTTACGCCAAGCCCACGCTCAACCCGGGCAATCCCAACGCGCCGACGCTGCCCAACTTCGATATCCGCGTCGACCGGTTCGTGGTCGACGACATGACGGTGTCGCCGGGCCTGCTCGGCAAGGAGCGGCATGTCGATTTCCGTGCCAACGTGGACATCCATAAAGGGCTGGTGAAACTCAACGCCGACGGGCGGCTCGGCGGCGGCGACCGCTTCACGGCCCTGGTGAACGCAGAGCCCGACGGCAACATCTTCGACCTCGACCTCGATTACCGCGCGCCCGCCGGCGGGCTGTTGTCGTCGCTGACCGGAGCCAAGAGCGACTGGCGGGCGCGGCTGCTGGGCAATGGCACCTGGAGGAAGTGGGACGGCGCTTTCGTCGCCCGCGAAGGCGGCCAACCGCTCGCGGCGTTCAAGGTTTTCAATCGCTCGGGGGTTTACCGCATCGACGGCTTGTTCTGGCATCGAGATGTACTGACCGGGCTGCCCGCCAGGGCGCTGGGCGATCAGGCGGCGGTGGCGCTTGTAGGAACCCTGAGAAATGCGGTCGCCAGCGGCAGCTTCGCGCTGCGTGGCCACGGCATGGTTGCCGACGCGGTCGGCGCTGTCGATCTCGGCAACAACCGCTACGAGAAGCTCGGCCTGAGCGCGAAACTGATCGATTCGCAGTTGTTCGGCAGCGGCCTTACTCTCCGCAACACGACGATCAATGCGACGTTCGATGGCCCGTGGCGCGGCTTCACCGCGCCGTTCGCGCTCAGCGTCGGCGAGATGGACCTGAGCGGCACGAAACTCGTCGGCATCGGCGAGCGGGGGACGCTGCTCTACGACGGCTCTCGCTACCTGATCCCCCTCAACGCCTCGGTTCAGCGCATCACCAGCGGCAACACGCTATTCGACCCGCTGCTGGCCAACGGGCGCCTGCTGGGCACGCTGATCCTGGCCAACAATGCCCTTAACTCCGACGACCTGGCCTTCCGCTTCCCCGGCCTGAAGGCCGACCTCGTGCTGCGCGGCGACATCGCCCGCGGCGGCTACGCGCTGGCCGGCCCGGCCGCGGTGCGCGGAATGACCGTGCGCAACGTCGGCACCCTTGATGCCAACGCGAAGATGCGCTTCATGATCGGTAACGGGGTGCCGTGGAAGCTGGCGGCGAACTTCGCCGGGCATATGACCCACGTGACCAACGCCACCGTCGCCAGCCTGACCGGTGGCAACGTCCGGTTCAAGGGAGGGGTGACTCTCGGCGCCACCGCACCGGTGGTGTTCAGCAAGACCACGGTGACCTCGAACAAGCTGTCGCTGAGCCTCAACGGTCGCGTCGAGAAGGGGACGACGACGCTCGTCGGCAGCGGCCGCTCGGTAGACTACGGGGCCTTCACTTTGAAGGCCACGCTGGCCGGGGATGGCCCTCACGCCGAGCTGGTGTTCGCCAATCCTTTACCCAGCGCGGGCCTGCGCGACGTGCACGTGACGCTGGCGCCCACAAAGGACGGCTTCCGCATCGATGCCTCGGGCCAGTCGACGCTGGGCCCCTTCAAGGGCCTGCTGTTCCTGACCTCGCCGGCGGGCGGCCCGACGAGAATTGCGATCGACCATCTCGATGTCTGGCGCACCTCGGTGACGGGCAACCTGGTGCTCGGAAACGGTGCCGCATCGGGCACTCTCAATCTCAGCGGCGGCGGATTGAACGGCACCATTGCGCTGGCACCGCGCGGCGGCGGGCAGGGCTTCATCGTGCACCTCACGGCCAAGGATGCGTCCTTTGCCGGCTCTACGCCGCTGGCGATCCGCCAGGCGACGATCGACGCCACGGGATTCGTCGGCCACGGCATGAGTTCGCTGCAGGGCAACATCCAGGCACAGGGGATCAGCTACGGGACGCTGTTCATCGGCCGGCTGAACGCCACCGCGAACGTCGTCAACGGCCGCGGCACCTTCAGCGCCTCGCTTGCCGGTCGGCGCGGCGGGCAGTTCGACCTGCAGCTCACCGGCGACGTCGCGCCCGACCGCATCGCCATCGCCGCCCGCGGGAACTACGGTGGCCAGCCCATCACGATGCCGCGCCGTGCGGTGTTGCTGAAGCAGCGCGACGGCAGCTGGGCGCTGCAACCGACGCAAGTGAACTTCGGCGGCGGCATCGCGATCGCCCAGGGCCGGTTCGGCGGTGCGGCGGGCACACAGCTGATGCTGAGCCTGTCCCGGATGCCGCTGTCGCTGATCGACGCGACCGGCTCCGACCTCGGCCTTGGCGGCATGATCTCCGGCATCGTCAATTACCGCACCGGCCCCAACGGCATTCCGACCGGCGACGCGCGCGTAATGGTCAGCGGGCTGACCCGCTCGGGCCTGCTGCTGACCTCGCGGCCGATCGACCTGGCGCTTGTCGCACAGTTATCGCCAACGTTGTTGCAGGCGCGTGCGGTCGTCCAGCAAGGCGGAGCCGCGCTCGGCCGATTCCAGGGCCGCATCGCCGGCCTGCCAACGGCCGGCGCGCTGTTCGACCGCCTGACGGCGGGCAGCCTGATGGCGCAGTTGCGCTACACCGGCCCGGCTGAATCCTTGTGGCGGCTGGCTGCGATCGACACCTTTGACATCACCGGCCCGCTCAACGCCGCGGCCGACGTCACCGGCACTCTTGCGAATCCGCAAGTGCGCGGCTCGGTCGCGGGCAATGACCTGCGCGTGCAAAGCGCGCTCGTCGGCACCGACATCCAGCACGTCAAGGCGAGCGGCACCTTCACCGGATCGCAGCTGCAAATCACCAGCTTCGCCGGGCAGGCGGCCAACGGCGGCAGCGTGGTCGGCAGCGGCATGGTCGATTTCGCCGGTCTCGGACCCGGTAGCGGCCCCAAGATCGACTTGCGCATCGCCGCGCGCAAGGCCCGCATAGTCGACCTTTCGACGATGAGCGCCACTGTCACCGGGCCGATCCGCATCATCTCGAACGGCGTCGGCGGCACCCTCGCGGGCCGCTTGCGGGTCGATCAGGCGCACTGGCGGTTGGGCGCGGCGTCGGGCTCGGCCAAGCTGCCAACCATCAAGACGACCGATATCAACCTGCCGGCCGATCTCGCTCCGCCGAGCGCGCCGGGCGCGCCGTGGCGCTACCTCATCGACGCCACCGCCCCGCTCGGCGGCATCAAGGTCGACGGCATGGGCCTCGACAGCGAATGGAGCGCCAATGTCCAGCTGCGCGGCACCACTTCCGACCCGCGTATCGGCGGTGTCGCGCGGGTCGTGCCGCGCCAGGGCTTCTACGATTTCGCCGGCACGCGGTTCGACATCACCCGCGGGGTCATCGACTTCAACGAGGATGCTCCGCCCGATCCACAGGTCGACCTGGTCGCCGAAACCGATGTCAACTCGCTGCACGTCACGGTCACGGTCGGCGGCAGCGCCAGCAAGCCGGACATCACCTTCGCCTCCACCCCGGCCATGCCGGAGGAGGAAATCCTCGCCCAGCTGCTGTTCGGCGGTTCGATCTCCAACCTGACCGCCACCGACGCCCTGCAACTCGGCGCCGCGGTCGCCAGCCTGCGCGGCGGTGCCGGGCTCGACCCGATCAACAAGCTGCGCCGGGCGATCGGTCTCGACGAGCTGCGCATCGTCCCGGCCGATCCGGCGCTCAATCACGGCACGGCGCTGTTGTTCGGCAAGCGTTTCCACAAGCGCTTTATCGTGGAGATCGTCACCGACGGGCGCGGCTACAACGCCACCAGCGTCGAATTCCGCATCACCCGCTGGCTGTCGTTGCTGGCGACGATCTCGACGCTCGGCCGCGAAAGTGCCGGCGTGGAATATCGCAAGGATTATTGAGGCGATCGGATCCTAGGGCCGCAGATAAAGCGCCGCTTCGGCCGCGCGGCGGCGGACGAGGCCCGGCAAAACCTTATGCCCGGCATGAACCCATTTGCCGAACTCGTTGGCGGCGCCGGCGTAGTCACCGGCCTTATGCAGCTTGAGCAGCGTCGAGCCGGCCAACGCGCCGGTATTGTACTGGAACGAAACCAGCGCATCGAACTGGTTCTGGGTGGCCGGCGCATCGCCGAGCGCGTGGCTGACCTCGTCGGCATAGCGTTGCAGGTCCTGCTGGAAGCGCTCGTCGCACTGCGCCTGGCTCCAGACCAGGCCCTTGCCGATGCCCTGGCCGGTCGAGCCCCAGCCGATCGTCCATGGATCGCCGCCGGTGCCCGGATCGGGGTAGGCATCGAATCGGCCGTCGTCGCGCGCTTTGGCGCACCCTTCGAAGCTCTGAATCAGGTGGATACCTGCTTGTCCCAGCTGGTGTGCGCCGGCAGGCGCCGCTGGCTGGGCCTGCGGCCTCGGAGTGCCGGGTAGCGATGCTTCCGCGCTGTCGATCGCCTGGTCGAGCTTGTCTACATCCGCTCGCGTAAACGGGCGGCCGAGCAGATCGCGCACGGCATCGAAAATCGGCTGGCGGTTCATGGCATCCCCCTGCGACTCGCAATGTCATATTTGCTCACAACTGGGGCAAATAGGAAAATCTTGAATCGCTTCGCGACACAATTCGCAGTAAAGTCAGCGCGTCAGGATTGTGCCGGGAGCAATATCTCCTCCGTACATGACCGAAGGGCCATTCGACGGGAGGTCGGGTAGTGCTCCTGCACTGGGACAGGAGGGGCTAATCGTGAATACCGTTCTTCGCCGCGCCGCGCTTTGCGGCACCGCCGTGTTTGTGGCTCTCGTATCCATTCCCGGCGCCACGCAGCAGAGCGCCGGGCCGGTCGCCCGCTATACGATGGACGCCGGGACGATGTCAGGGATGGCCGCGATGGCCGCCGGCGGCAATCCGCTGGCGCTGTTGCGGGGCGGCGGGGGCGGGGCGGCGCATCAGCTCGAACTACGCCTCGGCTCATCCCGCGCCGCGACGGGCTCGCCGTCGGCCGATCACTTCATGCCGCCCGCTGCCGGGCTCGGCCAGTCGGTGCCGCTCGAAACCCCCGTCCGCCAGGTCCAGCCGACCGAAGGCATGCCGGGGCCGCCGCAGCAACGGCAGATGCCGAGCGGCAAGCTGTACTTGTTCTGGGGTTGCGGCGAGCATGCCGGACCGGGTCAGCCGGTGGTGATCGACTTTTCCAAGATGGCCAAGGGCCAGATACCGCCGGGCCTGTTTGCCTCCGGCGTGAGCGCGCCCGGCGAATGGACGGTGACCCAGGCCAACAGCAGGACCTTCGGCGAGTGGCCGAACGCGAAGAGCCCCAGGTCACTGTCCGGCTCCTCCTCGCTGATTGGCGACCACCGGATTTCGGGTAATTACTCGCCCGACATTGCCTTCCATCTCGATCATGACTTCATGGCGCCGTTGCAACCGCGTTCATCAAAGCAGGCAAGCGGCGCCTATGGCCTGACCTGGAACGGCCTGCCCGATGCGACCGGGTATTACGCGTGGGCGATCGGCGCGAAGGACATGGGGCGCGGACAGGCGAACGAGATGGTCTGGTGGACATCGTCGGCGACCAAGCAGTTTGGCGGAATGCTCGCCGATTGGCTGTCGCCCGCCGCCGTGGCCCGGCTCGTCGCCGCCAAGACTGTCATGCCCGCGAGCCAGACCAGTTGCACCGTTCCCGCCGAAGTCACTCAGCTCGGAGGCGACAACATGATGGTGCAACTCTACGGTTATGGGCCCGAGAGCAATTTTGCCTACCCGCCGCGCCCGGCGAGCGCGAAAACTCCGTGGCATCCGGAATGGATCGCGCGCGTGCGCTTCCGCTCAAACGCGATGGTCCTCTTGAGCATGCCCGACATGGGCGGTTTCTCCGGCGGAGGAGACGAGGACCAGTCCGAGAGGGGCCAGCAGCCGCCACAGGGCGCCAAGCCGAAGTGCCATGGCCTGAAAGGCATCGCCCAGCGCGCTGCCGGATTGTGCGAGTAAGCCCGAACGGCGCGAGAGGTTGGCAATAGAAAAGGGCGTCCGGATCGCCCCGGACGCCCTTTCCTTTGGCCGATCGAACGGGTGATCAGGCGCTGTAATACATGTCGAACTCGACCGCGCTTGGGGTCGTCTCCCAGCGGCTGACCTCTTCCCACTTCAGGTCGAGGTAGGATTCGATCTGGTCCTTGGAGAACACGTCGCCCTTGAGCAGGAAATCGTGGTCCGCCTGGAGCGATTCGAGCGCCTCGCGCAACGAACCGCACACGGTTGGCACCTCGGCCAGCTCGGCCGGGGGCAAGTCGTAGAGATTCTTGTCCATCGGCTCGCCCGGGTGGATCTTGTTCTGAATGCCGTCGATCCCGGCCATCAGCAAAGCCGCATAGGCGAGATACGGGTTGGCCAGAGGATCGGGGAAGCGGAACTCCACCCGCTTGGCCTTCTCGCCGGCGCCGTACGGAATGCGGCACGAGGCCGAGCGGTTGCGGGCCGAGTAAGCGAGCAGCACCGGCGCTTCGAAGCCCGGCACCAGCCGCTTGTAGCTGTTGGTGGTCGGGTTGGTGAAGGCGTTCAGCGCCTTGGCGTGCTTGATGATCCCGCCGATGTAATAGAGGCAGGTGTCCGACAGGCCCGCATAGCCATTGCCGGCGAACAGCGGCTTGCTGCCCTGCCAGATCGACATGTGGGTGTGCATGCCGCTGCCGTTGTCGCTCTTGATCGGCTTCGGCATGAAGGTCGCCGTCTTGCCATAGGCGTGGGCGACTTGCTGCACGACGTACTTGTAGATCTGCATGCGGTCGGCGGTCGTCGTCAGCGTGCCGAAAGTCAGCCCGAGCTCGTGCTGCGCGGCAGCGACCTCGTGGTGGTGCTTGTCGCACGGCAGGCCCATTTCCATCATCGTGCTGACCATTTCGCCACGGATGTCCGTCGCGCTGTCGACCGGCGCGACCGGGAAATAGCCGCCTTTCGCGCGCGGCCGGTGGCCCAGGTTGCCGCCTTCGATGTCGGAGCCGGTGTTGGTCGGGAACTCGATGTCGTCGATCTGGAAGCCCGAGCCGGCGTAGCCGTCCTCGAAACGAACGTCGTCGAACATGAAGAACTCGGCTTCGGGGCCGACATAGACGGTGTCGCCAATGCCGGTCGTCTTGAGGAAATTCTCCGCCCGCTTGGCGGTGGTGCGCGGGTCGCGTCCGTACCAGTCACCGGTGGAAGGCTCGACGATGTCGCAGAACACGATCATCATCGGCGTCGCACTGAACGGATCGACGTAGACCGCGTCGAGGTCCGGCTTGAGGATCATGTCGCTCTCGTTGATCGCCTTCCAACCGGCGATCGAGGAGCCGTCGAACATCAGGCCTTCTTCAAGCTGATCCTCATCGAGCACTCCGGCGACCATCGACAAGTGCTGCCACTTGCCTTTCGGATCGGTGAAGCGAAGATCGACCCATTCGATCTCCTCATCCTTGATCCGCTTCACGATGTCCTTTGCGCTGGGCATGGTATTCCTTCCTTCAAATTCCCCTCCCGCCTGCGGGAGGGGTTAGGGGTGGGTATGTCTGGTCGGGAGGTTGGACTGACCCACCCCCCGGCTCCCTCCCGCAAGCGGGAAGGCCAGGAAAATTCAGATCGCCGCGTCGTCCTTTTCACCGGTGCGGATGCGCAGGGCAGTGTCGATCGTCGAGACGAAGATCTTGCCGTCGCCGATGCGCCCGGTCTGCGCGGCGCTGGCGATCGCTTCGACCACCCGCTCCGCCTGTCCATCGGGGACGACGACCTCGAGCTTCACCTTGGGCAGGAAATCGACGACGTATTCGGCCCCGCGGTAGAGCTCGGTGTGGCCTTTCTGGCGGCCGAAGCCCTTGGCCTCGGTCACCGTGATTCCGGACACCCCGACTTCGTGCAGGGCTTCCTTCACCTCGTCGAGCTTGAACGGCTTGATGATGGCTTCGATCTTTTTCACGTGGCCCCTGCCAGCAAAGCCGGCGCCGCATCCCGTCATCGGGTCGCGGGCCGGACGATCCGTGTTTTTCCCGGCAACTATTCTTCAAGAATCGTGCCAAGGCGCGAACCGCGACAGGTAGACGTTTGCGCCACGCCACGAAAGGGCGGAATCGCCGGATTTCGCGCCTCTCGCCGAGCACGGCGCAATTATCGTTCGCGCGCCCGGTATTTCGTTGCTCGCGCCTTGAGCATGTGTGCCCACGAATTAGGCATTTACAGCCTGAGCCCGGTGGTTTCCTCAAGCCCGGCCATCAGATTGAGCGACTGCACCGCCGCGCCGCTGGCGCCTTTGCCGAGGTTGTCGAGCAAGGCGACCAGCCGCGCCTGCGCGCCGTCGGGCGAGGCGAACACGAACAGCTCCATCCGGTCCGACGGCTCGCGCGAACGGCGCAGCAGCAGCTCGCCGAACAGCGGCTCCTCGCCCATGATGACGATCGGGCTATCGGCGTAGTATTCCGCGAGGCATTCCCGCAGCGCATCGGCGCTCGCCGCGCCGGCCATCACGCCAAGCGGCAGCGGGATCTCGGCGACCATGCCACGATGCGCCGGCACGACGGCGGGCGAGAACAGCGGCGGCAGCGCCAGTCCGCAATGCTCCTGCATTTCCGGAACGTGCTTGTGACCGAGCGCCAGCGCATAGCCTCGCCAGGCGATGTCGTGATCGCCCTCGAAGCGCTCGATCAGCGCCTTGCCGCCGCCGGAATAGCCCGAAACGGCGTTGCAGGTGTAGGGCCACTCCGCCGGCAGCAAGCCCGCGCTCACCAGCGGCGCCATCAGGGCGATGAAGCCGGTGGAATAGCAACCCGGGTTGGACCCCCGCGCGGCCCGGGCGACGGCGTCCCTTCCGGCGATCTCCGGGAAGCCGAACACCCAGCCCGGCGCCACGCGATGCGCGGTGGAGGCGTCGATTACGCGCACCCGGCTTCCCGGCTCGATCAGCGCGACGGATTCGCGCGCGGCATCGTCGGGCAGGCAGAGGATCGCGAAATCGCTGGTGCTGAGCGCCTCCGCGCGTGCGGCGCGATCCTTGCGCCGATCGTCGTCGAGCGAGACGACGTCGAACTCGTCGCGGCCGCGTAGCCGCTCGCGAATCTCCAGGCCGGTCGTGCCCGCCGCGCCGTCGATGAACACCGTCTTCGCCATCAGACCAGCGGCTCGAGCCGGTCGAGATGGATGTAGCCGACCGGCCCCTCGAGCGAGAGGCAGCCCCACGCCCACGCACCGGTGATGTCGAGCACTTCGAAGCTGTCGCCTTCCATCAGCGTGCATAGCTCTTCGGCGCCGGCCTCGGTTGCGGCGAGCAACGGCGCCCCCCCCGGCATCACCGTGCGCGGTTGCGGCACGGCATAGTGGGGGACGAAATGCTTGCCCGCGAGGCCGATGTGGGCGAGGTCGCCGCGCAGAGGAATGTGTGTGGGATCGGGGCGCGCGGCGGGGCCGGCGAGGGCGAACGGCCCTTGCGCGCACTTGTGCCACGATGCGGTGTCGGTCTCGACTTTCACCCGGTTCCTCGCTTGGCCGCGGCGCTTAGACTGCCCCTGCACATGGGGCAAGCGGACGCTCAGCCGAAGCGGTCCTGCAGCATCCGCCAGCTGGAGCGCAGGCCCAGCGCGGCACCGCCCTTGGGCCGGCCCGGCTTGGCGTTCGGCCGCCAGGCGAAGGTGTCGAAATGCGCCCAGTCGATGCCTTCGCCGACGAACTTGTCGAGGAACAGCGCCGCCACGCTCGCGCCGGCGAACGAATTTGCGTGGGCGTTGTTGG
>JANWHA010000007.1 GCA_025450635.1 Croceibacterium sp. | reverse complement strand
TCGCGGTCGAAGTCGCCACCCTTTTGCGCCGCTTCGAACGCATCGACCAGCATCGCGTCGGCGGTGAGGACGGCGATCTCCTTGTCGTCGGCATACCGCGCCTGCACCTGCTGCATCGCCGCGGCATAAGCGGCATCGCGCTTGGCCGGGTTGCCGCCGCGATAGCGCTCGACCAGCGCCGCGGTCAGCTCGCGCTCCCTGGCGGTGCCGCTGGCGATCGCCTCGACCTCGGCCGCGCGGGCGAGCGCGAGCAGCGGCTTCCGCTCGTCCTTGTCCTTGCCGTAATTGATCGTCGGCCCCTCGACGAGCGCCTCGCCCCACTTGCACATTGCGCAGGCCGGATCGAGCGCGACCGCGTGCTCCATCGCCGCGCCGGCCGCGCTGTGGGCGAACGCGAAGCCGAGTTCCATGCCGTTGGAGAAGAACGCCTGCGCCTCAGGCACGGCGGTGGTGATCGCGAAGCCGCCCCCGCCATAGCCGGTCAGCAGGGTAGGCACTTTCGGCTTGAGGTTATCGTCGTGCGAATGCGAGTCGTGAGCCGCCGGCATCTGCGCCGCGTGGTCGGCCGGCTCGGGCCTTGTCGGCGCATCCTGAGCACATGCGGCGGAGGCCAGCGCCGCCGTCCCCATCGCCGCCAACCAAACCCGCATTACCAATCCCCCCGCAGCGCGCGCCTAGATGATCCCCGTGGCTTTCCCCGCGCGCGTGAACATGCCGAGGATCGTTTCCACTTCCTCGCTCGAATGCTCGGCGCACAGCGAGCAGCGCAGCAGGGTCATGTTGGCCGGCGTCGCCGGCGGGCGGGCGAGGTTGACGTACAGCCCCTCGTGCAGCAGCGCTTCCCACATCGCCGCCCCGCGCTGGAGGTCGGGCATGATCACGGCCACGATCGCGCTTTGTGGGCTGTCGGTGCCGAGCGTGAAACCGAGCTCGCGCAGGCCGCCGTGCAGCCGCTTGGAATTCTCCCACAGATGCGCGCGCTTGTTCGACCCGTGCATCAGCTTGCGGATTGACGTCGCCGCGGTGGCGACCACGCTCGGCGGCAGGCTGGCGGTGAACACGTAGGGCCGGCAGACCAGCCGCATGATCTCGAACTTGGGATGGTTGGAAACGCAGAAGCCGCCGACGGTGCCGACGCTCTTGGAGAACGTGCCGATCACGAAATCGACCTCGTCGAGGCAGCCCTGGTCCTCGGCCACGCCGCGCCCGTTGGGGCCGATGAAGCCCATCGAGTGCGCCTCGTCGACCAGCACCATCGCCCCGTGCTTCTTGGCGACCGCGATCATTTCCTTCAGCGGGGCGATGTCGCCGAGCATCGAATAGACGCCCTCCAAAACCACCAGCTTTCCCGCCCCCTCCGGGATCCGCCCGAGGCGCTTGTCCATCGCATCGATGTCGTTGTGCCTGAACGGCACCACCTCGGCGTTGCCGAGCGCGCAGCCGTCCCAGATGCTGGCGTGGCTGTCGATGTCTAGGACGATGTAATCGCCCTTGCCGGCGATCGTGCTGATGATCCCGAGGTTGGCCTGGTAGCCGGTCGAGAACACCATGGCGTGCTCCATGGCGTAGAACTCGCGCAGCGCGTCCTCGCACGCCTTGTGGCCCTGATAGGTTCCGTTGAGTACGCGGCTGCCGGTCGTGCCGCTGCCGAACTCGTCGAGCGCCTTCTTGCCCGCCTCGATCACGTCGGGGTCGAAGGTCATGCCCATGTAATTGTAAGTGCCGAGCAGGATCGTGTCGCGCCCGTTGCAGATCGCCCGGGTCGGGCTGAGCACCTTCTCCATCACCAGGCTGAACGGATCCTCGACGCCGTTGGCCAGCAGTTCCTCGCGCTGCTTGATCAGCGGGTCGAACTTGCTGAACAGGTCGCCGGCCGGCGCGGTGCGGTCCGCCGCGAGCGGCGCGTCCGGCTGGCTGATGCCTTCGCTCATCGCCCTCATCCGGCCTGCAGCTTGCAAACGGCGTCGACCAGCTGGCCGAAAGTCTCGATCTCAGCCTGCTGGTTCATGCTGATGATGATGTCGAACTCGTCCTCGATCGCGGCGACGAAATCCATCACCGTCAGGCTATCGAACTCGAGATCGCCCGCGAACGTGGTCTCGTCGCCAATCTCGAGCATCTTCCTGTTGAAGGGCTCGATCAGCGAGCGAATGCGGCTGTCGACTTGGGCACGATCCATCGGGGGAAGGTCCACTCCACGAGTTCCAGCGGGCGGAAGTGCCACGCGATTGCGGCGGAAAAGCGGTTCGCGCGCCCGCTTGTCAAGCGCCGCCCTCGCTGGCAAGCCCTATTGCGGGGAGAGAGGCCATGGACGAAATGGCACAGCAACGCGCGAACGAACCGACGCCGATGGTGTTCGCGCAAGACACCGTCAACGCGCTGCGCACCGTGCAGCAGCTCACGCTCACGCTGTCGCAAATGGCCGATCAGAAGGCGTCGATCCTGATGGGCGCCACCTTCGTGGTGTTTTCGATTTCGATCAGCCGCGCGCTCGACGGTCACCTCCCCTGGTCGCTCGCCGTGCTGGCGGTCTTCTCGTTCCTCAGCGCGCTGCTCGCCGTCCTCGCCGTCATGCCGTCGGTGTCGCGCGCAGCGACGGGGCCGGCCGCCAACACCAACCTTTTCTTCTTTGGCCATTTCGCGCAGATGAGCGAGGAGGAATGGATCGCCGCTATGTTCGAGCGGCTCAGCACGGACGAAGGCCTCCATCGCACGATGCTGCGCGACATGTACCAGAACGGCCAGGTGCTCTACCGCCGCAAATACCGCTACCTTGGCTACGCCTACCGTGCGTTCGTGCTCGGTCTCGTGGCCACGCTGGTCTCGTTCGTGATCGAGCTGGCGATTACCCGCTGATCCTTCCCAATTGCTTAGTTTGCGGGCAGCGAGTCGTGCGTCGCCAGCATTGCATTCACGTCCGCCACGAAGGGCGGGATCAGGCCGGCGTTCGTCGGCGCGGTCTTCCACCACTCGGCCCCCACCGGCGTGCGCAGCACGCGGCCAAGCCACCAGTCGCACGAGAATTCGAAGGTGCCCGGCGGGAACACTCCCCGCCGGGTACGGTCCCAGATGTGGAATGACGCCCAGGCGTATTCGTTGAGCAACATGTCGACGCGCAGCCGGTCGGCGGCATCGAGCGGCTTTGTGCCTTGAAGCCCATCTGTAATCAGCTCGCTCACCTCGCGATTGAGCGCGATACCCATACGGATTGCGGTCCACTGTTCCATCGTCGAGTTGTGCTCGCCCCGTTGAAGGGCCGCCGTGCTCTGGCGCAGTTGCAGGCCGACGAAGATCAACGACAGGACGACGCCAACCGAAGCGGCGATCTGCGCCAAGTAAAATACTTGCTCAAGCGACATGAGGCCCGCCCCCGGGTTCCGTGGGGTTCAGATAGGACAAATGGAAACGGAGAACCACCCGGCTGTGCGGGCGAAAGCGCTTAGCGTTAGGTCAGCGCCGGCTTTCCGCCCATAGCCGCCTTGGCGGCTCGGTGAAGGTTTCACGCGTCAGGCGTGCAGCGGGATCGGCGCCGAATTCGCGTTGCCGGCCAGCAGGCCACGCACCGCGTTCATGAACGGGGTGATCGAGACCGGCTTGGCCAGGTAGCCCTCGGCGCCGACTTCGCGAATCCGCTCCTCATCGCCCTTGCCGGCATAGGCGGTCACCGCCAGCACGGGGATGTCGCACAGTTGCGAATCGCTTTTCAGCCCGGCGATCAGGTCGAGGCCGGAAATGTCCTGCAGCTGGATATCCATGATCACCAGATTGGGGAAAAAGGCCTTGGCCCGCTCGATGGCCACGGCCCCGTCGGCTACCGGTTCGACGGCGAAACCGCTGGCCTGTAGCACGTCGCAGAACAGCTTGCGGTTCAGATCGTTGTCCTCGACAACGAGGATTCGCTTGGTCATTGCGCCCCCGATCCCCCTCCGCCCCCGCGGAGGTTTGTGGACAGCCATGTAGCCTACTTGTGGATAACTGACAATTCTCAAGGATAATCAGTTCGTCGCTTCGGACCCATCCGGGTTGTCCCTGAGGGCGCTTGCGTGGGTGCTTTCGGACGACCGCCGGGCTCGGCGCTTCCTCGACCTGACGGGCCTGACGCCCGAAGTGTTGCGCGCTCGCATCGCCCATCGCGAAATCCAGCTTGCGGTGCTCGACTTCCTCTGCGCGCACGAGCCGGACCTCGTCGCCGCGGCCGAATCGCTCGAAATCGAACCTGCCGCGATCGCCGCCGCCCGTGAGAGCCTTGCGCGATGAGCCGGCCGCTGGTGGTCACTGACTGCGACGAGGTGCTGCTGCACATGGTCCGCCACTTCCGCGACTGGATGGCCGAGCAGTACGGCGTGGAATTCGACCTCAGCGGTAACCCGTTCGCCGAGGATTTCCTGCTGCCCGGCCGCGCCGAGCCGCTCAGCTACGAGGAGAAGTGGCAATTCCTCGACGCGTTCTTCGACCACGGGATGGAGCGGCAGACGGCGATCGAGGGAGCCGTGCGGGCCATGGCCGAATTACAGCGCGAGGCCGACGTCGTCGTGCTCACCAACCTGCAGGACCGTTACAACGCGGCGCGAAGCGCGCAACTGCGGGCGCACGGGATCGTCGCTCCGGTGGTCACCAACCAGGGGCCCAAGGGCGCGGCGCTGAAGCGAATCGTCGATCAGTATGGTCCGAGCCGCGCGGTGTTCGTCGATGACCTGGCGCATCATCACGCTTCGGTGGCGGAAATCCTTCCCGAGACCTCCCGCCTGCATTTCTGCGGCGAGCCCGCGATCGCCCCGCACGTCCCTTGTGCCTTCGAGGCGGGCCACGCCCACGCCCGGATCGACGCGTGGGACGAAGCCTTGCCCTGGCTGCTCGAAACGTTGCATGGGTCAGGACCATGAGTATCGCTGATCGCCTTGCCGAACTCGGCATCGTCCTGCCGCAACCCGCCGCCCCGGTGGCGAGCTATGTCCCTGTCGTCGTCGCCGGCGGCCTCGCCCACGTCTCCGGGCAGCTGCCGTTCATTGACGGCGCGCTGGTTACCGGCCGGCTGGGCGAGGACGTCGAGCTCGAGCTCGGTGCCCGCGCGGCGCGTGCGTGCGGGCTGATGATCCTGGCCCAGCTCGACGCGGCGCTCGGCTCGCTCGACCGGGTGGGGCGCGTCGTCAAGCTCGGCGCGTTCGTCAATTCAGCGGCCGGCTTCACCGATCAGCCGAAGGTCGCCAACGGCGCGTCGGACCTGATGGTCGAGGTATTCGGCGATGCCGGCAAGCACGCCCGCAGCGCGGTCGGCGTGCCGGTCCTTCCGCTCGGCGCCGCGGTCGAGGTGGACGCGATCGTTGCCCTGGCGGGCGCTTGATTCCTGGCTGGCGCCCGCGCCCGATCCGGCGCGAATCGCCTGGGTGAGCGGCTGCGAGTATGCCCACCGCGGACTTCACGGCGGGGACGCTGCGGAAAATTCGCTGTCGGCTTTCTCCGCGGCGATCGCGCAAGGCATGGGCATCGAGTGCGACGTTCAGCGCACCGCGGATGACGGCGCGGTTGTGTTCCACGATTGGGACCTCGATCGCCTGACCAAGGCCACCGGGTCGGTTCGTGGGCGCACTGCCGCCGAGCTGTCGCAACTCGCGCTCGGAGCAGGGAACGACCGTATCCCCACCTTGCGCGACATGCTCGGCATGGTGCGTGGGCGGGTGCCGCTGCTGATCGAGCTCAAGACCCGCCCGAAGCGGCGCATCGGCCCGCTGTGCCGTGCGGTGCGGCGCGACCTCGAAGGTTATGCTGGGCCGGTGGCGGTCATGAGCTTCGACCCGCGCGTCCCCGCCTGGTTTCGTGAACGCTTGCCGCGGATCGTGCGCGGCCTGGTGGTGAGCGAAGAAGGCGCGCGCACGCTCGTCGCGTCTATCCGCCGGCACCGCGCGCTGTGGCAAGCGAAGCCGGACTTTCTCGCCTACGACGTGCGCGACTTGCCCAGCCGGCTGGCCGCCGCCCAGCGCCGCCGCGGCGTGCCTGTCGTGACCTGGACCGTGCGCTCGCCGGTGCTGCGCCAGCGCGCGGCGGAACACGCCGACGCGCCGATCGTCGAAGGCGAAGGTGTCGCGGAGAACGCCGGCAAGCTGTAATATCGAGTGAAATGGCCGATTCCGACCTCATTGCCCGCGTTGCGCCGAGCGTCGGCAGCCTTCCCGCCGAACAGTGGGACCGCCTGGCGGGTGCGCGCAATCCGTTCGTCAGCCACGCCTTCCTGACCGCCTTGGAGGATTCGGGAAGCGTCGGCCCGGGCACCGGCTGGAGCCCGGCGCCGCTGGTCATCGAAGACGCTCGCGGCACGCTCCACGCCGCCTTGCCGGCCTACATCAAGAGCCACAGCCAGGGCGAATATGTCTTCGATCATGCCTGGGCCGATGCCTGGCAGCGGGCGGGCGGCCAGTACTACCCCAAGCTGCAGATCGCCGTGCCATTCACGCCGGCGACAGGCCCGCGACTGCTGCTTGAGGACGATGCCTTTGCCGCGCCCCTGCTCAATACCGCCGAGCGGGTGTGCGCCCAGCACGGTTTTTCGTCGGCCCACGCGACTTTCATCGAGCCGGAGCAGCGCCACTTGTTCGAGCGGGCCGGCTGGTTGCTCAGGAACGACATCCAGTTCCATTGGGAGAACCGCGGCTACGCCAGCTTCGAGGATTTCCTCGCCGCGCTCTCCTCGCGCAAGCGCAAGGACTTGCGCAAGGAACGCGAGCGGGCGCAGGAAGGCGTCGAGATTCGCCATCTCACCGGCTCCGAGCTGCGGCCGGAGCACTGGGATGCGTTCTGGGAGTTCTACCAGGACACCGGTTCGCGCAAATGGGGCCGCCCGTACCTCACGCGACAAGCCTTCGATATGTTCGGTGAGAGAATGGGCGACCGGGTGTTGCTGGTGCTTGCCTATGAGCAAGGGGAGCCCATCGCCGGCGCGCTAAACTTCATCGGCGCCGATGCGCTTTACGGCCGCTACTGGGGTTGCACCCGCGACAAGCCGTTCCTGCATTTCGAGCTGTGCTATTATCGGGCGATCGACGCGGCGATCGAACGCGGCCTCAAGCGGGTCGAAGCGGGCGCCCAGGGAAGCCACAAGCTGGCAAGGGGGTACGTCCCGGTCCGAACGTGGTCCGCCCACTGGATCGCCGATCCGGGGTTTCGCGAAGCGGTAGGCGATTTCCTCGAGCGCGAGCGCGACGGCGTCGCCCAGGAAAGCCTGTGGCTGGGTACCCGCACGCCCTTCCGCAAGGGCGGCTGACCGTTCAGGCGGCGCGACGCTCTCCGGCGGCGAGCCACACCCGGGCCCGGCGCTGGGCTTCGGCGATTTCGCGGGCGGTCATTTCGTCGGAAATGTCGGCCCGGCACCAGGCCGCTTCCTCGTGCCCTTGCGCGGCGGCCAGGTTGAACCACTTGTGCGCCTCGATCAGGTCGCAGCTCACGCCATGACTGCCGGTCGAGAAAGCAACCCCGAGGTCGTAATAGGCGCTGCTGCTGCCCTTGGCCGCGGCCGCCAGGCACTTGGCGATCAGCAGGTCGGCGGCAGCGGCCCCCTCGCTGCGGATGGTTTTCACATTTTCGATCCTGGCCATTTCCATGATCGGTCCCCCAAAGTCGGCGGCTTCTATATGCCGCCTTCGATGACGCAGTGTTCGACCCGCGCCGGTCAATAAATGGTTAACGCAGCGGCAAATTTCTTAACCACTGCTTTGGCTCGGCCGGCCGAGCACCGTTCGCCAAGGCTTAAGGAATTGGCCCGTAAGCCGTCCCTCCATTGTCGCTTGTGCCACCCCGGCGCGGCTCCTATAGGCCGCGCCAACCGGGTCAGGGCGGCGCATGAAAGCGCCGCCGAGACAGCACGCAAGCGGCCGGTGGGACTGTTTTGGGAATGCGGAGTGGCCAGGATGGCGTCTGTCTTGGGTGACGACATCGACGTCCTCGCAAAGGCGAAACGGGCGCTCGACGCCGATTATACGCCCAGTGAAGACGAAGATTACATGTCGGAGCGGCAGCTCAATTATTTCAGGATCTTGCTGCTCGAATGGAAGAAATCGATCCTGACAGCGTCGGAGTTCACCCTGCAGTCGCTGCAGGACGGGCCGATCCGCGAACCCGACCTGAATGACCGCGCCTCCAGCGAGACCGATTGGGGAATCGAGCTCCGCACCCGCGATCGCCAGCGCAAGCTGATCGCCAAGATCGACGCCGCGATGCGCCGGATCGACGAAGGTGAATACGGCTGGTGCGAGGTGACCGGCGAGCCGATCGGGATCAACCGGCTGATCGCCCGCCCGATCGCGACCATGACCGTCGAAGCGCAGCAGGCGCACGAACGGCGCGAAAAGATTTCCCGCGAAGACTGACCCAAAGCGGGACAGTTTTGGCAAATTCTTGCACGCATTAAGCAAACCATAACCACGGCAGGCGACAATCCGTGGCAGGCGATCAAGCGCCCGCCCGGCTTTCGGCTGTGCGCTAGCGAGCATTCGGGGACAAAGACGCAATGAGCAATGTCGAGACCCGCCAGGTCGAACGCGACAGCCTGCTGTTGCTCGCGCAAGTGCGGGTCGATGGTTCTGGCGCAGAATATCCGGTTAAGGTTCGCAATCTGTCCGCCGGCGGCATGATGGCCGAAGGCAAGGCTCCAGTCGCTCGCGGTGCCGTCGTGAGCGTGGCGCTGCGCAACATCGGCTGGGTCGGCGGCACTGTCGCCTGGAAGCAGGATGACCGCTTCGGCATCGCCTTTGTCGAGGAAATCGACCCCAAGCTGGCCCGCGCTCCGGTCGCGGCGGGCGCGCCCGACCTCGCCAGCCCGCGCTTCACTCGCCCGCCGATCGAAGCGCAGAAGCTGGACCAGCTGCGCAAGATCTGAACTTTCCCGCGACGAGCGGAAGTCCTACGCATGGCTCATGCGTGGGCGGGCATCATCGGTCTCGGCGCTGGCGGCGCTTCTCACCCTCGCTGGCTGCGGCAGCAGTTCGGACGGTCCGCTAAGCATCGGCGTCATGGGCAGCGAAGCGTCGGTATTTGCTCCGGGCGTGCGGCTGTCGCCGGGCGGGCAAGAGCTGCGCTCGGCCACTGCCGCGGGGCTGGTGACGCTTGACGCCCAGGGCGAGATCGAGCCCGCGTTGGCCGACCGCTGGATCGTCACCGACGATGGCCGCAGTTACATCTTCCGCCTGCGCGAAGGGACTTGGCCCGACGGGGCCGCGCTGACCGGCGACAGCGCGCGGGACGCCTTGCGCAGCGCGATCCGACAACTGAGCGGCACCTCGCTGGGGCTGGACCTGGGGCAAGTCGGCGAAGTTCGCGCGATGGCGGGGCGGGTGGTGGAGATCGATCTCGCCTCGCCGATGCCCGATTTCCTGCGCTTGCTCGCGCAGCCCGAGCTGGCGCTGACACACCGCGGACTTGAAGCCGGTCCGATGACGATGAAGCGCGATGGGCCGAAAGGCGGCAACAGCGCCGAACTGACTTTCCAGCCGCCGGAGGTGCGCGGGCTTCCGCAAGACCGGGACTGGCGCAAGCACGTTCGCGCCATCGAATTTCATGCGCTCGACCCCAGGACCGCGCTCACGGCGTTCGATCAAGGGCAGGTCGACGTAGTCCTCGGCGGCACGCTCGGTTCTTGGCCGTTGGCCAATCCCGGGCCTCTGTCGCGTGGCAACTTGCGGGTCGACAACGCGCTCGGCCTGTTCGGCCTGCAGGTCGAGCGTGAGAGCGGTTTCCTCGCCCAGCCGGAGAACCGCGAGGCGCTCGCGATGGCCATCGATCGCGACGCGCTGCTGGCGCCGTTCAACATCGGCGGGTGGGCTCCGACCACGCGGATCGTCCCCGCGGTGCTCGCCGGTGGCGACGCACCCGATCGCTGGGCCGGTCAATCGCTCGACCAGCGCCGGGCGGCGGCGGCCGCCAAGGTGGCCGCGTGGAAGAACGGCAGCGGCAAGGGGCAGGGCCCGAGGATCACCATCGCGCTTGACCACGAGCCTGGTCTCGACTTCCTGTTCAACGGGTTGTCCGCGCAACTCGGCCAGGTCGGCATCACACTGGTGAGGGTTGGCCCGGGCCCGGGCGCCGACCTCACGCTGTTCGACCAGGCCGCCCGGTATGCCGCGCCGCTGTGGTTCCTCAACCAGTTCAATTGCTCGCTGCACCGGGGCCTGTGCTCGAGCCTGGCAGACAAGGCCGTGGCCGACGCGTTGGCCTTGCCCGACGGCGAGAGAGCGGCGCTGCTTGGCCGCGCCGAGGCGATCCTGACCGCTTCGAACGTCTATATTCCCATCGGCGCCCCGCTACGCTGGTCGATGGTGCGCAGCAACGTCGACGGGTTCGCCGACAACCAGTGGGGCTTTCATCCCTTGCCCGACATGGCGACGATTCCCAAATAAGCGGTATGAAGACGATCGACCTCTCTCCTGCCCGCCCTCGTCCGATGGGAGGCAGCCTGCCCCTCGGCAACGACCCGGCTTCCATCCGCTGGCGCATCGAGGCGATGGAGCGGGTGCTCGAGCACGGCTTCACCGTGCCCGGCACGAGCTACCAGTTCGGGCTCGACGCGATCGTCGGGTTGATCCCGGTGGTCGGTGATTTCATCGGCGCCGCGCTTGGCGCGTGGCTGGTGTGGGAGGCCAGGAATCTCGGCCTGCCGAAATGGAAGCTGTGGCGGATGACCGGCAACGTCGCCTTCGACACCGCGATCGGCTTGGTGCCCGTGGCGGGCGACGCGCTCGATTTCCTGTTCCGCTCGAACAGCCGCAACCTGAAGATCGTCAAGCGCCACCTCGACAAACATCATCCCGAGACGCGGGTGGTTGAGGGGTAGTTTCATTTCCAACCGTTTCCGCCCTATAGCTTGGTCATGGGCGGGGACGTCACTTACTCCGGGTATCTCGATCTCGACCGCATCCTGTCGGCGCAGCACCCGGTCTCGGGCGCGCACGACGAGATGCTGTTCATCGTCGTCCACCAGGCAAGCGAGCTGTGGCTCAAGCTCTGCCTGCACGAGCTTGCCGCCGCTCGCGACCTGATCGCCGCCGACGAGCTGCGCCCGGCGTTCAAGATGCTCTCCCGCGTCGCCCGGGTGCAGGAGCAGCTGATCGGCAACTGGGGCGTGCTGAGCACGATGACCCCGCACGATTACTCGCAGGTTCGCCCATTCCTCGGCCGCTCGAGTGGGTTCCAGTCGGCGCAGTACCGGCTGATGGAGTTCATGCTCGGCGGGCGCGATCCGGACATGGTGACGATGCACGAGGCGACGCCGGAGGTGGCGGAGGAGCTGCGCGAGGAAATGGCCCGGCCGAGCCTGTACGACGAGGTGTTGCGCTTGCTGGCGCGACGCGGGTTCGCCATTCCCGTCGAAGTGCTCGATCGCGGGCTGGAGCGGCCGCACGAGAGCCATCCGGCGATCATCGAAGCCTGGGCTCAGGTCTATCGCGACCCTGAAGCCCATTGGGACCTCTACGAGCTGGCCGAGAAGCTGGTCGATCTCGAGTATCACTTCCAGCGCTGGCGCTTCGGGCACCTCAAGACGGTCGAGCGGATCATCGGCTTCAAGACCGGCACCGGGGGCACGGCGGGGGTGCCGTATCTGGAGAGCGTGCTCAAGAAAGGCTTCTTCCCCGAGTTGCTCGCGGTGCGGACGGAGATTTGAGGGTGGGCACAAACCTCATCCTCACAGAACCGTCCGTCCTGAGCTTGTCGAAGGACCGCTTTTTCCTCGAGCGCGGCGCTAAGAGGAAGAACGGCCCTTCGACAAGCTCAGGGCGGGCGGGAATGGGTGAGACGTGCCCACTCTAGCCGAAGCGCGCGCGCTCGATGCGGCGGACCCGATCGCCGGATACCGCAAGCAGTTCGCGTTGCCGCCGGGGGTGATCTACCTCGACGGCAACTCGCTCGGCGCGCTGCCCCTCGGCACGGCGGCGCGGCTCGGCGAAGTGATCCGCCGCGAGTGGGGCGAGGGGCTGATCCGCTCGTGGAACAGTGCGGATTGGATCGGAATGCCGCGCCGCGTGGGGGCGATGATCGCGCCGCTGATCGGCGCGCGGGCGGACGAGGTGATCGCCTGCGATTCGACTTCCGTGAACCTGTTCAAGCTGATCGCCGCGGCGCTGGCGATGCAGGCCCCAAAGAGCAACGGGGGCCGCAAGGTGGTGCTGAGCGAGCCGGGCAATTTCCCCACCGACCTCCACCTGATCGCCGGGCTCGAAGCGCAAGGCCTCGCCGAGCGGCGGCTGGCGCCGCCGGAGGAGCTAAAGGCGGCGCTCGACGACAGCGTCGCGGTGCTCCTCCTGACCCACGTCCACTACAAGAGCGGCGCGATGCACGACATGGCCCGGCTGACCCGCGCGGCCCATCGGGCGGGCGCGCTGGTGCTGTGGGACCTGTCGCACAGCGCCGGGGCGGTGCCGGTCGACCTGAACGGCTGCGAGGCCGATCTCGCGGTCGGCTGCGGCTACAAGTACCTCAACGGCGGCCCCGGTGCTCCGGCGTTCGCCTACGCCGCCAGGCGCCACCATGAGGCGCTGCAGCAGCCGCTGACCGGCTGGATGGGGCACGCCGCGCCGTTCGCCTTCACCGACGACTACGCCCCCGCGCCGGGCATCGACCGGCTGCTCACCGGCACCCCGCCGATCCTCGGCCTCGCCGCGTTGGAGGAAGGCGTGCGGCTGATCGCCGAGATCGGCGTCGAGCGGCTGGCCGCCAAATCGCACGCGCTGTCCGAATTTCTCCGCGTCGCCGTCGCCCAAACCGCGCCCGGCCTGCCGTGCGTCAGTCCGCAGGACCCGGCGCCGCGCGGCAGCCAGCTCTCGTACCGACACCCCGAGGCTTACGCGATCGCCCAGGCCCTGATCGCCCGTGGCGTCATCCCGGACTTCCGCGATCCCGACATCCTGCGCCTCGGCCTAGCCCCGGCGTACCTGCGCTTCGAAGACTGCTGGCACGCCGCCCAGGCTCTCGGCGAAGTGCTGGCCAGCGGGGAGTGGGAGCGAGCGGAATTCAGGACGCGGGCGGCGGTGACCTAGTCCGACCGGTTTGGATTAGCCCTTTTTCTCGCCCAGCGGCTCAACCGCTTGAAGACTTCCAAACTCAGAATCGAGCCAAATAGGATCGGAAGCATAAGACTATGGGTGGGTGTGCCTGGCCGAAATATCCCCATGGCAAATAACAAAATCCAGCTGAGCAGAACCAACACGCTCAGGATGTGCAGACCAGCGAAAAGGCGGAAAGTTGGCAGGGGCGTCACGCCCTCAAGCCTCCAGCTCGATATCCCAGTACAGCCAGTCCCGCCACGTCTCGTGGAGGTAGTTCGGCGGGAAGCGCTTGCCGTGCTGTTGCAGTTGCCAGCTGGTCGGACGGATCGGCTTGACCAGCGGGTGCATGTGCGCCTGTTGCGGGGTGCGGCCGCCTTTCTTCATGTTGCACGGGGCGCAGGCGGTGAGGATATTCTCCCACGTCGTGCGGCCGCCCATCCGCCGGGGGAGGACGTGGTCGAAGGTCAGGTGCTGCTCGCTGCCGCAGTACTGGCACTGGAAGCGGTCGCGCAGGAACACGTTAAAGCGGGTGAACGCCGGGTGCTCGCTCGGGCGGACATATTGCCGCAAGGCGATCACGCTCGGGATTTGCATGTCGAGGCTCGGCGAATGGACCAGCCGCTCGTAGCTGGCGACGATCTCCACACGCTCGAGGAACACCGCCTTGATCGCGGTCTGCCACGGCCACACGCTCAGCGGGTAGTACGACAGCGGGGTGTAATCGGCGTTGAGCACCAGCGCCGGGCAGCTTTCCAGCCGCCTGGTGGGGTCTTCCATCGCGCTGCGGAAATGCGCCGCGCGCTCGATCAGTTCGGCCTTGAACACCTTTCGCGTCCTTCCTGGCGGCGCTTAGGGAGCATTTGCGCCCAAATGCGTCAAGCCCGTTGCGGCGGGCAAATCCCCGGAAGGTTGGCGGAAATCGCGCGCGCCGATACCTCTCGCGGGCTATGGAAGGGCTGTGATCGTCACCCGCTTCGCCCCCAGCCCGAATGGACCATTGCACCTCGGCCACGCTTATTCGGCGATCGTCGCGCATGACCTTGCGAAAGAGCGCGGGGGAGAGTTCCTGCTCAGGATCGAGGACATCGATGGCGTGCGCTCGCGGCCTCAGTTGGCGCGCGAGTTCCGCGCCGACCTCGCCTGGCTCGGCCTGGAATGGGAAGAAGTGCCGGCGCAATCGACGCGGCTGGTGGCCTACGAAGCGGCGGCCGAGCGGCTCCGCGCGATGGGCCTGCTCTATCCGTGCCGCTGCACCCGGCTGGAAATTCGCGACGCGGCCAACGCGAAGGGGCCGGACGGGCCGATTTACCCGGGCACTTGCCGCGGCGCCTCGTTCGCTCCGGACGAGGTGGTCGCCTGGCGCCTCGACGTCGGGGCGGCGTTGCGGCGCACCGGCCCGCTGACGTGGCTCGACGAGCGCGCGGGCGAGCAGATCGCGCGGCCCGAGCTCCACGGCGACGTCGTCCTGGTGCGCAAGGAGACCGAGACGCCGGCGAGCTATCACCTCGCGGTGACGCTCGACGATGCGGCGGACGGGGTCACGCTGGTCACTCGCGGCATGGACCTGTTCCCCGCGACGCACATCCACCGCCTGCTGCAGGCACTGCTCGGCGTGGCGGTGCCGACCTGGCACCATCACCCGCTGCTGCTCGACGAAACCGGCAAGAAGCTCGCCAAGCGGCGCGGCTCGCCGTCGCTGGCCGAGCGACGCGAAGCCGGCGAGGATGGGCGCGCGCTGGCCGATACCTTGCGCGCCGGCCGGTTCCCCGCTGGCATTACGCTCGGCGAATCCCTATCTGGCGACTCATGAACGTCGTCCTCGTCATCCTGCTCGTCCTGGCGATGATCTTTGTCGTCGTGTCCCTCGTGCGCGGCGTCGTGGCGTTCCTGCAGTCGCATCGCGCCGACATCGAGGCCGGCGGCGAGCGGCAGCGGGAGATGCAGCTCAAGCAGAACCGGATGATGATGAACCGCATCAAATTCCAGTTTCTGGCGATCATCATCGTCGCCATTCTGCTGATGCTCAACCACCACTGATCCTGCGACCGGGCGGGTGGTCAGGCTCAACAAGATCTACACGCGCACCGGCGATAGCGGCACCACCGGCCTGGTCGACGGCTCGCGCGTGGCGAAGGACGCTGCGCGGATCGAAGCGATCGGCGCGGTCGACGAGGCCAACTCGGCGCTCGGCTTGGCGCTAATCGCGCTCGATGGCGAAGTGGCGCGGGACGTCCGCCGGTTGCAGAACGACATGTTCGATCTCGGCGCGGACCTGGCGACACCAGGCGAGGACTTCACCCCGTCGGAAATGGCGCTCCGCATCGTCCCGGCGCAGGCCGAATGGATCGAGCGGCGGATCGATGCCCTCAATGAACATCTCGAGCCGCTGAGGAGCTTCATCCTTCCAGGGGGCGGAGAAGCGGCGGCGCGGGCCCATGTCGCGCGCGCGGCGGTGCGGCGGGCCGAGCGGGCAATGACCGCGCTCGCCGCCGAGGTGCCGGTCAACCCGGCGGCGCTGGCGTTCGTCAACCGCCTGTCGGACTACCTTTTCGTCCTCGCCCGCGCGCTCAACGCATCCGGCGACGGCGACGTGCTGTGGCAGCCCGGCGCGAACCGCTAGCTGCGGGCATCTACGAATAGCTCTGACCTGCGCGACCACGCAAGCCACGCGGGAACGCCGCGCACACGCCGCGGGTTTGTCGCTGCAAAGGAGATTCACTGATGCCGACACGGAGAGATGAGCAGCTGGGACAGGACGATTTTGCGCCCGAAACGCACAACGACGAGCAGGACGATGAGCAGAGCCAGGCGCAGGAGATCGCCAATGAAGCGATTTCCGGCAGTCGGTTCGAACCGAGCCCGCTCGACAGCATCAAGGTGGGCGGCGGTCTGGATGACGACTCGACCCAGGACCTGATCGATCACATGCGCGACATGGAGCAATCCGGCCGGATCGACATGGACGCCTACGCCGGCGAGGAAAATCTCGACGACAACGAGGACAAGTACGGCGAGGAAAACCGGGTCGACGACCTGCCGTCCGACGGCAGTTGAAGAAGGTCCCCCTCCCGCTTGCGGGAGGGCAGATTTTCGCTACTCGCCCGCTTCACGCTTGAGCTCGTAAAGCAGCTCCAGCGCCTGCTTCGGTGTCAGCGCGTCGACGTCGAGTGCTTGCAGACGCTCGCGCAGCTCGTCGCATTGTTCTTCTTCCTGACTCGCCGCCGCGGCGAACAACGGCAGGTCGCCCAGGCCCGCGGCGAGCCCGCCGGTTGCGACGCGGCCCTTCTCGAGCCGATCGAGCACCGATTTGGCGCGCGCGACCACCTCCTTCGGCACCCCCGCCAGCTCGGCCACCGCGAGGCCATAGCTGCGGTCGGCCGGGCCGTCCGCGACTTCATGGAGCAGAACGAGGTCGCCCTTCCATTCGCGCGCGCGGACATTGTGCAGCGACAGGGCATCGCAGGATTCCGCGAGCCGCGCGAGCTCGTGGTAATGGGTCGCGAACAGGCAGCGGCAGCGGTTCTTTTCGTGCACCGCCTCGACCACCGCCCAAGCGAGCGCCAGCCCGTCGTAGGTCGAGGTGCCCCGGCCGACTTCGTCGAGGATGACGAAGCTGCGCTCGGTCGCCTGCGCCAGGATCGCCGCGGTCTCGACCATCTCGACCATGAAGGTCGATCGGCCGCGAGCAAGATTGTCCGACGCGCCGACGCGGCTGAACAGGCGGTCGACCAGCCCCACTTTCGCCCGCGCCGCCGGGACGTAACCGCCGGCCTGCGCCAGCAGCACGATAAGCGCGTTTTGCCGCAGGAAGGTCGACTTGCCGCCCATGTTGGGGCCGCCGATCAGCCATAGCCGGTCGTGGGGCCCCAGCGCGCAATCGTTGGCGACGAACCGCTCGCCCGCCTGCGCCAGCGCCGCCTCGACCACCGGATGACGGCCGCCTTCGATTTCAAGGCATGGCTGCTCGACGATCTCCGGCCGGCACCAGCCGCCTTCGGCCGCCCGCTCGGCCTGCCCGGCGGCGGCGTCGATCCGCGCCAACGCCGCGGCGGTCGCGGCGATCGCCTCGCGGGCGCTCGCGACTTCGCCAACCAGCTCCTCGAAATGCGCTTCTTCGGCGGCCAGGGCGTGCCCGCCGGCTTCGGCGATGCGGCTCGCTTCCTCGTGCAACGACAGCGAGTTGAAACGCACCGCGCCGGCCATTGTCTGGCGGTGAGTGAAGCCGCTGTCCGGCGCCATCAGCGCGTCGGCGTGGCGCGCGGGCACCTCGATGAAATAGCCGAGCACGCCGTTGTGGCGGATCTTGAGCGCGGCGATGCCGGTTTCGCTGCGGTATTTCGCTTCCAGCGCGGCGATAGCCCGGCGGGAATGCGACGAAGTCGAGCGCAACTCGTCGAGCGCTGCGTCATAGGCTTCGGCGATGAAACCGCCCTGGCTTCGTTCGGTCGGCGGGGTCGGCACGAGCGCGCGCGACAGCAGATCGGTCAGCGCGCCATGACCGCCGAGCTTTGGCAGCAGCATTTCGAGCAAGACCGGACGGTCGGATTTGCTCGCCAGGTGATCGCGAATGCGACGCGCCTCGCCAAGGCCGTCACGCAACTGGCCGAGATCGCGCGGGCTGCCCCGTCCGGCGACAACCCGACCGAGCGCGCGGCCGATGTCCGGCAAGTGCCGCAGCACGTCGCGCACGTCGGCGCGCAGCAGCGAGTCGGCGTGGAACCACTGCACCAGCGCCAGCCGTTCGATTATCGCCGCCTTGTCGGTCAGCGGCGCGGACAGGTCGTCGGCCAGCTGGCGCGCTCCCGCGCCCGTGACGCAACGATCGACCGCCGCGAGCAGGCTCCCCGCGCGTCCGCGGCCTTGCGCGTCGAGCACTTCGAGACTCACTCGCGTCGCCGCGTCCATCGCCAGCCGCGCGGCGCCGTCCTGCGCCACCGGTGGCAGCAGCAGCGGCAGCTTCCCGCGACCGGCGTGGTGCAGATAAGCCAGCAGCCCGCCCGCGGCCGCGAGCATCGGGCGAGAGAAATGGCCGAACCCGTCGAGCGTGGCGACGCCGTGAACCGCCTTCAGCCGCTCCTCGCCTTCGTCGCTGGCGAAATCGTGGCGCGGGCGCGGGATGACTGACCCTCCCCCGACCCCTCCCCAAAGCGGGAGGGGAGAATCATCGCGGCCAATCCCCCTCCCGTTTGCGGGAGGGGCCAAGGGAGGGTGTGAATCCTCCGGAACCACGAGTTCCGTCGCTCCGATCCGCGCCAGCACCGCACTCAGTGTCTCGGGCGCGCATTCCTCCAGCTCCATCCGGCCGGTGGAGATGTCGCACCAAGCCAGGCCGCACATGCCGCGCACCTCGCACACCGCCGCCAGCACGTTGGCCCGCCGCGGTTCGAGCAGGGCCTCCTCGGTCAGCGTCCCGGCGGTGACAAACCGGACGATGTCGCGTGCCACCAGCGACTTCGAACCGCCGCGCTTCTTCGCCTCCTCGGGGCTTTCGGTTTGCTCGGCGATAGCCACCCGGCAGCCGGCCTTGATCAGCCGCGCCAGGTAGCCCTCCGCCGAATGCACCGGCACGCCGCACATCGGGATAGGCTTGCCGTCGTGCTCGCCACGGCTGGTCAGGGCGATGTCGAGGATGGCGCTCGCCGCCCTGGCGTCGTCGAAGAACAGCTCGAAGAAGTCGCCCATGCGGTAGAACAGCAGGCAGTCGCCGGCCTCGCGCTTGAGCGCGAGGTATTGCGCCATCATCGGAGTGGCGGAGCCGGCCATGGCCGAGGGGTAGCCGCCGCTCTTCCGATTCGGGAACCTGCGAGGGCAAGCTTTCCCCTATCGCAACGTTGCCGGCGCGGTTAGGGGAAGGGCGAGAAGAGGAGACGGAGCTTGGCCGAGGAGAGCAATTCCAGCTTCACCACGCGTGAAGCGTTGTTTTACCACGAAACCGGCCGCCCCGGGAAAATCGAGATTATCCCGTCCAAGCCTGTCGCCACCCAGCGCGACCTTAGCCTGGCCTACTCGCCCGGCGTCGCCGCCCCGGTCGAAGCGATCGCCCGGGACCCGCTCGCGGCGTGGGAATACACCGCCAAGGGCAACCTCGTCGCGGTCATCACCAACGGCACCGCGATCCTCGGCATGGGCAATCTCGGCGCCTTGGCAGCGAAGCCGGTGATGGAAGGCAAGGCGGTGCTGTTCAAGCGCTTCGCGGACGTCGATTCGATCGACATCGAACTCGCCACGGAGGACCCGCAGGCGATTATCGAGGCGGTGGCGCTGATGGAACCGACCTTCGGCGGCATCAATCTGGAAGACATCGGCGCGCCCGAATGCTTCGTGATCGAGCAAGCCCTGCGCGAACGCATGAAGATCCCGGTGATGCACGACGACCAGCACGGCACCGCGATCATTACCGCCGCCGGACTGATCAATGCCTGCTACCTGACCAAGCGCGACCTCGCCGACGTGAAAGTGGTGGTCAACGGCGCGGGAGCCGCGGCGATTGCCTGCACCGCGCTGATCAAGGCGCTCGGCGTGCACAACGACAACGTCATCATGTGCGACCGCAAGGGAGTGATCTACCGCGGGCGCGACAACGTCGACCAATGGAAGAGCGCCCACGCCGCTGACACCGACGCGCGCACGCTTGAGCAAGCGCTCGCGGGCGCCGACGTATTTCTGGGACTGTCGGCGGCCGGCGCGCTCAAGCCCGAGTGGGTCGAGAAGATGGCCAAGCAGCCGATCATCTTCGCCATGGCCAACCCGGATCCCGAGATCACGCCCGACGCCGTCAAGGCCGTGCGGCCCGACGCGATCATCGCCACCGGCCGCTCGGATTATCCCAACCAGGTCAACAACGTGCTCGGCTTCCCGTTCATCTTCCGCGGCGCGCTCGACGTGCGGGCGACGGCGATCAACGAGGAGATGAAGATCGCCGCCGCCCATGCGATCGCCGCTCTGGCCCGCGAGCGGGTGCCGGACGAAGTCGCTGCCGCCTACGGCGTCGATCACCAATTCGGCCGCGACTACATCATCCCGGCGCCGTTCGATCCTCGGCTGCTCGAAACAGTCTCGTCGGCCGTCGCCAAGGCGGCGATGGATTCGGGCGTCGCGCAAAAGCCCATTGCCGACTTCGAAACCTATCGCATGAGCCTGCGCGCGCGGCTCAATCCGACCACCTCGATCCTCACCACCGTCTACGAGGAGGCCAAACGGGCTCCCAAACGGGTGGTGTTCGCCGAAGCGGAGGAGCTGACGGTGCTGCGCGCGGCGATCCAGCTGCGCGATTTCGGCTATGGTACGCCGGTGCTCGTAGGCCGCACGCAGGCGGTGAAGGACAAGCTGCGCGAGCTCGGCGTCGCCGATCCCGACGACTTTTCGATCCAGAATTCGGCCGACAGCGAGCACATCGCGGCGATGACCGAATACCTCTACCTGCGGCTGCAACGGCGTGGCTACACCAAGCGCGACGTGCGGCGGATGGTCAATCAGGACCGCAACGTGTTCGCCAGCCTTTTGGTCGCGCTCGGCCACGGCGATGCGCTGATCACCGGCCTCACCCGCACGTTCGCCCAGTCGATGCGCGAGGTCAGCCGGGTGCTCGATCCCAAGCCGGGGATGCTGCCGTTCGGCATCCACCTGATGATCGGCAAGAACTACACCGTGTTCCTGGCCGATACGACAATCAATGAACGGCCGAGCGCCGAGGGCCTGGCGCAGATCGCCCGCGAGACCGCGCGGGTTTCGCGCAGCCTGGGGCATGAGCCGCGCGTCGCTTTCCTCAGCTATTCGACCTTCGGCAACCCGCCAGGCCGGTGGTTGGAAAACATCCGCGACGCGGTGGCGATCCTCGACCGCGAAGATCCCGGCTTCGAGTACGAGGGCGAGATGGCGCCCGACGCCGCGCTCAACCCGCAGGTGATGGCGCTGTATCCCTTCAGCCGCCTGTCTGGCCCGGCCAACGTGCTGGTGATGCCGGGCCTGCAATCGGCGAACCTTTCGGCCAAGCTGCTGCGCGAATTGGCCGGCAACGCCGTCATTGGCCCGATGCTGATCGGGATGGAAAAGCCGGTCCAGATCGCCCCGATGACCGCTTCGGCCTCCGACCTGTTGACGCTCGCGGTGCTGGCGAGCGCCGGCGTGGTGAGCTGAGGAGCGAGCACGCCGCCCTCGGCGGCGGCCTAGCTTACCACGGAATTTCCTCGCCGTCGTAGGCGAGGAATCGATGCTCGGCGGGATGCTTGGCTTCGAGCACGTCGGCCAGGCCGCGCACACTTTGCTCGACCGTCAGCGGCGCGGTGGGGCCGCCCATGTCGGTCTGCACCCAGCCGGGATGGAGCGACAGCAAGGCCACGCCGCGCTCCTTGGCGTGCCGCGCGAAGATGCCGCGGGCGAGCATGTTCTGCGCGGCCTTGCTCATCCGGTAAAGATCGAAGCCGCCGAACGATTCGGCAATCGAGCCGAGGCGCGAGGTGGTGAAAGCGAGCGTGCCGCCGTCGCGTAGCAAGGGCAGCATCAGTTTTCCCGCGCGCGCCGGGCCGACGGCGTTGGTCATCATGATTTCGGCGACGCCGTCGGCCGTCGCATTGTCGGCTGTTTGGCTTTCGTCACCCATGATGCCGGCGTTGACGAGGACGACGTCGAGCGAGTTCCCGGCGAGGGCGCCGGCAAGCGCTTCGAGGCTGGCGGTGTCGGTCACGTCGGCGGTGACGACTTCGATCCTGCCGCCCTTGGCCACCTCGGCCAATTGCTCGCTCGGCCCGCGCTGGCTGGCGATCACATGCCAGCCGCGGTCGGCCAGCTCACGCGTGAGCCCGAGCCCGATCCCGCGTGAAGCTCCGATGATCAGGGCCCGCCGTTCGGCCATGCCATTCTCCCTTCAAAAACCTCAGGACGTCGAGGCGATCTGGTTCGTCCCGCCGAACATCTGCGGCATCGCCAGCGAATCCCAGCCGTAGACGTCGGGCAGGAACCTGAGGCCGCCGGCGGCATCCGGCTCGACCGTGAGGTAGGTCATGTACACCGGCACAGGCCGCGGCAGCGGGAATTCCTGCTCGCGCGACGAGGTCGCCTGCGGCATCCGCCCGAACACCCAGCCGGCGAAGCGGCGATAGTCGGACAGGCGGACGCAGCCGTTGCTGAGATGGCGCTCGTCCTGCGCGAACAGCTCCTTGTGCGGGGTGTCGTGCAGGTAGATGCCGTAGTCGTTGGGCATTTCGAACTTCATGTCGCCCATCGAGTTCCAGGGCCCTGGCAGTTGGCGGACGAGAACGGTCGGCTGGGCCTTGCCAGTGGCGATCGCCTTCCACGGTACCGTCTTGGGGTCGATTATCGGCGCGCTTGGCGACCAGTTGGCCAGTACCTCGTAATGGAAGCTGTCGAGGTACGAGAGGCCCTGCTCGCCGATCCGCTTGGCCGTCAGCGTGCGGATCAGTTCGGGCGGCACGATCCAGTACGGGTGCACCTTGGCGTCGCGCATGATCACGGCCATCATCGGCGTCTTGGTCTTCGGCATGCCGACGACCACCCGCATGCTGTCCGCCACTCGGTCGCCGGCAAACAGGTAGGCTTCGGCATTGCCGGAATCGACGACGATATAGCGGTCGAACGCCCGGGTGGCCGGCAGGCGCCAAGCCCGTTCCATGTTGATCGCGATGCGCTTCTCGTACCACGCCGCGCCCAGGTTGAGCGAGGCGATGGTGCCCTTGCCGGCAATGCCGTCGACGGGGCCGAGGCCGTGGACGCGCTGGTAGTCGGAAACACGCTGCGACAGCTCCTGGTCGAAGCCGTTGCCGGGCCCCAGCCCGAGGCGGGTGCGCAACAGCGCGACGCGCTTTCCGGTTGAGCCCGGCTTGAGCGCCGGGCCCGCGGGAATCTTGACTTGCGGCAGGCTTCCCCAGGTCGAGCGGTATTGCTGAAGCCCGTCGGCCAGGTCGGTGAAGATCACGTTGGGTGCGTTGCGGCGGTTGTCGTCGCCGCCGTTAAACAGCCGCGCCAGCCAGTTGCGCGGCTTCTGATGGCGGTGGGCGATGTTGCTGAGGTCGGGATCGACGTAGACGAAATCGATGCCCTGCTTGATATTGCTCGGCACCGCGACCGGCTCGTCGCCTTTCGGCTGGTCCGCGAACACCGGCACGGCGGCCAACAGCGCGGCCGCGGCGAGGATTTGTCTAAACGAGATGCGCATAACATTTGCGCCGCGGTCGCGGCGCTCTCCGATCAGTCCGTTTCCAGCCAAACGCGCTGCCCGCCGTTCGGTTTCGCGAGGCTGAACGGTCGCGCCGAGCGACTATAGCCCCAGATCGCGAAGCGCCCCTTCAATGGTTTCGCGGCCGGCCGAAGGCGCGAACGGGAAGGAGCGGAGGAATACCCCGGCGGTGAGGTCAGGGTCCTGCTCGCGGGCGCGTGCAACCCAGCGCGCTGCGCCTTCATCCCGCCCCGCCAGCCGGTCAGCGAGCGCGGCGATCACGGCGATGTGCTTGTGCGCGCCGGGAGAGCGGGCGGCGCGTTCGCCCAGTTGGGCGGCGCTCTCGTAGTCTCCGCTGAGAAGCGCGTTCAGCGAACGCACCGCGATCATAGCATAGCGCAGCGGGTCCAGCGGGCTCAGGCGCAGCGCCAACTCGGCGTGCGGGTCGCTGCTCGCCGGGTCGCACTGGGTCATCTCGGCCCACGCTTTCGAATAGACCGCCTGCGCATAGTTCGGACTGAGCGCGATGCTCTCGCCGAGCCGCTCGATGCTGGCCGACATGTCGCCGTCCAGCCACAGCGAACGGCCCAGGTTGAGGTGCGCGAAGGGATCGAGCGGATCGCACAGCAACGCCCGTTCGGCGAGCGCCCGCGCCTCGGCGGCGCAAGCGGCGGGATCGGAAGAGTAGGGCAGGAAAGCGTCCTGGAAACGGGTGAACGACAGCCCGCCGAGCGCGCGCGAGAAGTTCGGCGAAAGACTAAGAGCCCGCTCGAACAGTACTGCTGCGTGAACATTGTCCGTGCGGTTGAATCGGAACATGTGGTCGAGGCCGAGGTGGTACGCGCCCCATGCGTCGAGCGCCGCCTCGGGTTGCGTGCGCGCCCGGTCCGCCTCCTCGTGGGCGATGCGCAGCTTCAGATTGGCGACGATGGCCGTGACGATCTCCCAACGCACGTCGCCGATTTCCGCCGCGCCGGCGGAGAAGCGTTCGGCCCACAGCAAGCCGCCGTCGCTGGTCCGCAGGAGTTCCACGGCTATCGTCAGATGGCCGCGGTTCTCCTCGATGCTGCCTGCCAGGCAGTAATCGACGTGGAGCGCGTTACCGACTTCGCGGCAATCGATGTCCCGGCCGCGGAAGCGGAAGCTCGATCCGCGGGCGATCACCAGCAGCCAGCGCAGCCGTGCAAGGTCGGCGATGATTTCGTCGGCGAGCGCATCGGCGACCAAGGCCAGCCGGCCGCCATCGGCGGCAGCGCGGAACGGCAGCACCGCGATCGACGGCTGGCGCCCGTGTCGCTGAGCTTCGCCCGCGGCGCTTGCAGCAACGGTCTCCGCCCACGGCTGCGCATCGCTGACGAAGGCGACCTCACCCACGAAGCGGAAGCCCTTCCCGTGCACGGTGCGCACCAGCCGCTGCGCTGCACCGTCGTCGCCGATCGCGCGCCGCGCCGACTTGATGCGCGACGAAACGGCCGAATCCGAAACGAAGCGCCGGTGCCAGATGCGTTCGACGATCTCATCCTTGGTGACCAGTCGGTCGGGGTTGGCGGCGAGCAGGATCAGCAGCTCGAGAACCTGAGGCTCGACCGGCTGCGGCTGGCCGCCGGCGCGCAACTCGAAGCGCCCCGGATCGAGCTCGAAGCGATCGAACCGGTAGATCATGGCCTCGGCCCCAGGCGAATCCGGCCCGTCTCCATGAAATCTCCATACCCTCTTCAAGCTTGCCGGAGCAGCCCCTGCTAATCGCCTTGCATTGGCAGGGCCGTTTCCAGGTCATAGCACAGGAGGAAATCCATGCCGCTCGTCACCATCGACGTCATCAAGGACGTCTTCACTCCCGAAGAGAAGCGTGAGCTGATCAAGGGCGTCACCGAGGCGATGATCGCCGTCGAGGGCGAAGGCCTGCGCGACAAGACCTGGGTGAAGATCAACGAGATCGCCCAGGGCGATTGGGCGATCGGAGGCCAGGTTCTCGGCGCGGCCGATGTCCAGGCCTTGCAAGCCGTCGCCTAGCGTGGGAGCGGGGAGCCGTTCGCGCTCCCCGCGACCTCACGTCCGCCGGTACCGGAAATACCACACCTCATGCCCCAGACGCCGGGCCTTGGCCTCGTAGCGCGTCTCGGGCCAGCCGCGGAGGCGGCGTTGCCAACTCTGCGGGCCTTCGACGAGCCATTCGAACCGATCGGTGTACCGGCGCATGACCATCAGCGCGTGGCGCAGGTAGACGGGCTGGTCGGTGCCGAAGCGGAACTCGCCGCCGGGCTTCAGCTTCGCCGCGAACAGATCGAGCGGGCCGTCGTTCATCATCCGCCGCTTGGCGTGGCGCGCCTTTGGCCAAGGGTCGGGGTGCAGCAGGTAGAGGAACGACAGCGCACCGTCCGGCACCCGGCGCAGAACCTGCAGCGCATCGCCGTGATGCAGGCGCACGTTGGCGAGCGGCGGATGGGCTCCGCCCGAAGAATCAGGATTTCCGCCGCTGATATGCGTGAGCGCCTGGGCCACTCCGTTGACGAAGGGTTCGGCGCCGACGAAGCCGTGGCCGGGCAGCATATCGGCGCGCGCGGCAAGGTGCTCGCCGCCGCCGAAGCCGATCTCGAAATGCAGCGGGCGCCCATGACCTTCGGCATCGCCGAACAGCCGCTCGGCGGTGACCGGCCCCTCCGCCGGCACGCTTATTTGCGGCAGCAACGTCTCGAAAAGCGCCTGCTGCCCCTTGCGCAAGGGCCGTCCCTGGCTGCGGCCATAAAGCCGGTTGAGGGTGGTCGGATCGCCGGGTTTGTGCGCTGCCATCGCGCCGGGCTAGAACCGCCCGCGCGCGGCTGTCCAGTCCCGCTGCGTCGGGATTGACCGTCGCTCGCGCAGCATGCAGGTGCAATCACGCCGTTGAAATCGGAGGTCGACCGAACCGTTGCTCGCCACCGTTCGCTATCTGCTCGCCGCCGCCGTGTTGCTCACCGCCGGTCCCGCGCTGGCGCAATACGATCCTCAAGCGGCCTTCGCGCCGTTTCCGATGGACCAGGCGGTCAACGTCTATCGCTCGTCGAACGGATTGCCTGGCCCGCAATGCTGGCAGAACCGGGCGGATTACACGATCCATGCGACGCTGAACCCCGATGCGACGGCGCCGACGCTGTCCGGCGACGAGGTGATCACCTACACCAACAACGGCCCCGACCCGCTCGGCGAGCTGTGGCTTCAGCTCGATCAGAACATCTACAAGGCGGACAGCCGGGGCCAATTCGCCAACGGCACCGCGCCGCGCGGCACCACGGACGGCGTGGTGCTCGACAAGGTCGATTTCGAGCAGGGCGGCAAGTTCGTCTCCGCGAATTATCTGGTCAGCGACACGCGCATGCGGGTGACGTTGCCGGCGCCGCTTGCCGGAAAAGGCGCCAGGATCCGCCTGCACATCGTCTGGCACCTGGCCGTTCCGGGGGAATGGGGCGGACGCACGGGCTGGGGTCTGGCGAAGGCCGGCCCGATCTACGACATCGCGCAGTGGTATCCGCGCATGAGCGTCTACGACGATATCCGCGGCTGGGACACGGCACCGTATCTCGCGCAGGAATTCTATCTCGAATACGGCGACTTCGATTACTTCGTCACCGTGCCGAGCGCGATGATCGTCGCTGGCACCGGTGAGTTGGTCAACTCGCAGGAGGTCCTGACCGCGCAGCAACGCGAGCGATTGGCGAGGGCGCGCGCCAGCGACGCGACGGTGACGATACGTGCGCCCGACGAAATTGGCGATCCGTCGACCCGGCCCGTGCACGGCGGCGTGCTGACCTGGCACTTCCACATGGCCAACACCCGCGATGTCGCGTTCGCTGCCTCGGCTGCCTTCGCGTGGGACGCGGCGCGCATCGACTTGCCGGGCGGCAAGGCGGCGCTGGCGATGTCGTTCTATCCGCCGGAAAGCGCCGGGCCGCTCGCATGGGGCCGTTCGACCCAATTCCTCAAGGACGCGGTCGAGAACTTCTCGCGGCGCTGGTACCCCTACCCGTGGCCGGTCGCGCTCAATGTCGCCGGGCCGGTGGACCAGATGGAATATCCGGGGATGGCCTTCAACGGCCTCAACCAGAAGCAGGCGCTTTTCCGGATTACGGCGCACGAGATCGGCCACAGCTGGTTTCCGATGCTGGTCGGCTCCAACGAGCGCCGCCACGCGTGGATGGACGAGGGCTTCAATACCTTCATCGACATCTACGAATCCGACGATTTCAACCACGGCGAGTTCGCCCCCAAGCGCGACAGCGAATACGCGCCCGGCGGCGGCAACCCGGTCGACGAGATCCTGCCGACGCTGGCGGACGAGCGCGCCCCGCCGATTCTGACGCGAGCGGACACGATCATCGAGAAATACCGACATCCCGTCACGTATTTCAAGACCGCGCTCGGCCTGGTCCTGCTGCGCGAGCAGATCCTCGGCCCCGAGCGCTTCGATCCGGCATTCCGCGAATACATCCGCGCGTGGGCGTTCAAGCACCCCACGCCGGACGACTTCTTCCGCGCGATGGATAGTGCGGCGGGCGAGGACCTGTCGTATTTCTGGCGCGGCTGGTTCGCCAATAACTGGACGCTCGACCTCGCGGTCGACGGCATCCGCAAAGAGAAGGACGGCGCCACCACGGTCACGGTCGGCAGCCACGACAAGCTGGTGCTGCCGGCGACGCTGCGGGTCCAATTCGCCGACGGCAGCCATCAGGACTTCAGGTTGCCGGCCGAAAGCTGGATCCGCAACAGCTCGACCAGCGTGACGATTCCGCCCGGCAAGCCCGTCGCCGGTGCGACGATCGACCCCGACCACAACCTGCCCGACACGAACCGCTTCAATGACAGTGCGAAGGCGAGCGCGTTCTGACCATGGGCATGCTCGAACTCACCGCCTTGGTCGTCTCGGCCGTGCTCGGCTGGCAGGTCGGACGCATCGGCCGGCGCGAGATCAAGGGCATTGCGATCGTCGTGCTCGGCTGGACCGCGGTGACGACGGTCGCCAGCCTGCCGTATGTCAGCCTCGCCGGCCTGCTGGTCGTGCTGGTCTGGCGCGCGCTGCTGATCGGGGCGCCCTATACGATCGCCGCGCTCGCGAAACGCCTGCAGCGGAGCCGCTGATCGGCCACCAAAAAAGGCCCGCTCGCACGAGGCAAGCGGGCCTTACCCCGTCCAGGAGGAATTGGGAGGAGACTGTCAGGCGGCTTCCGCCTCTTCGCCGGGATCGCGCAGCACGTAGCCGCGGCCCCACACCGTTTCGATGTAATTGTCGCCGCCGCAAGCGCTCGAAAGCTTCTTGCGCAGCTTGCAGATGAACACGTCGATAATCTTCAGTTCCGGCTCGTCCATGCCGCCATAGAGG
>JANWHA010000006.1 GCA_025450635.1 Croceibacterium sp. | reverse complement strand
TAAACATGGCGACCGTCCTCAAGATCGATCTTTAATATGTCGCCCTCACGACGTCGGACCCGTTTCACGTTTTCGTTCATGCGGACAGCTTCGCGCGAACAGCTGCGAAGTGCAACATTCCGCGCCCAACTGCCCCTTGCCAACCCCGCCCGCCCCTTTCAGAGTGGCGGCGGGAGACAAGGATGGACGCTGCGGAATTCGATTATGTGGTGGTGGGCTGCGGCAGTTCGGGCGCGGCGGTGGCGGCGCGGCTGGGCGAGCGCGCCGACCGCACGACGTGCGTGATCGAGGCCGGCGGGCACGACACCCATCCGTTCATCCATATCCCGAGCTTCGTCGCCGCCGCCATAGGCCGCGAGGCGACCAACTGGCGCTTCGCCACGGTGCCGCAGTCGGGCATGGCCGGGCGGCAAATCCCGGTGCCGCGCGGGCGGGTGGTCGGCGGCTCGGGCTCGATCAACGGCATGGTCTATTTCCGCGGCCATCCGACCGATTACGACGACTGGTCCGACGCGGGCTGCGCCGGCTGGTCCTACGCCGAGGTGCTGCCCTACTTCACCCGCACCGAGCATAACGAGGATTTTCCCGAGAGCGTGTTCCACGGGAAGGACGGCCCGGTGAACGTCAAGCTGGTGCCCAATCCCAACCGGCTCAACTACGCGTTCATGGACGCGCTGGCGGACCTTCAATTCCCCGCGTGCCCCGACTTCAACGGCGCCAACTCCGAAGGCTACGGCCGCCGCCAGGGGCTGATCAGGGACGGTCGGCGCGAGACCACCGCCGGGGCGATGCTCAAGCCGGCGCTGGCGCGCGGCAACATCCACCTCCAGACCGGCGCCCACGTCGCGCGCGTGCTCGTCGAGGATGGCCGCGCGGTCGGCGTGTGCCTCACCGACGGCCGCACGATCCGCGCGCGGCACCAGGTCGTCCTCTCCGCCGGCGCGGTGCAGACGCCGCAGCTTCTGATGCTCAGCGGCATCGGCCCCGGCGAGCACTTGCGCGAGATGGGCATCGACGTCGTGAAGGACGTGCCGGGCGTCGGCGCGAACTACCACGACCACCCGGCCAGCCCGATGCACATGGAGACCAGGAACACGACCAGCTACGGCCTGTCATGGCAGGTGCTGCCGCGCGATATCTGGCACTTCTTCCAGTACCTGCTGAGCCGCACCGGGCCGCTGGCGGGCAACGTGTTCGAGAGCGTCGCTTTCCTGCGCACCGATCCCTCACTGGCCAAGCCCGACGTCCAGTTCGTGTTCCAGCCGGCCAAGCGGCTGACCAATCCGAAGATCCCGTTCCCGCTCGGCCACGGCTACGCGATCAGCCCGGTGTGCCTCTATCCCAAGAGCCGCGGCACCTTGCGGCTGGCGAGCGCCGACCCGGCCGCCGCGCCGGTGATAGACCCGCACCTGCTCGAGCATCCCGACGACATCCAGCCGCTAATCCGCGCGCTCAAGATCGCCCGCCGCGCCTTCGCCACTGAGGCGTTCGCCGAATACGACGGCGTCGAAGTCGCGCCCGGTCCGGAGTGCAAGACCGACGAGCAGTTCGACAAATATATCCGCGAGACCGGCTACACCGTGCACCACCCGGTCGGCACCTGCCGGATGGGCTCGGACAAGGATTCCGTGGTCGATCCGCAGCTCCGCTTCCGCGGCATCGAGGGGCTGACCATCGCCGACGCCTCGGTCATGCCGAGCATCATCGGCGGCAACACTAATGCGCCGTGCGTGATGATCGGCGAGCGCGCGGCCGACTTCATCCTCGGCAAGCCGGCGCTGCCGGCGGCGGAGCTGCCGCCGGACAGCGTCGCGCGGTACAAGCCGAAGAAGAGCAAGGCGGCGTGAATTAGTCCCCTCCCGCCTGCGGGAGGGGATAGGGGAGGGAGCGATCACCGCTCGCAGACACACCCTCCCCCGGCCCCTCCCGCAAGCGGGAGGGGAGAAGAAAGGACGAGCATGGCCAAGGAACACGTGAAGAGCTGGCGTATCGGCGATGTCACGGTGTCGCGCATCGTCGAGGTGTGGGACTTCCAGGACAACATCCAGATGACCATGCCCGAAGCGACCGCCGAAGAGGTGATCGCGCTCGACTGGCTGCACCCGCACTACGCCACGCCCGACGGCAAGCAGCGGATGAACTTCCAGGGCTTCGTGGTCCAGGCGCCGGGGCGGACGATCGTGGTCGATTCGTGCATCGGTGCCGGGCGGGAGCGCGACTTCGACGTTTTCTGCAACCTGCCGGAGGGGTTCCTGGAGGACCTCGAAAGCCTCGGCATCACGCGCGAGGAAGTGGACACGGTGTTTTGCACCCACCTCCACTTCGACCACGTCGGCTGGAATACCTACAAGGACCCGGCGACCGGCGAGTTCAAGCCGACCTTCCCCAACGCCCGCTACCTGTTCGGGCGCAAGGAATATGACGCCTGGCAGAATACGATCCGCCACGATGGCCACCACAGCGACGGCCACCTCGTCGAATGCGTCGACCCGATCGTTAGCGCGGGAATGGCCGACTTCATCGACACCGATCACGAAATCGCGCGCGGTGAGACTTGGGGCATCCGCTGCGAGCCGAGCCACGGCCACACCCCCGGTCACATCCACGTGCGCATCAGCTCGCAGGGTCAGGACGCGGTCATCACCGGTGACCTGATGCACCACCCGATGCAGTGCGCGATGCCGCATCGCGACGCGACCTTCGACATGGACAAGGATGCCGGCCGCGCCACGCGGATGGCGTTCGTCGGCAAGTACAAGGACAGCGGCGTGACCGTCATCGGCGCGCATTTCTTCGAGCCGACCGCCGGCCACATCGAGACCGGCGCCGACGGGCAGACCTGGTTCCGGGGGCTGGGGCTTTGAGCAAGGACATCCCCGAATACCCGCTCGACATCTTCACCCCCGATGCGGTGAGGAACGCGCGCGAGATCGACGACGCGCTACGCGAGTTCGCCCCCGCTGTGCGGTTGCACGACGGCACGGTAATGATCGCCCGGCACGAGCACGTCACCAGCGGGCTGCTCGACTGGAAGACCTTCTCCAGCGCCAGCCGCCCGTGGCACGACCCGACCAGTCCGCGCCCCGAGATCCTCCTGACCGACGATCCGCCGCGGCATACGCAAACCCGCAAGGTGATCGCCGACGCGCTCAGCCCGCGCGCGCTCGAACGCGTGAAGGGCATCTTCGAGCAGCGCGCGCGCGAGCTGCTCGAACGGCTAAAGGAACAGGACACGGTTGATGCCGTGGGCGACGTCGCACAAGCCTACGTGTTCCAGGTTCTCCCGGACATCCTCGGCCTGCCCGCCGAGGGCCGCGAGCACATGCACGGCTTTTCCGAGATGGTCTGGGCGACGATGGGCCCGCCCGGAGAGCTGTTCGACCAGGCCATGCAATACGATTACTCGGCGGTGATTGAGTGGCTCGAGACCAAGTGCGAACGCTCGGCGCTCGATCCCGAAGGCATCGGCGAGACGATCTATGCCGCTTCGGACTCGGGCCAGGTCACCCTGGCCGAAGCCAAACTGCTGCTGCAAACCGTGCTCAGCGCCGGGGCCGACACCACGTTCATCACCATGGCCAACGCCTTGCGCGCCTGGGCGTTGTTCCCCGGCGAGTACGAAAGGCTGCGTGCCGAGCCGAAGAAGGTGCGCGCCGCGTTCGACGAATCGCTGCGCTGGGACAGCCCCAGCCGCATGGCCGGGCGCGTGGCCACGCGCGATGTCGAGATCGGCGAATACACGGTGCCGGCGGGCAGCAAGGTCGGCCTGATGTTCGCCGCCGCCAACCGCGATCCGCGCTATTGGGAGGCGCCCGACGATTACCGGCTCGACCGCGACAATCGCCACTCGCTCGGCTGGGGCTACGGGGTCCACGGCTGCGTCGGCCGGGTGCTGGCGACGATGGAAGCGCAGGCGCTGCTCGGCGAAATCGTGCGTCAGGTGGAGTCGATCGAGCTCGCCGGACCCTACGAGCCGTGGATGACGACCGTCGGGCATGGGCCGATCCGCCAACCGGTGAAGCTCAACTTTGGTTGAGTTAACCATGCTGTTTGGCGGCCATTCGTCATTGCAACCCGACGAAGGCGGCGTGGCAATCCAGGGCGTTAACCGAGTCCCACTGGATTGCTTCGCTTCGCTTGCAATGACGAAGTAAAGAGGCGGAATGGCTCCCGTCACCCGCATCGACGCGATCCGCTACGCGCGGCATGAGCGCAACGCGTCGGCGAACTTCGCCGCGCCGGTCGATGACCACGACCTGCCGATGCCGCTCGACTACTTCGTGTGGGCGATTCATCGCGAGGGGCATCCGCCGGTGATCGTCGACACCGGCTTCGGCGAGCAGGCGGCGGCCGCGCGGGGGCGCATCATCACCCGGCCGCTGGTCGAGGGACTGCGCGATGCCGGGATCGATCACTTGTCGGTCGAGGACGTGATCCTCACCCACCTGCACTACGACCACGTGGGCTCGCTCAGCCTGTTTCCCAACGCGAAGTTCCACGTGCAGGACGCCGAGCTGGCCTTCGCCACCAGCCGCCGCGTGTGCGACCAGCCGACCCGCGCGCCGTTCGACGCCGAGCCCGTCGCGCAGCTGGTGCGCAAGCTCTACGCCGACCATGTCGTGTTCCATGACGGCGACGACGAGTTCGCACCCGGGATCGCGTTGCGCGTCTGCCCGGGGCACACGGCCGGGCTGCAGGTGGTGTGCTGCGAGACCGAGCGCGGCACCGTGGTGCTGGCGAGCGACGCGGCGCATCTCTACGCCAACATCACCCGCCAGCTGCCGTTCCCGATCTTCGTCGACGAGGCCGAGTACCGCGAGGCGCAGGAGCGCGCGCTTGAGCTTGCGGGCGGCTCGCTCGACCACCTGATTCCCGGCCACGACCCGCTGGTCCTCAAGTGCTTTCCCACTAAGGACGACATCGCGCGCGTCGATCTGCCGCCGCACACGCCGATTTCGGAGACGCAATGACCATCGTCGGATTTTTGGGATTGGGCCGAATGGGCGGCCCGATGGCGGGCAACCTCGTCGGCCATATCGAGCGTTTGCTGGTGCATGACCTCTCGCCGGGCGCGGTCGAGGCGCTCGTGGCCAAGGGCGCCGAGGCGGCGGGCTCGGCTGCCGCGATGGGCGAGCGGTGCGAGATCGTGTTCATGAGCCTGCCGACTCCGGCGATCGTCCGCGCGGCGGCGGCCGAGGTCATCTCCGCCGGAAGTCCGAAGATCCTCTGCGACCTCTCGACTTCCGGCCCCAAGCTGGCGCTGGCGCTACACGAGCTGTGCACCCCGAAGGGCATCGCCAGCTTCGATGCCCCGGTCTCGGGCGGCATCCGCGGCGCCGAGCAAGGCACGCTGGCGATCATGGCCGGCGGCCCCGAAGCGCTGTGGCCCGAGCTCGAACCGCTGCTCAACTGCATCGGCAAGCCGTTCTATATGGGCGAGACGCCCGGCGCCGGGCAGGTGACCAAGCTTGCCAACAACCTCCTCAGCCTGGCCGCGATTGCCACCACCGCGGAGGCGATGACCCTCGGCATCAAGGCCGGGCTCGACCCGGCGCGGATGATCGAAGTGCTCAACGCCGGCACCGGCGCCAACTCGGCGACGCGCGACAAGTGGCCGCGCGCGGTGCTGCCGCGCACCTTCGATTTCGGCTTCTCGGCCCAGCTCAGCCTCAAGGACACCCGCCTCGCGCTCGACGAGGCGCGGGCGATGGGCGTGCCGCTGCCGACCGGGGAACGCCTCGCCGCGCTGCTCGACCGCACGCTGGCGACCTACGGCGACGATGCCGACTTTACGGAGATGGCGAAAATCGTCGAGGCCGACGCCGGGCTCGATCCAAACCGGAGCGTGTGATCTAATTAGGCTAGACGCGAATTCGCTAAATAGCTAAACACTCCCCGCGAAATGGCGCGAGCCCGAGACAATGGGGCGGGAGCGGAGCGTTAGCGATTGGAAGGTCTGGGGGCTGATCTGGGCCCTCGGGGTCATCGGCATTGTCGCCATCATGCCTTACCTTTCGGACGTGCAGGGACCGGCCCTGCGGCAAGCCGGAGCAAAGGCCGGGATGAGCGTCGCGACGCTCCTGGCGCTCTCGTCCGTGCAAAGAGCGGTCCTGCTCGGTATCTGCAGCCGGATCGGCCTCTGGGCCGCCCGGCGAAGCGAGTTCCGGCTGCCGATATTCGACGCCGTCGCCGCCGGGAAACCCGTGCCCCTGCCGGCCCGCGCGGTGCTTCTGTCGGGGGTGTTCGGATTGGCCGGGGGCGCCCTCGTGGTCTTTCTCGACGCGTTCGTCTTCAGGCCGGCGAAGGCCTTGGCCCTGAACGCCGGCCAGCCGGCCGCGTGGAAGGGCTTCCTCGCCTCCTTCTATGGCGGCATCACCGAAGAAACCTTCTTCCGGCTGTTCTTTCTGTCGTTGCTCGTGCTTGGCGTTCGCCGACTGGTCCTCGGACGAAATTCGGCCGATCGACCGTTGCCGTGGGCAGCGTTCTGGACACTCAACGCGTTCGTGGCGGTACTCTTCGGGCTAGGGCACCTCCCAGGAACCGCCGCCCTCGCGCCGCTGACGACGAATCTTGTCGTGCGGGCGCTCGTGCTCAACGGTGTTCTGGCGCTGCTTTTCGGCGAACTCTACCGTCGGTGGGGCTTCGAGATGGCGATCGTCGCGCATTTCTCCGCCGACGTCGCGCTGCACGTCCTGCCGCCGCTGGTCGGCTGAAGCGAAGGGCTCACGCCGCCGCGGCGCTCGGCGGCGTCTCGAAGCTCTTGCGCTTGGCCGCCTCCGCGTCCCGACGTGCCTTCCACTTCTTCAGCGCATAGCCGCCCACGGTCAGCGCGATCAGGCCCGGGAGACTGGCCCGGCGGATCGCCGAGCCGGCCACCGCGCCGAGGATCGCGCCGCCGGCGCCGCTCTTGCCGCTGCGTTCCGCCGCGCGGGCGCCGAGGATGCCGCCGAGAATCTTGCCGAGCATGACTGTCTCCTTTGCCTGCCCGAAGAAACCACGCCGCGAGGCGGTGGTTCCACGGGCCCTGCAAGGCTCCGCCGTCCAGCATCGTATTGAATTATTTACCCCGATTTGCGAGCCTGGCGCCATGCCGCTGCCGTTCGTCATCGCGCTCGCCGCGTCTTTGTCGCCTGCCCCGCTGGCCACGCTGCACGGCGAATGCATCTATCCGCCCCGGGTCGCCGAAGCCCTGCCCGACGCGACCCAAGTGCTGTGCGATACCGTCGAGGTGAGCCCGCAGGGCGTCGACTTCCGGCAGCAGCAGTGGGACGCCCATGCCCGCTTTCTCGGCAGGTGGAAGGGCGACGTCCTGACGGTGACCGCGATCCAGCCGCGGAACGAGCCGCGGATCGAAGCCAAGGGAAGCTGCCGCATCGATCATGCCAACAACGCGATCTCGCTCGTCAGCTGCAACGCATTCGGCGGCGGACGCGGCTGGCTAGCCAACTTCCGCAATGTGCCCTCCTAGGCGGTCGAACTAAAGATATCATCTTTATCATCTTTCGCGCCGGCGCTAGGAGCGGCGGCGAGCGAGATGATTCGATGGCCGTGATTCCCTTCCGCAAGCCGCACGATCCGTGGGCGTTCGAACCGACCCGCTCGGGCGCGACACTGTCCTCGCGCATCGTCGAGGAAGTCTGCACCGCGCTGTTCGACAAGCGCCTCGCGCCGGGCGACCGGCTTGGGACCGAGAAGGACATCGCCGAGCAGGCCGGCGCCAGCCGCATCGTCGCCCGCGACGCGCTGCGCACGCTGCAGGCGTTGGGCGTCGTCGAGATCAAGGTCGGCGCGGGCGGTGGCGCGCGGATCGCCCGCGGCAACCCGGCGCTGTTCGCCGAGGCGCTGGCGGTGCAGCTGACCCTCGCGGGCGTCAGCGTGCGCGAGATGATGGACGCGCAGCGGGCGATCGAGACCACCGCCGCCGAGCTCGCCGCCGAGAACGCCACCGCCGAGGACCTCGCTACCTTGCGCGAATCGCTCGCCGAGCACGAGGCGACAATCGCCGACGACGCGGCCTACACCCGCACGTGCATGCGCTTCCACCTGGCGGTCGCCGAAGCCTCGCACAACCGCGTGCTGGTCGCGCAGCTGCTGAGCCTGCAGCACGTCTCGTGGCCGGCGCAGAACCGGACGCTGACCGCGCCCGTCGCGCGGCACATCCTCGACGTCCACCGCGAGCTGGTTGACGTCATCGCATCGCGTGACGCCGCTGTGGCGCGGCGACTGATGGACGATCACGTGAAGATGATCCGCGCCCGCCGCGTCAGCGAAGACCAAACCTCCACCTGTTGCTGAAGACCTGAGAAGGAGTCGCCCCCAATGTCCAATTCATCCAAGTTCGTCATCCAGCCGCACTTCCGCCTCCACGAATGGGTCGCCGAGGAGAAGGGCTACTTCGCCGCCGAAGGGCTCGACTACGAGTTCCGCGAGACGTTCGATTCGAAGGACGCGAAGAACCACCAGCAGGGCGACAAGTTCGGCGCCTTCCAGACGTTCGAGAAGGGCCGCGAAGGCGACGTTTCGTGCGCCTGTCACTGGACGGTCAACGTCGCGGCGTCATCGGGCCACGGCCTGCTTTACGCCGACGCCTATTCGGTCAGCCCGTGCGCGATCTTCGTGCCGCCGGAGAGCGCCATCCAGCACCCGCGCGACCTCGCCGGCGTGCCGATCTCGGTCGGCTATCAGTCGGGCAGCCACTACTCGACCATCCAGGCGCTCGAGACCTACCTTGACCGCGACCAGATCAACCTGTCGTTCGCCGACGGCATGCTGTTCAGCCGCCTCGAGCTGCTGATCGACCGCAAGATTCCCGCCGCCAGCCTGTTCAGCGGGCCCTACTACTTCCTCGAGCAACTCGGCTTCAGGAAGATCATCGATTCCACCTTCATGATGGCCTCGATGGTCAAGGAAGGTTCGGATGCGCAGGACGTGAAGAAATACTTCGCCGCGCTGCGCCGCGCCCAGCAGGACATCGACCTCCGGCCCGAGCTCTACACGCACTACTACAAAAACGAATTCCCGGTGCGCTTCCACGAGCAGATGGACACCGGCCGCTGGGGCCCGGGCGAACGCATCGTGTTTGAGCCGTATTCGAAGGCGATCTTCGAGGAATCGCAGGAGTGGATCGCCGAGCGCGACATCTTCGACGGCGACCTCGGCAGCCGCGACTACGAACACTCGATCCTGTCGATCGCGGCGGAGTAAAACTCTAGCGGGAGAGCTGGAACACCGCGTGCTCGGCGCGCCAGTTGGCGCTGGCGCCGCCGATCTCGCGCTCATGGCTGAAGAACCAGCACTTTTCGACCGTCACGCCTTTCGCCCGCAACAGCTCGCGGAAGTCCTTCACGGTGACGTGGTGGATGTTTTGCGTCTCGTACCAGCTCACCGGCAAGTGCCGCGTCACCGGCATGCGGCCGTGGGTGAGGAGCGAGAAGCGCATCCGCCAGTAGGCGAAGTTGGGGAAGCTGACGAACGCCCGGCGGCCGATGCGCAGCAGGTCGTCGAGCATCGCGTCGGGCCGGGCGGCGGTCTGCAGCGTCTGGCTGAGGATGGCGTAGTCGAACGCCTCGTCGGGATAATCGGTCAGGTCGCGGTCGGCGTCGCCCTGGACCACCGACAGGCCGCGGGCGACGCAGCGCTCGACCGCCTCGGGGTCGATCTCCATCCCGCGCGCGTCGCACCCGCGCTCGCGCTGGAGCACTTCCATCAGCTCGCCCTCGCCGCAGCCGACGTCGAGCACGCGCGCGCCCGGCGCGACGTTGGCGGCGATCACCGCCAGGTCGGGGCGCAGCCGGCTCATCCGAGGAAGCCCTTGATCACCCGGTCGAGCGGCGGGCATTCGAGGAGGAAGCTGTCGTGCCCGTACGGCGCGGACAATTCGACGAAGCTGACCGGCGCGGCGACCGCGTTGAGCGCGTGGACCACGTGCTTCGATTCGGCGGTCGGATAGAGCCAGTCGGTATCGAAGCTGACCAGGCAGAACCTTGCGGTCGAGCGCGCGAAAGCGTCGGCGAGGCGCCCCCCGTGCTCCTCTGCGAGGTCGAAGTAATCCATCGCCCGGGTGATGTAGAGATAGGCGTTGGCGTCGAACCGGTCGGAGAAGGCGATGCCCTGGTGGCGCAGATAGCTTTCGATCTGGAAGTCGGCGTCGAAACCGAAGCTCTTGGCCGCCCGGTCCTGCAGCCGGCGGCCGAACTTGTCGGTCAGGCCGGCTTCGGAGAGGTAAGTGATGTGGGCCGCCATGCGGGCGACCGCGAGGCCCTTCTCCGGACCTTTGCCGGCACCGTAGTAATCGCCTTCGCGCCAGTTCGGGTCGGCCATGACCGCCTGGCGGCCGACTTCGTGGAAGGCGATGTTCTGCGCGGAATGCCGCGCGGTGGTGGCGATCGCCAGCACTCGCTCGGTTCGGCCGGGGAAATTCGCGGCCAGGCTCAGCGCCAGCATCCCGCCCATGGAGCCGCCGATCACCGCGTGCAGCCTGGCGATCCCGAGCGCGTCGAGCAGGGCGACTTGCGCGCGAACCATGTCGCGGATGGTGATGACCGGAAAACGCATGCCCCAGGGGCGCCCGCCCGGCCCTTCGCTCGCGGGCCCGGTCGAGCCCATGCAGCCGCCGATCACGTTGACGCAAATCACGTGGAAGCGGTCGGTGTCGATCGGCTTGCCCGGGCCGACCATCCGGTCCCACCAGCCGGGCTTGCCGGTGATCGGGTGCAGGCTGGCGACGTGCTGATCGCCGGAGAGCGCGTGGAAGATCAGGATCGCGTTGGACTTGTCCGGCGCCAGCTCGCCGTAAGTCTCGTAGGCCAGTCGCACGTTCGGCAGGACCTGCCCGCTGTCGAGCGGCAGGGGATCGGGGAGCACGAGGCTCTTCGCGTCGAGGGCGCTGGCGGTCGCCATGATGGGCAGCGGATGGGGGCTGGCGCAAATACTGTCAATTGCCGCCGCTAGCCGCTATGCGCGCCGCCGTGAGCGAGACGGGACCCGAGCTGAAGCCGTGGATCGAGGCGATCCATGCCTACGTGCCCGGCCAGTCGGCCGCGCCCGACGGGCGGCCGCTGATCAAGCTGTCGGCCAACGAGAACCCGCTCGGCACCAGCCCGCTCGCCTTGGCGGCGCGGGCGGATGCTGCGGGGCCGGCCGAGTACCCGGACCCCGACGCGACGGGGCTGCGCGAGGCGCTCGGCGCGCTCCACGGCATCGATCCGGCGCGGATCGTCTGCGGCACCGGTTCGGACGAGCTGCTCAACCTCGTGCCGCTGGCCTTTGCCGGCCCGGGCGACGAGGTGGTCTACGTGCGCTACGGCTTCATGGTCTACGACATCGCCGCGCGCCGCAGCGGGGCGACGCCGGTGGTCGCGCCGGACCGCGACTACGCGACCGATGTCGATGCGCTGCTGGCCTGCGTGAGCGAACGCACGCGGGTGGTCTTCCTCGCCAACCCCAACAACCCGACCGGGACCTTCCTGCCCCGCTCCGAGCTGGCGCGGCTTCACGCCGGGTTGCCCCGGCAGGTGCTGCTGGTGATCGACCAGGCCTATGCCGAATACCTCGATCCCGAGGACGACGACGGCGGCCTCGCCCTCGCCGCAGAGCATGGCAACGTGCTGGTCACGCGAACCTTCTCCAAGATCTACGGCCTCGCCGGCGAACGCGTCGGCTGGGGTACGGGGGCGCCCGCGATCATCGATGCTCTCAACCGCATTCGCGCGCCCTTCAACGTCACGGTCAGCGGACAGAAGGCGGCGCTGGCGGCGCTTGGCGACCAGGATTTCGTGCGCGCCGCCCGCGAGCACAACCGCCGCGAGCGCGCCCGGCTGGCGGCGAGCATCGAGGCGCTCGGCAACCTTGGCCTGCGCGCGGTGTCGAGCGAGGCCAACTTCCTTCTCGTGCTGTTCGAAGGCGCCTTGACCGCCGAGGCGGCGCTCGCCGGCCTCGCCGAGCGCGGCTTCGCCGTGCGGCACCTGCCGGGGCAGGGCTTGCCCCAGGCCTTGCGCATCACCGTCGGTACCGCCGAGCAGATGGACGCGGTTGCCGAGGGACTGCGGCAGATGGCCGAGAGAGCCGCGTGATGTTCGAGCGCGTTGCGGTCATCGGCCTCGGCCTGATCGGCGGCTCGATCGGGCTCGCCGTGGCCGAGCACCTGCCAGGCGTGGCGACGACCGGGTACGACGTCGATCCCGCGGTGCGCCGGCGCGCCGCCGAGCGGGGACTTGCAGGGACGATTTGCGATGCCCCGGCCGAAGCGGTGCGCGAGGCCGACCTGGTCATTCTCTGCGTACCGGTCGGCGCGATGCGCGAAGCGGCCGGCGAAATCGCCGGGGCGCTGAAGCCGGGCGCGCTGGTCAGCGACGTCGGCTCGTCCAAGCGCAGCATCACCCGCGCGCTGACCGAGGCCCTGCCGGGCCAGCCGGTGATTCCGGCGCACCCGGTGGCCGGCACCGAGCATTCGGGACCGGATGCGGGTTTCGCCACGCTGTTCCACCACCGCTGGTGCATTCTCACTCCGCCCGCCGGCGCCGATCCGGCATTGGTGACCCAGCTCGCGTCGTTCTGGCGCGCGCTCGGCTCGCGGGTCGAGGTCATGGACGCCGAGCACCACGACCTGGTGCTCGCGGTCACCAGCCATATCCCGCACCTTATAGCCTACACCATCGTCGGCACCGCGTCGGATCTCGAGGAGGTGACCCGCGGCGAAGTGATCAAGTACTCGGCCGGCGGTTTCCGCGACTTCACGCGCATCGCCGCCAGCGATCCGACGATGTGGCGCGACGTGTTTCTCGCCAATCGCGACGCGGTGCTCGAGATGCTCGAGCGGTTCCTCGCCGACCTCGAAGGCATGCGCGAGGCGATCAAGGCGGGCGACGGCGACACGATGTTCGACCTGTTCGCCCGCACCCGCGCCATCCGCCGCGGCATCATCGAGCTGGGGCAGGACGACGCGCGGCCCGACTTCGGCCGAGCGGACCACGGCTAAGGGTTCAGCGCGTTGATCGCGGTGTGGACCCGAGCCTCGATCTCCTCGCGCGGCAGCCCTGGCGGAATCGGTTCGCAAAACCGGACCGTGATCGTGCCGCGGCGTTTCCACCAGCGGTGGTAGAGCGGGCCACTGTCGATCGCCACCGGCACCACCGGCAGTCCGAGAAGCTTGTAGAGCCCCGCGAAGCCCGAGCGCAGCGGCGGACGTGCCCCGTGCGGAATGCGCGTGCCTTCGGGGAAGATCGCCAGCGGGCGGCCGGTCCCGATGAAGCGGCGGGCTTCTTTCAGCATCGCGCGCAAACCGTGAGCGCCGGCATCGCGCATGACAGGGATCCCGCCATAGGCTCGCGCCGCGCGCCCCCAGCCGGGAAGGCGGAACAGCTCTTCCTTGGCGAACGGCACCGGGTCCTTGAGCAGCATGCCGAGTTCGATCGCGTCGAAATAGCTTTCGTGCTTGAGCGCGTAGAGCGCCGCCCCGGCCGGCCGCGGCCCTTCCTCGCGCACGGCGATGCCGAGGATATGCACGACGCACCAGCGATGGAACGCCGACCAGGCGTTGGGCAGCTTGCGGAAGCGCTCGACGGGCAGCACGACCATCCCGATGACCGAGGCAACCACGAAGCCCGCCGTGGCCCCATAGAACACCGCGTAAAACACGAGGCTGCGCAGCACTCTCACAGCCGGCCGAGCCAGCTCGCCAGCAGTTTGTTGTATTCGAGGAACAGCGTGCCCAGGCTCGGGCGCGTCGGCACCGCGTCCTCGATCACGCGCACGTGCGGCGGCAGGACTTCGCCGAGCTCGCCCACGCTGCGGCGCATGTGCCAGTCGCTGGTGACCAAGCGCAGTGAGCGATAGCCGCCGCCCTTGACCCAATTGGCCGTTTCGAGGGCGTTGCCGCGAGTATCGAGCGCGGCAAACCCGAGCACCACGCAGCAGGTCATCTCGGCCGCCGCGACCTTGTATTCAGCGGCGAATTCGCGCGGGCGCACCTCACGGTCGACGCCGCTCACGAACAGCTTCTTCGCCGAGCCGTCGCGCAGCACGGCAAGGCCGCGCTCGATCCGCCCGCCGCCGCCGGTCGGAACGACGATGACATCGGTCTTCAACTGAACGGCCGCGGGTTCCGGCAGATTGCCGGCGAACCACAGGAAGCCGAGCATCCACAGCAACAGCAGCGCAGCCAGGAAGCGGATGATCACAACATCCTCCGCAGCGCGCCGAGGACGGTCAAGCGCGCCGTGAGCATGGCGATGACGACGCCGGCAACCGGCACCGCGCCGATAGCCAACCAGTCGACGACCCCGAGCGCCCCGCCGGCGACCATGCCCGAGCCGAGCGCGGCGAACTGACTTCCGAGCAGGAACACCGCGCCGAGCCCCAGCAGCAGGCCGACGATCCCGCCGACCAGCGCATCGACGGCGATCGAGCGCTGGAAGATGCGGGCGATCTGGCTGTCGGTGCCGCCGAGGAGATGGACGATCTCGATCGTGTCGCGGTTCGATCCGAGCGAGCTTCGCGCCGCCAGCCACACCGCGGCCGCGCTGGTCGTCGCCAGCAGCACGATCAGGCCGAGGGCGAGCCACTGCAGCGAATGAATCGCGTGGAACACCGGCCCGAGCCAGTTGGACTGGGCATCGACCTTGGCCGCCGGTACCGACGCGGTCAGCGCCGCACGCAAATCCACCAGCCGCCGCTCGGTCACCGGCCCGCGTAAGCGGACGTCGATCAGCGCCGGGATCGGGATCGCCTCGTCACCCGAATCCAGGCCGGCGCCCGCCTGGGCGCCGAGCCATGGCTCGACCAGGCTTTCGAGCTCCGCGTCGGGCACCCGGCGAACCTCGGCGACGTCGTCGCGATTGCGCAGCAGGGCAACCGCGACTTCGGCCTGGCGGTCCCGCTCGGCGGGCGCGGCCTCGACCACCTGAACGGTGAGGCCGCCGGAAATCGCCGAGCTGGCATTGCTCGCCACGTTACTCAGCGCCAGGCCGGCGGCCGCGGCCATCACCGTCAGCGCGACCATGATCGCGATGACCCACGGCATCGGCCCCGCCAGCCGCGCCTGCTGCAGCAGCCCCGAGCGCTCGGCGCCGAAACGCGGCTGGTTGCGCCGGATGACCGCACCGAGCGCCATTCAGCCGCGCGTCCCGCCGATTTGTGTGGGGCGCCGCGGCGGATAGCGCAGCGCGCCGGTCGGGTCGGCCAGGCGACCCTTGTCGAGCCGCATGATCAGCGAATCCGGCACCTTCTTGAGCAAGTGCACGTCGTGCGTCGCGACGACGATCGTGGTGCCGAGGCGGTTGAGCGCCTCGAACAGGCGGAGCAGCTTGAGCGCCATGTCGGGATCGACGTTGCCGGTCGGCTCGTCGGCAACGAGGATCTCCGGCCGGGCGATCACCGCGCGGGCGATGGCGACGCGCTGCTGCTCGCCGCCCGAGAGGGTCGCCGGGCGGGCATCGGAGCGCGCGCCGAGGCCGACCCATTCGAGCATGTCGGCGACCGGCTTGCGGATTTCGCTTTCCGGCACGCGCGAGACGCGCAGCGGCAAGGCGACGTTGTCGAACGCGCTGAGGTGCGGGACCAGCCGGAAGTCCTGGAACACCGTGCCGATCCGGCGGCGGAACGCCGGCAGCGCGTTGCGCGGCAGGGTGATCACGTCGCTGCCGAACATGCGGATCATCCCGCGCGAGGGCCGCTGGGCGAGGTACAGCAGCCTGAGCAGCGAGGTCTTGCCCGCGCCGCTCGCCCCGGTGAGGAAATAGAAGCTGCCCGGATAGAGCGTGAACGAGACGTCGCTCAGCACCTCGCGCTCGATGCCGTAGCGAAGGCCGACATTATCGAATTGGACGACGCTCCCCTCCGCACCGCTCATCGTCGGATCCCGGAGCGGTCATTTATCGGCGAGGCGGGAACGCAGGGCATGCGCGGCGGCTATAGCCTCTGATCAATGTGGAAAAAAGGCGTGGCCGGGTGCTGTTCACGGGTGACGCACCTTGTTGCTTTGGTGTGACAGGCGTTAGGATTCGACCGCGATGATCATCACTTGCCCCGCTTGCGCCACGCGCTACGTCGTTCCCGACAGCGCGATCGGGGCGGAAGGGCGCACCGTGCGTTGCGCCAAGTGCCGCCACAGCTGGTTCCAGGAGGGGGCCGCGCTGCCAGCGCAGCCGCAGTCCTCGGCTGAACCAGCTCCGCAGGCCGCCTCCGCGCCCCCGGAGGCACCCCAACAAGAGGCTCCTCCTCCTCCTCCTCCTCCGCCCCCGCCCGCGGCGCCACCACCCGCTCCCGCGCCGGAGCCCGTCGCCGCCGAGCCGGTCGCGCGCGAACCCGAACCGCCGTTGGAGGAGCCTGCGCCTCCGCCGGCAGCGGCCGCCCCAGCTTACGCCGAGGACGACGGCGCCTCGCAGTTCGACCACGAGCCTCCGTTCCGCCGCCGGCGCAATCCGCTCAGGCTGTGGACTTATGCCGCGATCGTCTTCGCCCTCGTGGTCGCCGCGCTGATCGTCGCGGTCAGCTATTGGGGGTTGCCGGCATGGGTGCCGGTCAGCCGGCCGACGTTCGCCGCGGCCCAGGCCGACCTGCAGCTCGATTTCCCGGCCGGCCAGCAGGAGCGGCGGCAGCTGCCCGACGGTACCGAGTACTTCGGCGCCAGCGGCACGATCACCAACATCGGCGGCGTCGCGCGCAACGTGCCGCCGATCCTCATCGTGCTGCGCGACGCGCAGGACCGGATCGTCTACAGCTGGGAAGTCTATCCGCCCAAGCGCTCGCTCGCCCCCGGGGAGAGCGAGACGGTCAATCAGGCGGTGACCGACGTGCCGCGCTCGGCCAAGGTGGCCGAGATCGGCTGGAAGCCGAGCTGAGCGCTATTCGAAGACGTAGCTGACGGAACCGCCGGCCGATTGGCGCTGGCTGTGCAGACTGTCGGGGTTGCCGCCGGATACCAGCACACCTCGTGTGACCATCGCTGGGCGCAGGATGGTCGCGCTGATCTGCACCGTCTCGACCTGCGCTCCGCGATCGGGCCCGTCGCGCTGGATCGCCGGCGTCGCCTGCGTGGCGGATGCGAGGAGTAAGGCGGCAACAAGGCTCATCACTGATGGTTACGCCCGTGTTCACCCTGAAGAACAGGGTATCGCTAACCCCGTTCCACAGCGGGACGAGGTTCGGCGAGATTGTGACCGGCGCTGGGCAGGAGCGGTATCAGGGCGATTACGGTCCGTACGATCACATAGCCGGCGGTCCGCCGCCGAGCCGCTTGCAGGGGTCGGGCCCCTTTGCTAAGGGCGCGCACCTACCCCGTGGGGAGCCGCGATGCCGGCTCCCTTTTCGATAATGCGGTCGTGGCGGAACTGGTAGACGCGCAACGTTGAGGTCGTTGTGGGCGAAAGCCCGTGGAAGTTCGAGTCTTCTCGACCGCACCAGACCCTTTCGGATAGATGCAGCCTTGCCTGCGGGCGGCGCCCGGTCAGGCGAAGATTTCCGCCAGCGATTCCTCGGGCAAACCTTCCTTCCAGTTGCGCAGCTCGACGTAGAGCGCGGTT
>JANWHA010000005.1 GCA_025450635.1 Croceibacterium sp. | reverse complement strand
TCGAGCGAGACGTCGGTGTGCCAGCGCGGTTCGCGAATGGTGTAGCCGCCGATGCCTTTGATGCTCTGCGGGTCGGTCGCCTGGTGCTCCAGGCGCGCGTAGAGCACCCGCAGCCGATCGTCGCTCAGCTCGGTCTTGCCGAAAGACAGTTTCTGGTCGGCGATTTCCAGGCCGCCGGTGGCGAAGAGCGAACTGGACTGGCGCCGGATCAGCGCGTCGGTCAGGTGCACTTCGCCGGAAACCGTGTTCGAGTGGAAGGCACCGCCGGCAACGCTCGGCCGGGTGTAACCGAGCAGGACGCTGCCACCGAAGCGCAGGCCGTTGGCGTTCAGCGCCAGCTCGTGCGAAGCGCGAAAGATGCGCTGCTCGCTCCAGTCGAACGTGTTGTAATAGCTGATCGTCGTGCGATCGCCGCGGCCGATGAGGTCATTGAGGGCGAGCTCGGCGAACCCCCCGGTCGGTCCGGTCGCGTTCGATCCGAGGTTCTGCGCCCCGACCACCAACTCCACCGGGTGGCGCACCACCTGCACGTCACCGATGACCTCGCCCGGATTGCGATCCGCGGAGCGCAGGGTCAGCCGCACTTCGTACCCGGGCAGGTCTTGCAGCAGCAGCAGATCGCGCTCGGCTTCGTTGACATTGAACCACGGGCGATCCTTGAGCTTCGCCAACTGCGCGGCGATCAGCTTTTCGCTCGGACCGACCTGGCCGCGCAGCTGAATTTCGACCACCTTGGCCGCCAGCACGTCCATCCTGACGACACCGCCCGCTTCGATCCGCTGCGGCGGAATCTGCACCGCCACCAGAAAGCCGAGATCGCGCAGGATAGTCGAAGCCCGGTCGCGCACCTCGCACAGCGAAGCGATTGGCAGGTCCTGACCAGCCATGTCGCGCCAGGCGGGGGCGAGCGTCTCGGGCGCAACTCCAGGAAGGCCGCTGAAGTCGACCGAGGAGAACTTGACCCGCACGTTCGCGAACGACGGCCCCGCCAAAGGGCAGGGACCGTGCTCGATGCCGCCTTCGACGGTTAGGCGCGAAGGGCGGTTGGCCGGCTGGGCCGGGCGGCCGACGGTCAGCTCTTCACGACTTGGAGGGGCTGGTGCGACTTGGGCAATCGCCACTTGCGGAGCGGCCAGTCCCACAGCGCCGCCTGCCAACAAAATGACCCGCGCCTGTGAAACCAAACCGGCGACGCGCACTCTTCGCACTGACATTTCCCCCTTCTTGCCGATGCCCGAATGTTATCGGCGTCGCCCACGCCGTTCGAACAAAGGGCCCTGGAAAACCGGTCGCCCCGACCTGGCCTCCTGCTTATTCCTCCTCGTCGACCCGCGTCGCTTGTGACAACACATCGAGTTGCGCCGTGCAGCCATGCGAAATCAGGTCTTCGGCCAGCGCGTCCGGTTGGTCCGGAACGCTGTCGAGCAGCTTGAACGTCACGGTCTTCGCGGCCGCGCCGGGTTGCGAGATGACGAAGCTCGAGCCATCAACGACGGGCAGCGCCTTGCCATCCCACGGCGAAAGCATTTCGCCGTCGTGGAAAACAACCTGAGTCGTCGCGTTGCCGTCCACCGGCTTGATCGAATATGTCGCGTCGCCACTGCTGGTCGGGCGCCACAACCGGATCTCGTCGTTCTTCGGCAGGCAGGTCGCGCCCGCGCTGGCGACATCGACGTACCACAGATTCGGCCGGGTGATCGGCCCGCCGACTTCGCCACGGACCGCACCGGTGCGCATCCGTTGCGCCGCCCGCTCGCGCGTCAGCAACGCGAAAGCTCCGCTCTTGCTGGGCCCGGCTTGCTGGCTCAGCGTGTAGGTGCCGGCGCCTTTCAGAATCCGCGTGCCCCGCCCGTCGAGCACCGTCACGGTGTCGCCCACCGCGAGGACGATGCGCTCGTCGTCGCCGATCTTGCGGCCGACCGGATATTTGGCGGCAGATGGCCCGCTGGTGGCCACCACGACACCCGTGGCCAGCGCGGCCGCCGGCACCAGAACTAAGGCCGCCCCTGCCGCCAAAGCGGCAATCATCGTCAGCTTACCCCAGGGCATACGCGCCCTCCTCATTCAGCTCCCGACTCCGACTTAGCAAATTTTTCAACGCTATGTCATCGGGATTGCGACCAACAATCTCCCCAAGAAGCGCAAGTGCCGCCGCCTGGTCGGTGGACAACAGCTCCAGCGCCTTTTCCAGCTCCCGGCGATCGGCGTCGGGGAACTCCGGCGCGGCCTCGAACACGTCCACCGGCCGCCGCCGGCCGCGCAGCACGACTCGCCCCATCGGCCGCCACCAATCGAGCCCTGAGCGCTCGACGAATTCGCGGCTGGCGAGGACGCGAGTCGCGAGCGGCTTATTCGCTGACTCCAGCCGGGCGGCGGTGTTCATGCTGTCGCCCAGGGCGGTGTACTGAATCCGGCTGGCCCCGCCGAAATTGCCGACCACCGCCTCACCGAAATGCATTCCCACCCGCGTGCGTCCGACTGGCGGCAACTGCGGATCGACGCCGGCGCGGAATTGCTCGCCTGCCTGCCACATGGCGTACGCCGCCTCGGCCGCGCGCGCGCCATCGTCCGGCCGCGAGATCGGCGCGCCCCAGAACGCCACGACGGCATCGCCGACGAACTTGTCGATCACTCCGCCGTGGTCGAGCACGACCTCGCTCAGCATGTCGAGATAGCGATTGAGCAGCGTGGCGACCATTTCCGGCTCGAGCGCGTGGCTCATCTTGGTGAAGCCCTCGAGATCGCTGAACAGGACGAAAATCTCCTTTTTCTCGCCGTGCAACGCGAGCAGCTCGGGTTTGTCGATGATCTCCTGGGCGATGCTGCGCGGCAGGTACTTGCCGAGCGCCGATTGCGCGAACCGCCGCTGCACGGCGCCGGAAGCGCGCGCGGCGGAAACCATCGCGCCGAATGCCAGCGCCCAGCCCAGAACCGGACCCACGGCAGGGAACATGTAGGTATCGACGCCTCGCCATTGCAGGAAAAACGGCAAGCCAAGAAACACGACCCCTTGCGCCAACAACAATGGGATAAACGTCCAGCTGCGCATCTCGAGCAGCCCGGTAAGGGCGGCCGCCACCACGATCAGGAAGGCCTCTGCCCAGATGAACCATACCGATGGTTGCGGCAGGCGCGCACCGTCGAGCATTTGCGCGATCATCATGGCGTGGATGTCGATCCCGGGAGGCACCAGTTGGCTTCCTCCTTTATCGACGGACTCGTCGTTGAACGACGTCAGGGGTGTCTGCACGCGATCCGTATCGACGATGTCGCCGCCGACCAGCACATAACGCCCCGCCACCTGGGGGGCCAATGCGGGCGCGATCGCAGGATCGGTGAACAGGTCGATGTTCAGCTCGGTGAAGACCGGCCGGTCCACTTGCCTGGGCCTTAGAAAGCGAATCGATCCTTCGTATCCAGGCATGGTTGCGGCGGGGTTGACCACGCCGACCATCGCGCGGCTGAGCAACGGCGGCAGCTTTGCATCGGTTTCGGGCCACACCCGGGTCACATTGTTCGAATCGTTGAGCCTGATGCTCGCCGGGGAAGCCTTGCTGCCCTTGAGCCGTTGCATGAACGTGTCGAGATATTGCTGTTGCTCGTATTTGATGTCGAGTTGGTTCGATGAGGTCTCGGCATATCCGACGAACGTCGGCGTCTTCATCGACCTGAGGGTCTTTATCAGTTCGTCATCCTCGGCCTGCGGCTGGTCGAACAGGATGTCGATGCCGATCGCTTTCGCGCCCATCGTGTCGAGATTGCGCAGGGCCTTGGCCAGAAGGCCGCGATCGAGCGGCGATCGCTTCCTGGCTTTGATCAGCGTCTGGTCATCGTAAACCACCAACAAGAGTCGCTGGTCCTGATCTACCTGGGGAGCGAAAAGGACCGTCCGAAAATCGTACAAGGTGCGCTCGGCACTGTCCGTTATCGGCGTCTCCCAGCTGAAGCGGGCGATGAGCACGGCCGCCACGAGCAACATGCCGGTAACGACCAGCCGTCGCCAGCCGGCCGCGCGAATGCCGCGCCAGCCCCGGCCCAGCAGGCCCTGAGAGGTTCGCCCCGCCAATGCCTTTCCCCGCGGCCGTCAACTCGACGGGATCAGCGGCCGTTGGCCATCCCCGATCAGGGCGAAGCCCGACCAGTAGAACGGATGCGATGTTTGGGGATCGTCCATCAGCTTGCGCTGCGCGTTGAGCAGCGCCTGGCCCAGGCTCTCGCCGGGCGGACTCTCGAACAAACCCTCGAACAGCCGCTTCGTGGCGCCGTATTCCTCGGGCGCCGGCCAGTGGCTGGCGATGACCTGGCGCCCGCCGGCGCCGATGAACGCGCGCACCAGTCCGTCGAGCGCCTGCCCGCCGCCGCCTTCGATCCCGGCCTCCTGCGTCGCTTCGATACCCGCTTGGGCGGCGGTATTGCAGGCCGAGAGGATGACCAGATCGGCGTCGAGCTTGAGATCGAAGATGTCGCCGAATTCGAGCAGCCCGTCCGACCGCTGGGCGCCGAACGAGGTCAGCAAGGCAGGGCGCGCGGGGCAACCCGCCTTCGGCGCCGAGACGAGGCCGTGCGTCGCGAAATGGAGAATGCGGTAGCGGTCGAGGTCGGGGTCGTTCTGAATCGCCGTGTCGGTGAAGGCGGCGCCTGTAATCAGCTGCGAGCGATTGGGCCCGAACACCTGGCCCGCGAGTTTCAGCTCGTCGTCCGGAATGGGATTGTTCCACGCGGCGAGCGGGATATCGCAACCCGGATCGTTCGAATCCGGCACGCCGCGCACCAGCGCCGCGCGGGTGAGCTTGCCGACCGGCTGGTTCTGGCCGAGCCCGAGATAGGCTTCGGGCGCTTTCGACGGCGGCGCGTTGCGCATGTCGCGGAAGCTGGCCGGCGACAGGGCGGTGCTGATCGCGGTGTTGCGCCCAAGCCAGCCGATCCCGCGGAAATCGAACTCGTCGCCGCCGGCGGCGACCCGGCTGTGATAGGCATCGACCCCACCTTGGTCGGCGATCAGCAGGTTGATCGGTAGCTGCAGCAGCGCTCCGTCGGGCTCGAAGATCAGGTGATCGGCCTTGGCTAGATCGCCGGCGACGGGAGCGAACAAATCCTTGAACAGCGTGCGCGAGCTATCGACGTCGAACGGATAGGTTGCCGCCACGCCGCCGACAGTGACCGAGATACTGTCTCGCAGCTTGGAAACGAGATCGGCCACCTCGGCCGCGTTGGCAGCGACTTTCCAACCGGTCGAACGCTGCGGCGATAAGTACACCGCGAACATGTCGTCGCCCACCTTGACCAGCTTGAGGTAGGCTTCGCCGGGCTTGAGCAGCGCCCGCATATCGTCGGCCGAAACGTAGCTGTGCGCCAGCGAACGGTACGCCGGGTAGGCGGACAGGGCATTCACCAGATCGAGCTGGTTCTGCTGGAGCCGCTTCAGGGTGTCCTGCAGCTCTGCCGTCTGCGCGGCGGGGGCGCCGCCGCTTTGACCGGTGCGCAGCTGCGCCAGCGCGACGTTGGTCTGGTTGATCTGCCGTTCCACGTTGGTCTCGCGGCGGAACAGGTCGGACGCCTGGCTGTTGCCCGCCGCCAGGCGGCGGCTCAACTGCGACAGCGTCTGGGCCGCGCCCGGACGTTCCACCAGCTGCGCGGCCTGGAACAGGTCGGAGACGAGCGCCGGGTTTTGCGGCAGGCCGTCGACCAACATCTGGAAATAGGGCTCGATCTGGTGCTCGAGGCCCACGAGCGCATCGCGGCGGCCGGAGATATCGTGGACGATGCCCCCGTAAAGCTGCATCGCCTCGCCGTTGCGTCCGCGGCGCGTGAGGTAAGCGGCGAGCCGCGCTTGGGCCTCGTTGACGGCGGCGCTGTCGGGATAGCGTTGCTCGGTCAGGGTGACGGCGTCGCGCAGCAGCGCTTCGGCTTCGGGAAAGCGACTCTGGGCCTCATTGGCCAGCGCCATCTCTGAATCGATCTGCGACAGCAGGCGCGCGGTCGAGAGAACGCGGCCTTCCTTCACCTGCAATATCTGGTCCCGAGCAGCCGAGAGCTGGGCAAGCGCTTCCTCGGGCTTGCCGCTCAGACGCAAGACGGTGGCACCGATCTGGTGCGCCTGCGCGTCGATGATGGCCGCGCGCTCGACGACGGTCAGGCGCGTCTCCTGGTTCAGCGAATCGGTCAGGCCGGCGGCAAGCCCGGCATTGAGGCTGTCGGCGAGAGGCGGGTCGATTGCCACCGCCCCGGCCTGCGCCTCGGCCGGCGCCGAGAGCGCCGGAACAGGGCGTGCGAGGATCGCGGTGACTTGATCCAAGCGCCCGCGATTAAGCGCATCGATCGCCTCGAAATTGCGCGACAGCCGGGCCTGGATCGGGTCGCGCAATCCCATGGCGTCGGCTTGGGCAAAGGTGTTGGCGGCTTCGGAGTAGCGGCCCAGATTCGACAGTTGCAGGGCTCGGTTGACGAGCAGTTCGTGGCGGCGGGCCGCTAGGAGGGCAGCCGCCTGCGGAGACTCTTTCAACTGAGTCGCATTGAGCAGCTCCGGGCTGAAATACTCTTCAGCCTCGGCGTAATCGCCGGCATTGTTCTGCCGGTAGCCCTGACCGATCAGGAGCGAACTGTCCCCGACGCTTGCGCGCGCTTGAGCCAGCGAACCGGTGCCGCCGGTGGTAACGACCGCCACTTCGCCCGGCACGACACGATCCTGCATGAGGTTGGCCAGCGCCAGCCGCAACGCGCTGTCATAGGCCGACAGACCCTCCACCACATGAACCCAGTCGCCCGACACGGCGGTGTAGCTCGTCCATTGCAGGCCGGTCTTCGGATCGCGGCAGCGGCGTATCGTGACGCCCCGCGTGGCGCCGGAAGCCGTTCCGAGCTGGTCGCAATCGAGGGGGGTACCGCGGGAGCTGCCGACCCGCCCCTGCACATCCTTGACGTCGCGCCAGCTATAGGCGGCGCCGATCGGCTGGCTGACGTCGCGGCAGATCAGCGCCCACTTGCGGTCGAACACGCTGTGGCGTGCGCTGCCGAGCGTGACTCCTTGCGCCTCGCACAAGGCGCCCTGCGTGCCGATCGGGAAGCTCTGCGCCTCGAGCGGGCCGTCGGGGCGCGCCTGGGCCGGAGAAAAGCTGGAAGAGGCGACCAGAACGGCCGCCGCGATCGACAAAAACCTTTTGAACATCCGCATCTTCCCCCGAGACACGACTCCGGCCCTCGCCGCCGGAAGGTGCGCCAACGGTGGCACTAGGGCAAGGGGACTTTTCGAAGTCGCGCGGCCGCGCGGCGCTTGCCTTCTGCTTGATTCCAGTATTCTTTAGCGCCGGGCGCCGCGCCGGCCACGGAGTCGCCGGCGGGTTCAACAGGGGGTAACTCAGACAATGGCCGTTTCCGATCACGTCGATTTCGCGACATTCATGGAGGGCGTCAAACGCCGCAACCCGGGCCAGCCGGAATTCGTGCAGGCGGTGCAGGAAGTGTCGGAGGACATCTTCGACTTCATGGCCGACAAGGAGGAATACCACCGGCAGCAGATCCTGCGCCGCATCGCCGAGCCCGACCGGGTGGTCAGCTTCCGCGTGTGCTGGGAAGACGATGGCGGCAACATCCGCGTCCAGCGCGGCTGGCGGGTGCAGAACAACAACGCGATCGGGCCGTACAAGGGCGGCATCCGCTTCCACCCGAGCGTGACCGAAAGCGTGCTCAAGTTCCTCGCCTTCGAGCAGACCTTCAAGAACGCCCTCACCGGCCTGCCGATGGGCGGCGGCAAGGGCGGATCGAACTTCAACCCCAAAGGCAAGAGCGTGCGCGAGATCATGCGCTTCTGCCAGAGCTTCATGACCGAGCTTTATCGCCACATCGGCGCCGACATCGACGTCCCGGCGGGCGATATCGGCGTCGGCGGACGCGAGATCGGCTTCATGTTCGGCCAGTACAAGCGCATCACCAACGAGTTCACCGGTGTTCTCACCGGCAAGGGGCTCGAATGGGGCGGCTCGCTGATCCGCACCGAAGCGACCGGCTATGGCGCGGTCTATTTCCTCGCCAACATGTTGGCGACCAAGGGGGAAGACCTGGTCGGCAAGACCGCGGTGATCTCCGGTTCCGGCAACGTGGCGACGCACGCCGCGGAAAAGATCGTCCAGCTCGGCGGCAAGGTGCTGACGCTGTCCGATTCCGGCGGATTCATTCACGATCCCGACGGCATCACCCAGGAGAAGATCGACTGGGTCAAGACCCACAAGACCCATCGTCGCGGCCGCATCGAGGAGTACTGCAACGAGTTCAAAGGGGCGACCTTCACCGCCGGCAAGACTCCTTGGGGAGTGCCTTGCGACATGGCCTTGCCCTGCGCGACGCAAAACGAGTTGCTCGGCGAGGATGCCAAAACCCTGGTCGCGAACGGCTGCCAGGCGGTGTCGGAAGGGGCGAACATGCCGACCGACCTCGACGGCGTGCACGTCTTCAAGCAGCACAAGATCCTCTATGCGCCGGGCAAGGCCTCGAACGCCGGCGGCGTGGCGGTATCCGGCCTCGAGATGAGCCAGAACTCCGAGCGCCGCTCGTGGAAGGAAGAGGAGCTGCAGCAGCTGCTCAAGGACATCATGCACGGCATCCACCAATCGTGCCTGGCGTATGGCGACCAGGGCGGCGGCTACATCGACTACGTCAAGGGCGCCAACATCGCCGGCTTCAAGAAGGTGGCCGACGCGATGCTGGCCTTCGGAGTGGTCTAGCGCAGACACCGCCAAATCCGCTTCGGCTTGCTCGCTACTTTGCCGCTTGCGCGCTCTGACCGCCGGTATATAACTGACCGGTCAGTAAGGAACGGCGATGGCACAGCCGCGGTGGCAACGCAGGGCCGAGGATCGTCCGCGCGAGATTTGCGCGGCGGCGCTGGAGGTGTTCGCCGAGAAGGGCTTTGCCGCCGCCCGACTGGAGGAAATCGCCAGCCGTGCCGGCGTGTCGAAAGGCACGCTTTATCTGTACTTCAAGGACAAGGAGGATCTGTTCCGCGCCGTCGTTCGCGACACGGTGGCGCCAAACGTCGCCACTATTCGGCACACGGTCGAAGCGGTCGACCTGCCGTTCGCCCAGATTGTCCGCGCTCTGCTGCCGCGCTTCGCCGAGATCGCCGGTACGGTACCGATCGGCGCGATGGCCAAGATCGTCATCGGCGAATCGCGTAATTTTCCCGAGCTGGCCAAGACTTATTACGACCTCGTCGTCAGCCAGGCGATCGCGCTGATCGCGGGTCTGATCGAAAAGGCGCAGGCGAAGGGGGAAGTGCGCGCGGGCGACCCGCGGCTCTTTGCGCTGACGCTGGTCGGCCCACTACTGATGGGGCTGCTCTGGCGCGAGACGCTCGAGCCCGCCGGCGGCGCGCCGATCGACCTGCACCAGCTCGCGCGCCAGCATGCCGACGCGGTCCTGGCGGGATTGCTCGTATGAAGCGGCTCGTCGCCTTGGCGATCCTGCTGGTGACCGCCTGCACGGTGGGGCCCAATTACCAACGCCCCGCAGTCGCCGTGCCCGAGACCTTTTCCAAAGCGACGGCGCCTGGTCCTACCGACACAGAGTTGGCAAGTTGGTGGGGTGCGTTCGGCGATCCCGAGCTCGACGCGCTGGTCGACCGCACGCTGGCGCAGAACCTCGACCTCGAAGCCGCGGCCGCGCGCATCCGCGAGGCGCGAGCGCGCGAGACGGTCGCCGGGGCGGCCGCGCTGCCGCAAGTAGACGCGCAAGGCTCGGTCACGCATCAGCGGATCAGCGAGAACGCCATTCCGATTCCGCCGGGAGCCGGCGGCCAGCAAGGCGGCGGCGCGTTCGGCCTGCCGGGGAGCGAGTTCACCACCTGGCGCGCGGGGTTCGACGCGAGCTGGGAAATCGACCTTTTCGGCAAGACCCGGCGCAGTGTCGAGGCGGCCAAGGCCCGCACCGAGGCGGCGATCTGGAACCGGCGCGACTTGCAAGTGACCGCCGCCGCCGAGGTCGCCAACGCCTACCTGACGCTGCGAACGCTGCAGGAGCGGATCGCCAATGCCGAGGCCAACGTAGCGAGCGAGCAACGCTCCGAGCAACTCGTCGCCGCGCGCGCGCGCGGCGGGCTGGCGACCGGGCAGGACCTTGCCCAGCAAAGTTCCGCGATGTCCGCCGCAGCGGCGGCCATCCCGGCACTGCAAGCGCAGGCCGAGGCGCAAATCCACGCCATTGCCGTGCTGACCGACCAGGCGCCCGAGACGCTCGACGGCGAGCTGACGACCGCGAAAGCCCTGCCCTCGCCGCCCGCCGTGCCGCCTGGCGTCCCCTCGGAACTGTTGCGGCGGCGGCCGGACATTCGCGCAGCCGAGCGCCAGCTCGCCGCCTCCACCGCCGACATCGGCGTCGCCGTGGCGGACCTTTATCCGCGCTTCTCACTCACGGCGGCGCCGGCGCTGGTCAGCACTGCGCTCAGCTCGCTGCTCGCATGGGGCAGCCGCAGCTTCAGCCTCGGCGCGGCGGTCGACTGGCCGCTGTTCGCCGGCGGCCGGACGCGCGGCGAGATCGCCGTCGCCAATGCGCGGCAGCAACAGGCGCTGGTCGCCTATCGCAAGAGCGTGCTGACCGCGCTGCAAGATGTCGAGGACGCGCTCAGCCGGGTGGACGGTGATCGCGGCAAGCTCGACAATCTGAAGAGCGCGGTGTCCGACGCCGCCCGCGCGGAACAGATTTCCGACACGCGCTATCGCGGAGGGCTAGTCACCTATTCGGACGTGCTGCTCGCCCGCGGGCGGCGGCTTTCGCTGGAGGAGCAGATGATCGACGCGCAAGGCGCGCTCGCCCGCGACACCGCGTCGCTTTTCAAGGCGCTCGGCGGCGGCTGGCCGGAGCTGGCGCGAGGAGCGGGGCAATGAGCCGCTGGCGCACCGGCCTGTTCGTCGCCGCGATTGTGGCCATCGCCATCGTCGCCTGGCTGGTGCTCGGCGGCTCGAACCAACCGCGAACCCTTTCGGGCTATATCGAGGGCGACGACCTTTATCTTGCCGCGCCCGTGGCGGGGACGGTCGCCTCCGTCTCGGCGGTCGAGGGAACGCGGGTGACCGCCGGCCAGCCGCTCTTCACCATCGCTCCGGCGACCCTCACCGCCCAGGGCCAGCAGGCCCAGGCCAACGTCACAGCCGCGCAAAGCCAGATCGCCTCGGCCGAGGCCAACGTTCGTCAGGCCGATGCCGAGGCCGCCGCTGCCGAGGCCGACGCCGAAAAAGCGCGCAGCGACCTCGCCCGGCTGCTGGCGGTGCGCAAGGACGACGCCGCAGCGGTCGCCGGCAAGGACATCGATGCCGCGCGGGCGGCGCTGGGCAATGCCCAGGCGCGGATCGAGGCGGCGCGCCGCACGGCCGACGCCTGCCGCGCGCAAGTCGCCGCCGCGCGAGCGCAGACCGAGCAGGCGAAAGGCGGCCGAAACGAAGTGGCGATCCGCGAGAGTCAGCTTTCCCCGGTAGCGCCTTCCGCCGGACGGGTGGACGAGGTGTTCTACCAGCCCGGCGAATGGGCCGCCGCCAACCAGCCGATCGTCTCGCTGCTGCCCGACGCGAAGGTGAAGGTGCGCTTCTTCGTGCCGGAGAAGGAGCTGGCGCGCTATCGCGTGGGGCGCACGGTGCGTTTTTCATGCGACGGCTGCGCCAAGGGCCTGAGCGCGACGATCCGCTACGTCAGCCCGCAGCCCGAGTTCACCCCGCCGGTGATCTTCAGCCGCGATTCGCGCGACCGGCTGGTGTTCATGGTCGAGGCCAATCCGCCCCATCCGGAGAACCTGCAGCCGGGCATGCCGGTGGACGTAGAGCCGCTACCGTGACCCTCGCCATCGACGTCGCCGATCTCAGCAAGGGCTTCGGCTCGCTCCAGGCGGTCGATCACGTCGCGATCCAGGTCGAGGAAGGGCATATTACCGGATTCCTCGGCCCCAACGGCTCGGGCAAGACGACCACGCTGCGGATGCTGTGCGGGCTGCTGACGCCGGACAGCGGGAAGGGACAGGTGCTGGGGCTGGACTTCCCAGCCGAAGCGGAGCGGATCAAGCGCCAGACGGGCTACATGACCCAGCGCTTCTCGCTTTACGAGGACCTGACGATCGAGGAGAACCTGGCCTTCATCGCCCGCGTCTATTCCCTCGACCGGATCCACGAGCGGGTCGATGAGACGCTCGACAAGCTTGGTCTCCGCGACCGCCGCAAGCAGCTCGCGGGAAATCTCTCGGGGGGATGGAAGCAGCGCCTCGCGCTGGCGGCTTCGGTAATGCACGAGCCGAAGCTGCTGCTGCTCGACGAGCCGACCGCCGGCGTCGATCCGCAGGCGCGGCGCGATTTCTGGGACGAGATCCACCGCCTCGCCGACGAGGGCATCACCGTGCTGGTCTCGACGCACTACATGGACGAAGCCGAGCGCTGCCACGACATCGCCTACATCTTCAACGGGCGCCTCATCGCCCGCGGCACCGGCGGCGAGCTGATCGCGCAATCGGGCCTGATCACCTTCGAGGCCGAGGGTGAGCGCGCCGACCGGCTGGCGCGCGATCTCGCCGGAAAGCCCGGCATCGAGATGGTCGCCCCGTTCGGCGCCGCCTTGCATGTCAGCGGCACCGACCGCGCGGCGCTCGAGAAGGCCATCGCGCCGTTCCGCCGCGATCCGTGGACCTGGAGCGAAGTGAGCCCAACGCTGGAAGACGTGTTCATCCAGCTGATGCGTACGCACGGCGGGCAAGAAGAGAACCTCGCCGCGTGATGGGGCTGTCGCTCTCGCGCATCGCGGCGGTGGTCGCCAAAGAGTTCATCCAGCTCGTCCGCGACCGGCTGACTTACGCGATGATCATCGGCGTTCCGATCGGCCAATTGCTGCTGTTCGGCTATGCGATCAACTCCGATCCGAAGCACTTGCCGACCGCGGTGCTGGTGCAGGACCACGGCGAATTGTCGCGCTCGGTGATCGGCGCGCTACAGCGCAGCGGCTATTTCGACGTCGTCTCGGCCGCTCGCTCGCAAGGCGAGATGGACAAGCTGATCGAGCGCGGCACCATCCAGTTCGCGATCACCATCCCGGGCGACTTCACCCGCCGCGTGGTGCGCCGTGACGACCCGCAGATCCTGGTCGAGGCCGACGCCTCCGACCCGGCGGCGACTGGCGGCGCGGTGGCGGCGTTGGCGCAGCTGCCGCAATACGCGCTGATGCATGACCTCAAAGGGCCGCTCGCGACACCGTCCGCAACGGGGCCGCCGTTCGAGGTGGTGGTGCAGCGGCGCTACAACCCGGAAAGCATCACTTCCTACAACATCGTGCCCGGGCTGCTGGCGACGATCCTGACTCTGACGCTGGTGATGATGACCGCGCTGGCGGTCACTCGCGAGACCGAGCGGGGGACGATGGAGATGCTGCTGTCCACACCCGTTCGCCCGCTGGAAGTGATGATCGGCAAACTGACCCCTTACGTGGTCGTCGGCGTAATCCAGGCGGCGATCATACTGGTGCTGGCGCGGCTGCTGTTCGGCGTGCCGCTCGAGGGCGGCTGGCTGGCGCTGGCGATCGGCATGCTGCTGTTCATCGTCGGCAGCCTGGCGCTCGGGTTTCTCATCTCGACCGTCACCCGCAACCAGTTGCAGGCGATGCAGATGTCGGTGTTCTATTTCCTCCCCTCGATCCTGCTCTCCGGGTTCCTGTTCCCCTTCCGCGGTATGCCGGTATGGGCGCAGTGGCTCGGGACGATCCTGCCGGTCACGCACATGCTGCGCGTGGTCCGGGGGTCGGTGCTCAAGGGTGTCGGGCTGGGCGACCAGCTCGGCAACCTCGGCGCGCTCGCCCTGTTCGTCCTCGTCGTCGCCGGGCTGGCGATCAAGCAATACCGCACGACCCTGGATTGAAAGCGACAGGTTTGCGTTGCAGGCGTTGGCCGCAGAAGCCGACGCCGAATGTCACCTGAACCAAGTTCTGGGTGCCCGCGATACGCTCAATAAGGGATCAATGTCGCGATCAGCGAACAACCGCGGTCCAAGATGGGGGATGGTCAATTGGAGCTGCGTGTTGTCTCCCGCCCAGGCAATAGCCGCGGCGTAGCCAAGCCCGATATCCACGTCGCTCACCTGCCAGGCGGCAGGAACGCTGGTGTCGAAGGTTGCCCCGGACAGGCCTTTGCCGGTTGCTTTCAGCGAGGCCTCCATCCTCGCCCAGAGACGAAAGAAGGCGGCGCACGCGCTGGGCGGCGCAAGAGTGCGCAACTCATCCAGCTCACCCCGCGGCAGGAACTGCTCGGCGATCGGCAGCCAATCGATACTGTCGTCGATATGCTCGATATCGCAACCGACTTCTGCATCGGAAATGGCGACCATCAGCCGCTCGCCGGAGTGGCTCAGGCTGAAGTGGCACGGATGATCTCGGAGCACGGGCTTGCCCCATTCTCCCACGATGAAGCACAACCGCTCGGGCCGCTCGTTCAGGCGGTCTGCGAGCCACTCGCGCAGGAGCCCGCGCCGGACGACGAACCTGCGCCGGTCTCGCTCGAAGCGGAAACGCTGCGCTCGTGCTTGCTCGTCCGCGGCGAGATGCTGCTGAAGCCTCGCTACCTCGGCGTCATCGACATCGAGGCCTGAAATCCTGAGGTCGACAAGCGGCACGGCATCAGCCCGCCGCGCTCAGGCTGGATGGCTTCAACGGGGCCGGCGAGGACAGGAGCGCCGCGCGGAGGATCGGCGCCACGTGCGCGACGTGGGGCTGCTCGAGGAGTGTCCGGTGGCCGCCGGGTACCGTATGAACCTGAAAGGGCCCTCGCGCCTCGGCACGCCAGGCTTCGGCAAAGTCGAGCAGGTCGGCGCGCTCGGCGGGCTCGATCAGCAGCAGATTGCCCGAATACGGCCGGGGAACATAGTTCAAGGCGATCCTGTCCAGCGCCGATCGAAGAGCCGGCTGAAGCACCGCCTCCCCACCGCCGGCCAAGGCGGCAGCGTCGGACAAGCCTTGCAGGCGCTCGCAGAAGTAGCGCCACCGGGTGCCCTTCGGCTGACTCACCGACATCGACAGGTGAAAGCGGAATTTGCTCAGGAAAATGCGCGTCGCGCCAATCCGCTTCGCGTGCACCGGATGGGCCGCGTGGATCAGCGCCAGCAAGGCCACGTCCTCGCCTTGCTCGCGCAGACGGGCAGCGACCGCGAACGCAAGAATGCCCGACGTGCACCAGCCGCCAAGTTGATAGGGCCCAGCGGGCTGCACTTCACGGATCGCCCCGATCACCAGCTCGGCGGCATCCTCAAGTCGCGCCGGGCAGCCGCCGGCGGCTTCCAGCACCGTGTCGACCGAGATACCGAGGAACGGCTGATCCCGGCCAAGCTCGACCGTCAACGGAAGGAACGTCGAACCGCCGTCGAGCCACAGGATCGGGGGCTTCGTGCCGTGGGGCTGGATCGGAATCAGTGCCGGGGTGTCGAGCGGACGCGGCGCCTCGATCAGCGCGGCCATGTCCGCGAGCTTAGGGGCACGAAACAGCGCCGCCATCGGGACGCGCTGCCCGTAATCCGCTTCGATCCGGCGTAGCAACCGCGCGATGAGCAGCGAATGGCCGCCGAGATCGAAGAAGTCGTCATACCTGAACACCTGGTCCACTTTGAGCACTGCCTGCCAGATCGCCGCCAGCCGCCGTTCGGCCGCGGTCTCCGGCAGCTCCGTCGGGCGGCGCGGCGCCACACCGGGCTGCGGCAGTTGGGCGCGGTCGACCTTTCCGTTGGGAGTGAGCGGTAAGGAATCGAGCAGGATGAAGTGGCTTGGCACCATATAGTCAGGAAGCATCGTCCCAAGCGCGGCGCGATGCTCGGCCCCCTCGCCGGCGCCCACCACATAGGCCGCCAGCGCGCGCTCCCCGCTGGCGTCCGGCCAGGCGCGAACCGCGGCGGCGGTTACGCCCGGCAGTTTCGCCAGGGCGCCTTCTACCTCTTCGATGGCGACGCGAAAGCCGCGGATTTTCTCCTCATTGTCGGTGCGGCCGAGGCATTCGAGCAGACCGTCGCTGCGCCAGCGACCGAGATCGCCGGTGCGGTACAGCCGCTCGCTCGCCGCGCGGACGAAGCGCTGCTCGGTCAGGTCCGCCCGGCGGCGGTAGCCGCGCGCGAGACCGCGGCCGCCGATGTAAATCTCGCCGACCGCGCCGACGGGCAGGTCGTTACCGGCCTCGTCAAGCACCCGAATCTGCGTGTTCCAGATGGGCTTGCCGATCGGTACTGAGCCGCCGGGCTCGACCCTCGAAACGGCCGACCAAATGGTCGTCTCAGTCGGGCCGTACATGTTCCATAGTTGACCGACGCGGGGCAGCAACTGATCGGCCAGAGCGCGCGGGAGCGCCTCGCCGCCGCAAAGTGCGCGCAGCCAGGGCGCGCCTTGCCAGTCCGCCTCGATCAGACCGCGCCAGGTGGCCGGCGTCGCCTGCAGCATGTGCGGGCGCGCGCGATCGATCAGCTCGGCCAGTGCGGCCATGTCCATCGCGGTCTCTCGCGAGGCCAGCAGCACGGTTCCACCACAAATCAGCGGCAGCCATAGTTCGAGCTCGGCGATGTCGAACGACAGCGTCGTAATCGCAAGCAGGGTTTGGCCGCGCTCGAATCCCGGCGTGTCGGCCATCGCCAGCAGCAGGTTCGCCAGCGCCGCGTGCGGAATTTCGACACCCTTGGGCCGGCCGGTCGATCCCGACGTGTAAAGCACATAGGCCAGCGCGTCGCCATCGATCGGGCGGCTTTCAAAATTCGCATCCGGCCATTCGCGGTCGAGTTCGAGTACCCGCGCGCCGCTTGGCGGAAGCGCCGCCTTGGTCGAAGGCTCGACGAGGACGAGGTCCAGCGCCGCATCCTCGACAATCGTCGCCAGCCGCGCGGGTGGAAAGCCCGGGTCGAGCGGCAAGTAAGCGGCACCGGCCTTGGCGATGCCCAGCATGGCGGCGACCATCCATGCAGATCGCTCGAGGCACAGCCCGACGAGCGAGCCACCCCCGGCTCCTTCCGCCACCAGCCTGGCGGCGATGGCGTCCGAGCGGCGTGCGAGCTCGCCGTAGCTCCAACGTTGACCGTCTTCTTGCTCCAGGGCGATCACGTTCGGCATCTCCGCGGCATGGCGGGCGAACCGTTCCACCACGTTCGTCGGCGGCAAGTCCCGCGCGGTGGCATTCCAATCGTGGACCAGCGTGCGGCGTTCTTCCTCGCCGAGCATCGGCAGCTTTGCCAGCGAAGTCGCCGGATCGGCCGCGATGCCGTGCAACAGCCGAGTCCAATGGCCGATCATCCGCCGGATAGTCGAGCCGTCGAACAACTCGGTCGAATAGAGGAAGCGGCCGGCGAAGCCCGCGGGCCGCTCGTCGAGTTCAAGATAGAGGTCGTACTTGGCGGCGCCAACGACCACGTCCATCTGGGTCAGGTCCCACCCTTCCGGGAAAGGATCGACCGGAGGCTCGATGGAAAACAGCGTGTTGAATAACGGGTGGGTGCCGGTTCCGCGGCGGATGTTGAGTTCTCGAACCAGCCGGTCGAACGGGATGTCGATCGCGCTCAGCGCCCCGATGACCGATTCTTTCACCTGGGCGAGGTACTCGCGGAACGACAGATCGGACGCAGGCCGGCTGCGCAGCGCCATCGTGTTGAGGAAATAGCCCATCAGCGGCTGCAATTCGGGCCGGCGCCGAGTGTCGGTGACGCCGCCGACGATGAGATCGCTATCGCCCGTATAGCGAAACAACATCGTCTTATAGGCCGCGAGCAAAACCATGTAGAGCGTCGCACCTTCGGCCTGGGCCACCCGCTTCAGAGGTTCGATGAGGCTATCGTCGATCTCGAATACTTCCATCGATCCCGCGTGAGTCGGATGGGCGGCGCGGGGACGATCGCCGGCAAGTTCCAGGCGCGGCAGCGGTTCGGCAAGCGCGCTCCGCCAGTGGTCGAGCTGACGCGCGAGTGCCGCCGAATCCGCCTGCTCTGCCTGCCACGCCGCGTAATCGGCATATTGCAGCGCCGGCTCCGGCAGCGGGGACGGTTCGCCGCGCTCGAACGCGGCCACCAGCGCTGCAAGCTCGGGCACGAGCGTCCGGTAGATCGAGACGCCGTCGAAGATCATGTGGTGGAGCGTCAGATAGAGCCGGTGCTCATCCTCGGCGAGCTTGACCACCCGGGACCGGAAAAGAGGCGCGCGATCGAGCGGGATCGGCGTCTTGGCATCCTCGGTTGCGAGGCGCAGCGCCTCTACCTGACGTTCGTCCTGCGCAAGATGGCTGATGTCGATCAGCGGCAACGGGATCTCGATCGACTGGGTGACTTGTTGGGTCACTTCGCCGTCTAGTTCCACGAAGCGGGTGCGCCAGATCTCATGCCGCCGGACGATCTCCGTCAGCGCTCTTGCTAGCGCCGCGTGGTCGTAAGATCCGAGCCGATGAATCGTGATCGATTCGTTATAAAGCGGCATCTCCGGCGCCATCTGGGCATGAAGCCAGAGCTGACTTTGCTCCGCGGTCAGCGGCACGCGCGCGCTTGCATCACGACGGCCGATCGGTGCCTGGGCTTGCGGGGCGGCCGAAGCATCCGCTTTTCCGCTCAGCATCTGTTCGAGAAGCCGGCGGCGGGCCTCTCCGACATCGATCACTTCATGCTTCATCGAAAGCCACCGGCAATGCCTTCAGGCCGCGCAAACCCAGATTCTCCCGCCATTCGACGCACTCCGCATCCAGCGCCAGGCCATGCAGGCGGTCGAGCAGGCAGCGGAACGCTATGCGCCCCTCCATCCGCGCCAGCGGCGCCCCAAAACAGAAATGCGCCGCCCAGCCAAATGCGAGATGACGGTTGTCGGCGCGCTCGAAATCGAGCTCGTCGGGATTGGGGAAGCGTTCCGGATCCCGGTTGCCGGCAGCCATCACGGCCATCACCGCGGCGCCTTTCGGGATCAGCGTGCCGCCGACAATGGTGTCCTCGTGGGCGATCCGGCCCGTATGCTGCGACGGCGATTCATAGCGCAGCAACTCCTCGACGGCACTCGCGGTCAACTCGGGCCGCTCACGGAGCTGGGCGAGCTTGTCGGGTTGGCGCAACAGCGTAAGGAGGCCGGACCCGATGAGGTTGGTGGTGGTCTCCTGACCGCCGACCATAACGACGATCGCGTTGGCGATGACTTCGTCCTCGGACAGCCGTTCGCCGTCCACCTCGGCGTCCACCAGGCTCTTGAGCAGCCCGTCCGCCAACGGCCGCTCTTCCTCGTGGATCGCCCGGCGGAAGTAGTCGACCATCTCCTCGGTGCTTTTCAAAACCCGCGCGACTCGGTCTACGTTGTGCTGGAAATTGCCCAGCATTTCCGCGAAATCGGCCGACCAGGCCTTCAGACGCATGTGATCTTCTTCGGGCACGCCCAGCAAAGCCGCGAAGACGATCGCCGGGAAGGGCGCAGCGAAATCGCCGATCACGTCCATCTGCCCGCTGCCAATCTTGCGATCGACCAGTCGGTCGGCGATCGCGTGGACGCGTTGTTCGAGTTGCTCGACGCGGCGCGGCGTAAAGGCGGTTGAACAGAGCTTGCGAAGTTGCGTGTGCCGCGGCGGATCGAGGAACAGCATCTGCTTGACCATGACCTCGGCGATCGGTTCGATGTTGCCGATGCCGAGCATGCGAAGTTGCTCCGGGCTGGGCGTGCGGTCGGCCGAAAAGCTGTGCAACACCTGATGGACGTCCGCGTAGCGCGTCACCACCCAGCAGTGGAGGAACGGGTCCCAATGGACGGGGGCCTCTTCCCGCAAGCGCGCGTAGAGCGGATAGGGATCGGCCAGCACGGCCGGGTCCATCAGTCGGGCGAGACTGAGACTGAGGTCGGGTGCCGGGCTGGTCGCCATCGCTCAGCCCACCATCCGGCGAATTTCCTCGTCGCTCATCGTCTCGATCAGCTCGATTGCCAGTCTTTCGATGGTTGCGGCGAGGCGCGCCACGGTGCGACCCTCGAACAGGTGAAACAGGGTCAGCTCGACACCGAATGCGTCACGAGCGCGGATAACCAGTTGGGTGCCGAGCAAGGAATGGCCGCCGAGCAGGAAGAAATCGTCCTCGACGCCGATGTCGGAGCGGCCAAGGACCTCGACGAGGATATCGAGCAGGCGCCGTTCGGTCGGGCTCGACGGGCCGCGGTGGGTGGGCGCCTCGCCCATCGGTGAACTTGCCGGGTCGGGCAGCGCGCCAATGTCAACTTTGCCATTCGCGGTAAGCGGCAGCGCTTCGATCGCAGCAAAGCGAGCCGGCACCATATAATCGGGCAGCGCTTGCGCCAGCGCGATCCGCAGGTCGTTCTCGGAGACCGCTTCGCCGCCGGCCAAGACAACGTAAGCGACCAGTTCGCCGTCGCGAAGGATAACCGCGCTGGAAGACACCGGCTCCAGTCGGTTGAGCGCCGCGGATATTTCGGCGGGCTCAATGCGATGTCCTCGCACCTTGACCTGCTCATCCATCCGGCCGCGGAAGTCGAGTTCGCCGTCGGGCAGCCACGCCCCTAGATCTCCGGTGCAGTAGATGCGGCCGAAAGTAGGATGAGTGACGAACTTTTCCTCGGTCAGTCGCGAATCCCCGCGATAGCCGCGCGCAACCTGCACACCGCCGATGCAGATCTGGCCTTCGGCGCCCGCCGGCACGTCGTTCCACTCGGCGTCCAGCAAGTGGACGAGGGTGCCTGCGATGGGTCGCCCGATCGACGGCAAGCCGGTGCCCTCGGCGCTGACGATGCCGGAGGTTGCGACCACGGTGCATTCGGTCGGCCCATAATTGTTGACGAGCGTGAACGGCTGACCCGGAGCCGGGCGCGCCTTGAGCCGTTCGGCGCCCGTGAGCAGCGTCCTGAGCGCGGCTTCCGCCGGCCATGCCATCGTCGCCATCGGCTCGGCGAGGGCAGTCGGAGCGAAGGCGACCTCGATCCGCTGATCAACCAGCCAGTCGCGCAAGGCGGCCGGATCGAGCCGCGTCGCGCCGTCCACGAGGCAGACGGTTCCCCCGGCGGCGAGCGCCGGCCACACTTCCCAGGCCGACGCGTCGAAGCCGAGACCCGCGAGATGACTGGTGCGAGCGCCAACGCCCACGCCGAATGCTTCGACGTGCCAGGCGATTAGCGCAGCCAGGTTGCCGTGACTGACCTCAACCGCCTTGGGTGCGCCCGTCGAACCGGAAGTGTAGATGACATACGCCAGCGCGTCCGGATCCACCGCCAGGGCGGCGCTGTCCCCGATCGTCACGGCGGTGGCGACTTCGATGCGCGGAACCTGTCCCCGGATACGATTGCCCAGCTCGGGGGCCGCTATCACCGCGGCACAGCCGGAGTCCGCGAGCAGGTTCGCCAGACGGCCCTCAGGCCAGGCCGGGTCGAGCGGCAGGTAGGCGCCGCCGGCGAGCCATACGGCCAGCATAGCGATGATCTGCTCGGCCGAGCGCGGCAGGCATACCGCGACGAGCGACCCCGGCACCAGGCCGAGGCAACCCAGCGCGGCAGCGGTCGATCTCGCACGGCCGACCAACTCGCCATAATCGACGCTCGCGCCGCCATTCTCGATGGCGATCGTCTCGGGCGCGGTTCGGGCGATCTCCATGATCAAGCTCGGGGCCGCGGCGGGCGCTCCATAACGGTCAGGATGGAATGGCTTCAACGGCTTAACTCCTCCGGTGTCGCCGGTCATAGCCGGTCAAAGGTGCGATAAGGGTAAACTTGGCTACCTCGCTCCTGTGCATCTTGGCGGGTAGATCGCCGCACAATCGCCCTGGCTGGAAGGGCCATGCTCGGCCCGTCCAGATTTGGGATGAAGCGCTCCTCGCTCGTTAACGGCCGACCGAGATCGCCGAAGGCGGGCAGCCCAGACCAAGCGGCGCTTTCGCTCGCTTGTCGCTCCCCAGCCCGCGACACGGCCGAACCGCGCCGCTTTTCACGCGACGCGAATCTCGTGATACATCAGATACTTATGTGGCGGGAGGGAGGGAGTCTAACCTATCCCATAGCACGTTGCTTTCGCTCGCCTTTTTAGGGGCTGACAAAATTGCCCCCACACTTTCGCCCACACTTTGCGGCGTTGTCTCCTTTTTTTCGGCACGCGCGCAGGTGCGCCGAATGCCCGAAAGCCGAGGCAGACTTTCCTCTTTCTGCCGAGCAGCTCTGAAGGTAAGTTATCGCGGAAGCGTGCTCAGGACTTCCCACTGCGAGGATTCCAAGGGCGCGAAATGGGAGTGGGGATGAAAGCACTTGTCGCCGGTGTGGCGCTAGTCGCCGCTGCATTCGCAATTCTGTATGCTTATGAGCTGCGGACAAACACGATGCTTGCGGGCACCAACGCAAAGCTGTCGGCAAGGCTAGCCGATAAGAGTGGGAAGGACGGCGAAGCGGCGAAAGTCTCCTGCTCTGGCAAAGCAGCGGAGGTATTCCATTCGCTCGGGTATTCCGATGATGACAACGGCAACAGTGGCAGACTTCCCTCGTATACGAATCACTATAGCCAAAAGCTCGGCCGCTGCCTGATGATGGTGGAGATTGACAACACACGAACAGGAGCTGTTTCCAAGCAAATTTTTGACGCTGATGAACGTACACCTTTTGGTGACTATTTTTGGATCCCGAGCGCGACAAAGAAGTATTGGGAGCAGGCGCCCATAGAGTGCCACATGACTCCACCAGATCGTGACGATGCATTCTGCCGCTCAACGGACGAATGGGACGGCTACGCCAAATCGTTAATGAGTTGACTAAGCGCGCCGCAATGAGAGCAATCGTATTCCGCCCGCCGCGCCAACTCCCGAATGTATCGCGCCGCCGCCATTGTCGCGCCCGAGCGCCCGCCGTGTTTCCAGGCGTTGCGATTGCCTCTAGGCGCGCCGGGGCTTGTCCCGCCGTGCATCCTGCATCGCCGCTTCCCCTTCACGGCCGGCGATTGGCACTCCGTCCCCGAGCGGGTGCGGGCTAGGCAGCGTGGCGCTTTGGCCAGGTCCGGCGGCTGTGCCCGGCGCATGGGGTTGATTGACGATTTTCGCATTTTCCCGGCCCCCCGCGTGATGGTGGAATTGTTCGGCGACAACGGCGTGCCCACCTTCGTTTACATGGACGTGCCGAACCGTTTGCTCGCGCGGCTGGTGGAGCTTCGCCAGGCTGTCGATTGTCGCGCGGCACGCCGCTTGCGCTTTCAGGGCCAGCCGCATGTAGGTTTCGGCGGCGTTGAGATATTCGCCCCGGTTCATTGCAGCGCGGCTAGCGAGGTCGGTAAAAATCGCATCGAGCGAGATTGCCTGAGCTGCGAGCAAGCGGCCGGGAACGGTCAAGTCCCCTTTACCGATGTCGCCGACGTGCTCGCGGATGACTTCGGCGGTGTCGGTTATCGGCGGCTTCAAATTCTTGCCTAAGATGGATGTGGCGAAATACTCCGCTAGCACCGTGTGACGCACGACCGGGCCAATGGCCGCCTTCGCGTGTGTGCGCTCCGCTGTTTCGCCTTCCTGCGCTGACAGGTTGAGCGTGCGGTCATCGTTCCCGGCAGGTGCCTTCGCTGTCTTGCCCTTCGTCATGCCACCAGTCGCCTTTCCTCGATAGCCTCGCCAAGTCGTCCCGCGAGGATGGCCGCGCCTGCGAACGCCGCTAGGGCTTGGCCACAATCAGGTTGCCACCAGCCGGCGAGCGCGGATTTTGGGTCGCCGTGATTTTCAGCCGCAAAAGGCTCCCCCTGTTGGCAAATTGTATGTGTCCCTGTTTTCGGGACAGTAGGACTTTGGCGGTTTTCCGCCGTTTCCGCCGATTCACTGTCCCCATTTTCGGGACAGTAGCTGGCGGGTTTCGAGCCTACTGTCCCGATTTCGGGGCCCGCACTGTCCCGATTTCGGGGACCGCGAAAATGCGCCGACCGCCATTTCTCGTAAGCATGGGAAGGGGCACGATGCTGCCCGCTCGGCCCGGCCTGCCAGGTCAATCCCCAGCTCGCTGCGTGCGGTGTCTTGCGGGAGAAACCGCCCGGCTCCGCGCAATAGACGAAGCCCTTTTCCTGCAATTCGTGGAGCGCCCGGTTCACCGCGTCTTTGCCCAACCCGGTCATGTTCGCCCCGGTGCGAGCGGACAGGAAAAACTCGCCGTTGTTCCCGCCGTTTTCGAGCGAAGCCATCGCAAGCAGCACTTTCACCGCGCTGCCCGAAAGGTGCCGCCATGCCTCAGACTGCATCTGCCGGTGAAAGATTCGCACATGCCGGGCGGACTTGGCGCGACGGAATCTGTCAGACATGCCCGCCCCCTCTCGCGGCAGAGGCGCTTGCAGGGGCGGCAGGGGCGCGATGGCACCTTTCCACGTTCAGCGCCGCCGTCGCACTGTAGCGGCTTCCTAGAGGCTGTATCGCCGCCGCGAGTGAATAGAGCGCGGTCATAGCGCTACCTCCCCCATTGCAACCGGCGAGCGGAGCACATAGCGCCCGTGCCAGCCGCCTTCATGCGGTTCCCGCACCGTGTCGATGGCCAGGCCATGCCGATGCCTCAGCGTGTGGACATAAGCCCCGAGCCGATAGGCCCAGCTATTCACCTCTAGGGCGGTGACGCCGCGCGCTCCCGCCGCAGCGAGTGCCGTCAGCGCCTTGGCGCATTGCCCGGTGACGGTGAATTGTCCGTCCGGTCCAAGGGCGGTGAGGACGCGCCGGCTCATTGCTCGCCCCCCGCCGCCAGGGCGGCAAAGTAGTCGCGGCCGATATGGCGGGCGATAAGCGCCGGCAGCCGTTGCTCGGCTGGTGTGGTTGCGATAGTGAGGGAGCGTTCCGCCGCAGAGCTGAACACACCCCCGAAGGCCCGGCCCTGCACGGCCGGGCTTTCCATTTCCAGCGGGCGCACGGTTACGCCGCCTCACTCAGCGTCGCGGCTTCCACCAGCCGCGCGATGCTCGCCACCTTCACCAGCCGGCGGGTGCCGATGGATACGGTTTCGAGCGGGCCATCGTTGTCCAGAATCGAATAGAGCTTCGTCCTGCCGATGCCCAACATGCGGGCGGCGTCGGCAATGCTGCAAAGCACGGGTTCCATGCGTCGAGTCCTTTCTCGCTGCCGCGACGCGGGATTGCGTCGGGCGGGAACGGCATAGGATTGCCCGTTGCCGTCCGTTACCGCCGTCACTGCACAAGCGGCTGCATGGGAACATATGCGAGCGGAGACACCCGCCAAGGCGACTTAATTTTCGCTCCTTTTGGGATGACAAAAACCGGTTGGACTTTTGTCCCTATTGGCTAGTGGCAGTGTTCCCGACTTGGCGAGGGAAAAGAGCGCCAAAAACCTTCTCGCTTGGTGGCGAAAGAAGGCCAGACAAACCGCCCCGCGTTGCCTGAATACGGTCCAGCCCCAAGAATGCATTTAGCGGTTCGCCCGCACCGTCCTCGATTTGCTTCATCGTGAGGCTATCGTCTGGAGTGCCATGCTTTGTCGCGTAGTCGGCGACATCGCTTTGCGCTCGCTCCAGTCGCCATCGCCACATGTCGCCACCGTACTCGCGCGTGAGAGCCTCTAACGTACGAACATGCGCCCGATATGAATAGGCTTGGTCACTGAGCTGCAAAGCAATCACCAGTGTAAACCATCTGCGCCCATGTCTTTTGTCGCCGAGCTTCCGCTGAATCCTCTTCATTGTCGCGGGGTGGGAATGGCCGGGATTGGTGTCGGCATAGCTTTTGGCAATGGACCAATCGGTGCGGCTAGAAAACGGGTCGCCGCCGTCAAGGAACGTGCGAGCGTCCGCTTCAATGACAGAGCGCAGTTCCTTCCAGTCATTGACCCTGGGCCTGCCAATCTTTGCCTTTGTCTGCCGCTTGACCGCCGCTTTCACCGCGTCCGCGCCATACCGGCCGATTGCGCGGCGAATGTCGTCATCCGCGCTAGGCCCTACCAAATCCATTGCCGGCAAAGCTGGTGCTGGATTCGCCAGCGCATTTGCGACCGTGCCTAAACCTGCCATCATCCTCACTCACATCCGTATCCATTCCGGCCGCAACCGCACGTGCGAATGCGAACACAAGTGGAACGTAGCGAACGCTGGCGGGGTAGGCCAACATGAAAAAGGGCCATTTCCACCCATTCGTTTCACGCCGGGAAAGGGCTGTTGAGAAATGTTGAGGTTACCGACCCGCTGTGGTCGCTCGACGATATCGTTGCTAAGATCGACGCGATGGCCCCGGCCCTCACGCGCCTTACAGAAAGCGGAGGTCTCCATGAACGTCTTCAAGAGGCCCTATCTGTGGCTTCGTATGACACGCCGCTACGGCGCCTACAAATATGCCAAAGAGCATGGCTATTCAGAAGATTCCGCGCTTGCCTACATGAACTATCACTTCCCGCCGACGGCGGACGACATTGCTTATGGACAAGAGCTTCAGCTCAAAGAGCTGAGGCGCCGGGGCAAAACCCGAAAATCAAACTGAGACACTTACCCACCGAGCGTGTGGAGCGATTCTGAGGCAGCAGGGGCGCTACGGAGTGGGGGTTTCGTTCGGAGTCTCGATTATTCCTTAGGCCGCTTCCCCCTCTTGGGCTGGAGCTTCACCACTTCGGCATCTGGAGCACAGCACACCTGCCAGCCGTCTCGCATGACCGCCTGCCGGAACCGCAAGGCTACATGGGCAGGAAGGTGGAAGCGAAACTCGTCGCCGCCGGATTCGAACGTCACCAGCATGTGGCCGGTTGTCGCTCCCACCGCCGTCCTCTCGACGTAGAGAACGCCGCTCACTGGCCCGCCCTCTTGCGGAGCGGAACAACCTTCGCGCCCTTGGCGGCGCCGTCGCAATAGGCTCCCCACGCGTCCATCATCTTGCGGCGCTTTTCGAGTAGGTTCCCGCGCCGGTAAGCGGCCTCGACCTTGTTTGCGACAAGGTGCGCCAGCGCTGCCTCGGCAACGTCGCCCGGGAAATTGGTTTCCTCGCTTACCCAATCGCGAAACGATGAACGGAAGCCATGCACGTGATGCGGTTCGCCCGCGTCCCGGAGCACCTTCAAGAGCGTCATGTCGCTCATTTGCTTGCCGCTCTGCATTCCGGGGAACACCAACTCCGTTCCCGCCAGCTGCATCGCCTTGGCCTTTTCGAGCACCGCCAGCGCAGGCGCGGACAATGGCACGACATGCTCGCGCCGCGCCTTCATCCGCCTGCCTGGAATCGTCCACAGCCGGGAGTCCATGTCGATTTCATCCCACACGGCTCCGCGCACCTCTCCGGAGCGCGCCGCCGTCAAAATCGTGAATTGCAGCGCCAGCCGCCCGAACGAAAACCGCGCCCGCATGGACTGCAAAAAAGCGGGAATGTCGGCATAAGACATGGCCAGCCGGTGCGTGTCGCGAGCGGGTTGCCGGGGAAGGCCTTTGCCCGCCTGCAACGAACGCGCCGGGGCCTCGCTCGCGCGCCAGCCGTGGGCATGGGCATAATCGAGCACGGCGCAAATCCGCTGGCGCACCCGCCGCCCGGTTTCGGGCTTGTCGCTCCACACCTTGGCAATGGCCGCGATGATGTGCCGAGCCTCGATCTCGCCGACCGGCCGCTCCCCCAGTGAAGGGAACGCATAAGTTTCGAGCGTGGCAAGCCATTGCGCCGCGTGCTTCGGCTGATGCCATTTCGCCTTATGTGCTTCGTGGAGCGCCTTGGCGGCTTCGCGGAAGGTGACAGCCGCCGCCTTTTCGCGGCGCTTCTCAGCGGTCAAGTCGCGGCCCTCGATGCGGACCGCCTTCCGATGCTCCGCCGCTTTGGCGCGCGCTTCCGCCAGCGTCACCAGCCGGGCGCTGCCAAGGTAATAGTCGCGGCGCTTGCCTTCGTGCTGGACCCGCACGACCCACGACGCTCCTTTGCCCTTGCTCACTTTCAGGAACAGCCCGTCGCCATCCTGATAGCTGCCGGGACTCGCTAGCGCCGCCTTTGCTTCGTTTGCCGTGAGCTTGCCCATGAACCTACCCCCACACTGCGGCGGGGCCATTGCCCCACATTTTCCTCCCACACTTTAGCGCGGCTGGTGGCGGGAAGCAATGAACGCGAGCGATGATGTGCGGGCGGTATTTCCGCAGAAAACCGCGCCTTTCGGCGGGCGTCTGCGATTATCAGCGTGAAGGTAGTTGGCGGAGAGGGAGGGATTCGAACCCTCGGTACCCGTGAGGGCACAACGGTTTTCGAGACCGCCCCGTTCGACCGCTCCGGCACCTCTCCGCGAAGCGCAAGGGGCGTTGGAACGCCCCGGTC
>JANWHA010000004.1 GCA_025450635.1 Croceibacterium sp. | reverse complement strand
GTGCCGAACTTGGTGCGATCGACCATCACGTTCTCGACGTAGCGCAAGCCATAGATGCCTTCGACGTAAGGCACCCACGGCAGGTCGGCGGAGCCGGCCCGCACCGTGAACGCCGGCGAGAACTTCGCCTGCAAGTACGCCTTCTTGAGGTACAGGCCCTTGCCGACGAGCGAACCATTGGGCGCGCCGACGCTGTCAATGTCGGTCGTGATGTTGCCGGAGAGCACTTTGTTGAACTGGTGCTCGATGCCGACATAGAGCCGCTTGATCGCGAAGCCGCCGTCCGACTCGGTCTTTGTGCCGTTGATCTCGCGGTTGATGTCGCTGACGTTGAAGAACATCCGGCCGCTCAGCTTCGTGTCCTTCGCCCATGCGAGCGGAGCATTGGAGCTTTTGGCGTCCTTGGCCGCGCTCGTGGCGGCGGATTGCGCCTGAGTCGCGGTCGTCTGCGCCTGCGAAGCGGTGTTCTGCGCTAGCGTGGCGGCGCCTTGCGCCTGAGTCGCGACCGACTGCGCCTGATCGGCCTGTGCCTGCGTCGTTTGCTGGGCCGCTTTCAGGGCGTCGACGTCCCGTTCGAGCTGATCGAGCTTGCCAAGCTTGGCCTGGATTTCGTCCCACTGCTCTTTCGTCAGCGTGACGGTGCCCGCTTTGCTCCTGGCGTCCGCCTGAGTTGGCAGCGCGACGCTGACCATTGCCATGAGCGCGACGCCGGAAAGCGCTGAGAACTTACCCCTCATTGATATCTCCTGGCCTCGTCGTTGGCGCCCCTCCCGAGGGGCAGGCGAGGACGCATCTAGGATCGCTGTGTGACAGTTATATGTACCGGCCGCATCGGGTCTCGCACAGTTACCCATCGCCATCTGCGGCATCATCCGGTGACGAACGTCAGCGGCATCGGCCCGGGCCAGCCGAAGCTTTCAGGCGCGGTCTTCGCGGACGCGAAACTGGGCAGGACGGCGATGGTGCTGGGTCGCGACCAGGTGGTCAGGGGCTGCCGCCTTCGCGGGGCAAGTCGAGCAAGGCGCTTCCACGAGAAGCCGAACATTCGTTGGGCGAGCCGGCTCGGGCGCGCCGGCAACTATCCGCCCCCAGGCCACGATCCCCGGCGGGCGAGAGTGTGGGCGACCGGCGGCAGAGCGCCGCCGGCCGCCCCTTGGATTACTTACTTACCGCTCGTCGCGCTGGTGGCGCTGGAAGCGTCGGCCGCCGACGTCGTGTCGGTCGTCGTAGTGGTGCTCGACGAAGCCATCGCCGAAGTGTCGGTCGCAGCAGGAGCCGTCGTGTCGACGGGAGCGGCTTCGGTCGACTCGGTCGAGGTCGAGGTCTCATCGCTGGCTTTGTTGTTGCAAGCGGCGAGCCCGAGGACGAGCGCGGTGGCCGCAATTCCGGTAACGAGTTTACGCATAGTAACTCCCCTATGAACCCTGTTGCGCCACAACGGCGCGCCGGACAATTAGACGAAATTGTGGCGGGCTGAAAGCGATTTGAATCGACTTCGGGTGACGGGCTCCTTCGGCACCCCCTCGCAATGGCGAAAAAATCCGGACGGCGACGGGCGGCCGGACCAAGGTCAGGCGGTATCGGCGTCGGGCTGGCGGTCCGGGTGGGCCTGCTGCACCGCCGGCTCGCTCATCGCGTTCACCGCCGCGGCCACGACCCGGGGCCAGGCCGAGCAGTCGACGTCGAACCGCTGGGCCGAATAATACTGCGGCACGAGGTGGCAATCGGCGAGCGTCAACGTATCCCCGTACGCAAAGCGTCCGCCATGCTGCGAAATGCCTGCCTCAAGGGCCGAGAATCCCTCGAAAATCCAGTGTCCCGCCCATGCGTCGACGGCCGATTGTTCGTGACCTAAAGTATGCTTGAGATATTGCAAAACGCGCAGGTTGTTGAGCGGGTGGATGTCGCAGGCGACCGCCATCGCCATCGCCCGCACGGCCGCGCGCCCGGCCCGGTCGCGCGGCAGCAGCGGCGGCTCGGGATAGCGTTCCTCGAGCCATTCGAGGATCGCCGAGGATTGCGTGAGCACTCCATCCGGCGTCTCCAGCGCCGGCACCAGGCCTTGAGGATTGAGCGCCCGGTAGGCGCCCGACCGCTGCACGCCGGCGCGCAAATCGACCGGCGCCTGCTTGTAGGCGATGCCCTTGATGTCGAGCGCGATGCGCGTGCGGTAGCTGGTGCCCGAACGCCAGTAACCGTGGAGGATCAAGGGCTCGCTCATCGGGCGATGCTCACCCCGCGATCCTGGCGCGGCATTCGCCGAAGCCGATGGTGCGGCAGCCGTCGCGCGCGGCACGGGCGGTCATGATCACCTCGTCGCCGTCCTCCAGGAAGCTGCGTGTCTCGCCGTTCGCCAGGGTGAGCGGGCTTTTGCCCCCTTCCGACAATTCGAGCATGCTGCCGAACGTCTCGCGCGCCTTACTCGACAGCGTGCCGGTGCCGAGCAGGTCGCCGGGCTGGAGGTTGCAGCCGTTGACGGTGTGATGCGCGACGAGCTGGGCCGCGGTCCAGTACATCGCCGTCATCGGCCCTTTGCTCAGGCGTTCGGGTGGCAGGCCGGCGTCGCGCATCCTGGCGGTAATCAGGTGCACTTCCATCTCGATCGCGTAGGCTCCGTGCGCTTGATCGTCCGCGTCCAGCAAGTAGGGAAGCGGGGAGGGATCGCCCTCGGGCCGCGGCGGCTGCGCGACTCGGAAAGGCGCGAGCGCCGCGCTCGTCACGACCCAAGGCGACACCGTCGAATGGAAGTTCTTGGCCAGGAACGGCCCCAGCGGCTGGTATTCCCACGCCTGCAGGTCGCGCGCCGACCAGTCGTTGAGCAGGCACAGCCCGGCGATATGCTTTGCCGCGTCGGCGATCTTAACGTCGCTGCCCAGCTCGTTCGAGCCGCTCGTCCAGATGCCCATCTCGAGCTCGTAATCGAGCCGTTGCGAGGGGCCGAACTCCGGCGCATCGCCGGCGCCCTTGCGCTGCCCCTGCGGCCGCCGCACGTCGCCCCCGCTCGGGCGGATCGAGCTGGCGCGGCCGTGATAGCCGATCGGCACGTACTTGTAGTTCGGCAGCAGCGGGTTGTCGGGCCGGAATTGCTTGCCGACGTTCATCGCGTGATGAATGCCGGTGTAGAAATCCGTGTAATCGCCGACCGCGAAGGGCAAGTGCAGGCGGCACTCGCTCGCCGGCAGGAGCGCGGATTTCACGTCTCGCTCGCTCGCGGCATCGGTCAGCAGCGCGAACACGCCCTTGCGCAGAGCGTCGGCGGCGGCATTGCCGTCGGCGAACAGCGGGTTGAGCGTCTCGCCGGCGGCGAGGCGCGCGGCATCGGAAGCATCGCGCCCCAGCAAGCCCGCCACGGCGGCGAGGTCGAGCACAAAGTCACCGATCGCAATGCCACCGCGCTTGCCGCCCCCGGGCGGCGAGAACACGCCCAGGGGCAAGTTCTGCACCGGGAATTCCGGGTGCCCGTCGGCACCTTCGACCCAACTCGTCGCCTGCGGATCGTGGGTTTCGTCGAGCGCGGTCATTCGGGGAGTTTCGCCTTGTCGAAGCCTTGCCAGCAGTTGTCGTAATCGGATTGCAGGCCCGGCAGTTCCATCGCCGCACGGGTCGGGCGGATGACCCAGCGGCTTTCGAACATGAAGGCGAGCGTGTCGGCGAGCTTGACCGGCTCGAGCTTGGCGTTGCTGGCGCGGCGATGCGTCTCGGCATCGGGCCCGTGCCCGTTCATCTGGTTGTGCAGGCTCGCGCCGCCTGGCTCGAACCCGCCGCCTTCCTTCGCGTCGTAGGCGCCGTGGACCAGGCCCATGAACTCGCTCATCGTGTTGCGGTGGAACCACGGTGGGCGGAACGTGTCTTCGGCCACCATCCACCGCGGCGGGAAGATCACGAAATCGCAGTTGGCGGTGCCGGCCGTCTCACTCGGGCTGGTCAGCACGGTGAAGATCGACGGGTCGGGGTGATCGAAGCTGACGGTGTTGATCGTGTTGAAGCGCGCGAGATCGTAGCGACAGGGCGCGGAATTGCCGTGCCAGGCGACCACGTCGAACGGCGAATGGTCGAGGGTGGTGCGCCACAAGCGGCCCTGGAACTTCTGGACGATCTCGTATTCGGCTTCGATATCCTCGAACCACGCCACCGGCGTTTCGAAATCGCGTGGATTGGCGAGACCGTTCGAACCGATCGGCCCGAGGTCCGGCAGCTGGAATGGCGCGCCGTAGTTCTCGCACACGTAACCGCGGCTGGGTCCGTCGAGCGCGACCGCGAAGCGCAAGCCACGCGGAATCAGCGCGACGTGGCCGGGCGACACGTCCATCCGGCCAAGCTCCGTCGTGACGTGCAGCTCGCCTTGTTGCGGCACGATCAACAGCTCGCCGTCGCTGTCCTGCACAACGCGCCGCTCCATCGAGCGATTGGCCGTGTACAGGTGAATGCCAATGCCCGCACCGGTGGCGACGTCGCCGTTGCCGCCGTACGTGATCAACCCGTCGAGCCAGTCGCGCCCCTCGGCGGGCATGGGCAGTGGGTCCCAGCGCAGGCGGTTGGGGCTGACCGGGTCGGTGAACGGCGCGGTGCGCAACGCGTCGAAGCCGCCGAGCGGCTCGTAGGGCGCGTGCTCGGCCATCGGGCGCAGACGGTAAAGCCACGAGCGGCGGTTAGCGCTGCGCGGCATCGTGAACGCGGTGGTCGAGACCTGCTCGGCATAAAGCCCGAACGGCGGCCTCTGCGGGCTGTTGCGCCCCACCGGCAGCGCGCCGGCGACCGCCTCGCAGGCGAAATGGTTGCCGAACCCGGACTGATAGTTAGACATGAAACTATCTCCTGGGCCCCCGATATGGGGCTTGGCGGCGCAAATCAATGCGTGACGAGGGCCTCGGCCTCGCGCTTCGGCGCCACCTTCCCGGCCGATACCGCGAACAGGCACAGCACGAGGTAGCACGCCGCCGGTACCATGAAGGCGGCGACGTAGCCTGCCTTGTCGGCGACGGCCCCGACCGCCAGCGGCAGGAAAGCGCCGCCGACGATGGCCGTGCAGAGCAGGCCCGAAGTCGCCTCCTCGCTGGCCGAGGAACGGTCGAGCGTGAGGGTGAAGATCACCGGGAACATGATCGAGTTGAACAGGCCGATGCTGAGCGCGACAAACCCGCCGCTGAGGCCGCCGAACGCGAACACGTACAGGCACAGCGCGCAGGCGGTCGCGGTGAAGAAGGCGAGCAGCCGCGGCGCCTCGAACTTCGCCAGCAGCGCCGAGCCGATCGCGCGGCCGACCATCGCCCCGCCCCAGTAGAACGCCACCGCCTTGCCCGCTTCCTGCAGGCTGACGCCGGGCACGCGGTCGTTGCCCATCGCATGGCCGAGCAGCGGCACGGTGAAGGGCAAGTCGGATTGCCCCCAGATCGCGTTGGAGTTGAGGAACAGCGCCATCTGGCTGCCGATCGATACCTCGGCGCCGACGTAGAGGAAGATCGCCACGCCGCCGAACAGCGCCCATTTCGAGGCAAGCGCATCGCCGATCAGTCCGCCGATGCCTTTGCCCGGCGCCGGGTGCGGCGCGGCATCGGCCACGGTGCGCCGGCTGAACCAGAAGAACACCAGCAGCAGGATCAGCAGGCCGCAGATCCAGAAATAGGCGCGGTCGATCCCGGCTAACGCAGCCGCGCGCACGACGGGGGTTATCACCTCGCCTTCCTTCACCTCCACCCCCTTCAGGAACAGCACGGCGCCGAGGAACGGACCGATGAAAGTGCCGAAGCTGTTGAAGGTCTGCGACAGCGTCAGCCTGAAATGGCTGCCCTTGGGGTCACCGAGCGCGGCGGCGAGGGGGTTGGCGGCGACTTGCAGGATGGTGATCCCGCTCGCCAGCACGAACAGCCCGACGAGCACCAGCGTGTAGCTGGCGACGTTCGCCGCGCCGAGCATGATCAGGCACGCGAGCACCATCATAGCGAGCGCGATCAGGATCGATGGCACCGGCTTCAGCCTGGCGATCAGCGCGGCCGCCGGGAAGGAGACCACCCCATAAGCGATGAAGAACGCGAACGTGGAAAGCTGCGCTTGCACGTTGGTCAGCGTGAACACGCCTTTCACCGAGGCCACCAGCGGGTCGATCAGCGAGGTGATGAACCCCCACGCGAAGAACAGCGTCGTGACGGCGATGAACGCCGCGCGCACGGTGGCCTTGTTTTGCATCGGTCCTCCCACTCCCCGCCGTTTGGCGCAGGGTTAGAGCATCGGCGAGCGAAGGCAATGGCGCCGCCAGGGCTCGCTGAAATTGCCTTTTCCTCAGGGATCGGCAAAGCCCTGCGCCAATGGGCGAACTTCCTCCGACCGGCGACCATGCCGCGCTGTTCCGCGCCGCGCACGGCGACGCGGCGCTGTGCACGATCGTCGGCATCGACGGCAGCTTCTCGCGCCGCGTCGGCACGCAGCTGGCGGTGGCGCCCGACGGCGGCCGCGTGGGCGACATGGCCGACAAGTGCCTCGACGACGAGCTGGCGAACCAGGCTCGCGCCGCGATGGCGGAAGGCGTGCCGCGCAAGTTGCGCTACGGCCAGGGCTCGCCATTCGTCGACTTCCGGCTCCCGTGCGGCTCGGGGCTGGACATCTGGATCGATCCCGCGCCGGACCGGGCCGAGCTGCGGCGTTGCGTGGACGAGCTCGAAGCGCGGCATGAGGCGGTGCTGCGGTTGAGCTTGTCGGAAGACCTCGCTCCCTACCTGCTGCGCGAACGCCGCTACGTGCCGCGCTTGCGGATCGTCCTGCTCGGCGCCGGCGCGGAGTCCGCGGCACTGGTGCGGCTGGCGGCGGCGCAAGGGGTCGAGGTCGAATGGCGCGAGGCCGGGGAGGGGCTATCGCTCGGGCGTCCGCCAGCGGATCTCGCCGCCGATGCCTGGACCGCTGTGCTGCTGCTGTTCCACGACCACGTGTGGGAGCAGGCGCTGCTCGATTGGGCGCTCGCCACGCCGGCGTTCTACATCGGCGCGCAAGGAGGCGCGCCCGCGCGCGAGGAGCGGCTCGAGCGGTTGCGCGCAGCGGGCCACGCGCAGACGGAACTGACGCGAATAAAGAGCCCTGTCGGCGTGATCCCCGCCGCGCGCGATCCTTCGGTGCTGGCGCTGTCGGTGCTGGCCGACGTCGTCGGCG
>JANWHA010000003.1 GCA_025450635.1 Croceibacterium sp. | reverse complement strand
GCTCGTCCGAACTTGAGAGATAAAATCATTCCTGTTCCCCTCCCGCAAGCGGGAAGGGTTCGGGAGGGTGTGGTGTATCTTGAACAGTGTAGTTCAGCCACACCCTCCCCCGGCCCCTCCCGCCAGCGGGAGGGGAGTTCTCAAGCCGCTTCGCGCCCGATCTTGCTGCGCTGGGCGACGCCAAGGGCCTCGGCGGCAGGCATCGGGCGGCCGAAGTAGAAGCCCTGGATCTTGGTGCAGCCCATGTCGCGGATCATCGCCGCTTCGGCGGCGGTCTCGACGCCCTCGGCGGTGGTGGTCATGTCGAGGCTGTCGGCCATGGCGACGACCGCGCGGATGATCGCGAGGGACTCGGGGCTGTTCTGGGCCGCGCCCTGGACGAAGCTGCGGTCGACCTTGATGGTCGAGAAGCGGATCGCCCTCAGGTAGCCGAGCGAGGAGTAGCCCGTACCGAAGTCGTCGAGCGCGATGGTGCAGCCAAGCGCGATGATCTCCTCGAGCGACTGGCGGGCGACCTGCGCGTCGCGCACGAAGATGCTCTCGGTCACCTCGACCTCGAGCCGGTGGGCCGGCAGGCCGGTGTCGGAAAGCGCGCGGACGACGGTCTGGGAAAAGCCCGGCTCGAGCAGCTGCTCGCCCGAGACGTTGACCGAGACCTTGATGTGGTCGGGCCAGCGGGTGGCCTCCTTGCAGGCCTCGCGCATGACCCATTCGCCGATCGGCACGATCAGCCGGGTGTCCTCGGCCAGCGGGATGAACTTGGCCGGGCTGATGAAGCCGTGCTCGGCGCTCTGCCAGCGCACCAGGGCCTCGAACGCGACGACGGTTTCGAGCTTGGAGTCGACCACCGGCTGGTAGTTGAGCAGCAGCTCGCCCTTGTCGGTGGCGAAGCGCAGCGCGGATTCGAGCTGGCGGCGCTCTTCGGCCTCGGCGTGCAGCGTGGGCTCGTACACGCAGTGCTGGCAGCCGCCCTCGTCCTTCGCGCGGTACAGCGCGAGATCCGCGTTGCGCATCAGCGCCTCGACCGTCGTCCCGTCGCGCGGCCCCATCGCCGAGCCGACGCTGGCGCCGATGTAGAGCTTGTGGTTCTCGACGTCGTAGGGCTGCGACAGACTATCGATCACGCGCCGGGCGAAGCTGGCGACGGCGTTGCGGTCGGAGGCGTCGCGGATGACCACGGCGAACTCGTCGCCGCCGAGCCGGCCGCACATCTCGTTGTCGGTCGCGAGCTCCTCGAGCCGCTGCGAGACTTGGGCCAGCATCTGGTCGCCGATCTGGTGGCCGAGCGAATCGTTGACCGCCTTGAACCGGTCGAGGTCGATCATCAGGAACGCGCAGCGCGTGCGCCACTGCTCGGCGTACTTGAGCGCTTCCTTGAGGGATTCGGTGACCATCAGCCGGTTGGGCAGGCCGGTCAGGGTGTCGTAGCGTGCGAGGTAGGCGATCTTCTCGTTGGATTCGCGCTCGTGGGTTACATCCGAACCGACCCCGCGGAAACCGATGAACTCGCCGGCGTCGTCGCGCATCGGCGTGCCCGAGATTTCCCACCAGCGGCGCCCGCCGCCCACTTCGACCCGGACCATGAGGTTGGAGAAGCTCTCGCGCCGCTTCAGCCGTTCCGCAAGATCGTGCAGGCTGGGAGCGAACTGGCCGCTCTCCCAGGCCGCCCCGGCGATCAGCTTGATGAAGGATTCGCCTTCCACCGCCTCGATGTCGCGACCGAGGGCGTAAGCGAAGCGCGGGCTGGCCGAGCGGATGCGGCGGTTGGTGTCGACCTGCCACAGCCAGTCGGCCGCGTTCTCTTCGAACTCGCGCAGCAGCAGCGAGACGACCTGGCTCTTCTCGGCCACCCCTGCTTCGGCGATTTTCGTGGCAAGGTTCGCGGCGAGATAGCTGCGGGCGAGATTCAGCGCACCGGCGATGACCACGCCGACATACATTCCAGCGGTGGCTGCCAGTGCCGGCTGTCGCGCCAGCAGGAACGAAAGGACCGCCGCCGTCCCGGCGATACCGCCGAACACAATCGTCGCCATCGGCGCCGCCGCCATCGAAAAGGCAGAGCTCGCGACAAGCATGGCGACGAGCGCCCACACCGCGAATTGGTCGCTCGGCGTTCCCCAATAATTGAACACCAGCATGGGAACCGCCCACAGCGCCGCTGTCCCAGCTACACCGAGAGCCTGACGGCTAAATTCCTGGCGTGACATCGAGCGCCCATCGAGGTCCGCCAGCCCCCGGTCGAGCCGCAGCGAAAACCCCAGCGCCGCCGCCACGGCGACTGCCCACGGAACGAGGATCGCCGGTGGGACCTTGCCGGCGAACAGCGCGACAGTCGCGATCACGGCGATGGCGTGGGCGACGGCGCGACTGCGCCAATACCGATGAAGCCGGGCGTACTGGATTGCCCGCAGCTCGGCCCAGTCGCCCTTCTCGGGATCCTTGAGGCCAACGAGCGCCAGCAACGGCAGTTTCGCCGGTAGCTGCGGCAACTCGGAATGGCTCTCCGTCACCGTGCGAGCGCTAGCCCGCCAATGGTTGAGACAGTGTAAAGTCCGTAGGAACAATTGGCAAATCGGTAACGCTATTCCACCGTCACCGATTTCGCCAGGTTGCGCGGCTGGTCCACGTCGGTGCCCTTGGCCACGGCGACGTGATACGCGAGAAGCTGCACGGGGACCGCGTAGACCAGCGGCGCAATCAGCGGATGGACGCGTGGCATCTCGATCGTCGCCAGGCATCCTTCACCAGCTTCCGCGAGCCCTTCGGCGTCGGAGATCAGCACAATCTTGCCGCCCCTGGCGCGCACTTCCTGCATGTTCGAGACGGTCTTCTCGAACAGCGGACCGGAAGGCGCGAGCACGATCACTGGCACCGCTTCGTCGATGAGCGCGATGGGCCCGTGCTTCATCTCGCCCGCGGCATAGCCTTCGGCGTGAATATAGCTGATTTCCTTGAGCTTTAGCGCGCCTTCGAGCGCGAGCGGGAAATCCGCACCGCGGCCGAGGTAGAGCACGTCGCGCGCCGGGGCGATCAGGTGCGCCATCGCGGCGATCTCGCCATCGTGGTCGAGCGCGGCGTTGAGCGCAGCCGGGGCTTCGAGCAAGTGGCGCACGATTGCGGCTTCTTCTTCGTGCGACATCCGCCCTTTGCGGACCGCGAAGTGCGCGGCGAGCGCAGCCAGGACGGCGAGCTGGCAAGCGAACGCCTTGGTGCTGGCGACGCCGATCTCGGGCCCGGCATGGGTGGGAAGCAGCAGGTCGGCCTCGCGCGCCATCGTGCTCGTCGGCACGTTGACGACGACGGCGATGGTCTGCCCTTCGGCCTTGCAGTGGCGCAGGGCGGCCAGAGTGTCGGCGGTTTCGCCGCTCTGCGAGATGAACAGCGCCAGCCCGCCTTTCTGCAGCACCGGGTCGCGGTAGCGGAACTCGCTGGCGAAATCGATGTCGACCGGGACCCGCGCGAACTGCTCGAACCAGTATTTGGCGACCATGCCGGCGTAATACGAGGTGCCGCAGGCGACGATGGTAATGCGCTCGATACCCCTGATGTCGAAGTCCATCTGCGGCAGCGCGACTTCCTGTTCGAGCGGCCGCAGGTAGCTGCGCAGCGTCTGGGCGACGACGGTCGGCTGCTCGAAGATCTCCTTCTGCATGAAGTGGCGATAATGGCCCTTCTCGATCGCTTCTGTAGAAGCGCCCGAGGTGGTGATCTCCCGTGTTACCTCGTTGTTATCCTTGTCGTGGATGGTGGCCCCTTCGCCGGTGATCACGACCCAGTCGCCTTCCTCCAGATAGGCGATCTTCTGCGTCAGCGGCGCGAGCGCGAGCGCATCGGACCCGAGGTAGGTTTCTCTGTCGCCGTATCCGACCACCAGCGGTGAACCGAGGCGAGCGCCGATCAGCATTTCGGGATGCGCGCGGAAAGCAATCGCCAAGGCGAAAGCGCCTCGCAGGCGAGGCAGCACCGCGTGAACGGCCTCCTCGGGGGTCTTTCCACCCTCGACTTGCTCGGAAACGAGGTGAGCGACGACCTCCGTGTCGGTCTCGCTCTCGAACTTGCGCCCGCGCTGTTCCAGCTCTTGCCGCAGCGCCCTGAAATTCTCGATAATACCGTTATGCACCAGGGCGACTTCTTCCGTCGCGTGCGGGTGAGCGTTGCTGGTGGTCGGTGCGCCGTGGGTCGCCCAGCGAGTATGCGCGATGCCCACAGTGCCGGGCGCCGGATGGCGCTCGAGCTCGAAGACGAGGTTGATCAGCTTGCCTTCGGCCCTGCGCCGGACCAGTTGGCCGCCATCGAGCGTGCACAGCCCCGCGCTGTCGTAGCCGCGGTATTCCATGCGCTTGAGGCCATCGACCAGCCGCTGCGCGACGGGTTGGCTGCCGACGATGCCGATGATGCCGCACATAGCTTAAACCTTCTCAGAGCTCATAAGGAACGCGGATGCCCGGCATCTGGGCCGGGAACGCGTTGGTGTTTCTTGTTACCAGGATCCGTCCGGTCGTCTGGGCGGTGGCGAGGACGATCGCGTTGCTGAGCGTCAGGCCCCGCCGTTGGGAGCGCAACTGCGCCGCGCTGCGGGCGATCTCGTCCGATATCTCGACCACGGTGAAGTGGCCCAGAAAGCCTTCAATGCGCTCTCCATCATCCGGCAGGCCGTGGGTGAGCACTTCGATCCAGCTGATCCGGCTGACATACCGCTGGGCGTAGCGCTTGATTTCGGCACCGGCCTGCGGAATCCCGCGCAAGGCATCGAGCAGGACCCAGGTGTCGAAGACGGCGGCGCTCATTCGCCGGTTTCACCCGGGCGGTCGCGCCAGATGCCGAAATAGCGTTCGATGCCCCCTTCCCGAGATGCATCGCGAAAGGCGCCCACCGCCTCGCGGATCATCGCCGCCCGCGAGCGGCCGCGACGGCTGGCCAGCGCGTCGAGCCAGCGGAGATCGTCGTCGGACAGGTCAACCAGGAAACGAGGCATGATATATTGATATCATATCGTGATATCGAATCAAGCAAAGAGATTGAGACTGGTCTGCCTCGCTCAAAGCCTCACGCGGCGAACACGATCGGGTCCGCGGCCTCCGGAATCATCGCGCCGAGCTCGACGGTCGCCCGGCCGCCGTTGCCCGCGATGCGGTAGGGCACGACGACCGCGCGGCAGAAGTCGCGGGCTTCGATGAGCACCGAAACCGCCGTTGCGTACGTCGCATCGGCTCCCTCGGGCAAACTGGCATTGGCGACGAGCGCGGCGGCGAGGATGCCGCCTTGCCGGGCGTCTTCCGCCATGGCCGTGCCGATCCGCCGATAGAGCGCGTCGAGCGATTCCTCGGCGGTTTCCGGCGTCGCCTGGAGAAACTCGATTTCGCCGTCGGTCCTCGCCCGGGCGCCGAAGGGCAGGAAGCCGCCCTCTTCCTCGAGCATCTGCCGGGCGAAATCGAGGCACGCCTGCAGGACGACGCCGAGGTGCCCTTGGTCGATTTCCATCCTAGTCCTTCTTCGCCTCCGCCTTCTTGTGCTTCATCGCGTCGTGGAAGCGGTCGGCCCAGCCCGGCTTCACCAGCTGCTCGGCGCGGACCATGCGCAGCTCGCCGGCGGCGACGTCGCGGCTGACCGCGCTGCCGGCCGCGACGATGGCGTCGGCGCCGATGCTGACGGGCGCGATCAGCGCGCTGTTGGAGCCGATGAAGGCCCGCTCGCCGATCACCGTGCGGTGCTTGAAGTAGCCGTCGTAGTTGCAGGTGATCGTGCCCGCGCCGAGGTTGGCCCCCGCGCCGACAGTGGCGTCGCCGACGTAGGTCAGGTGGTTGGCCTTGGCGCCTTCGCCGAACTCGGCGTTCTTGACCTCGACGAAATTGCCGACCTTGGCGCCCCTGGCCAGCCTGGTGCCCGGCCGCAGGCGGGCGAACGGGCCGACCGACACGCCTTCGCCGATCTGCGCGCCCTCGATGTGGCAGAATGCGTGGATCGTCGCGCCGTCGGCCACGCTGGCGCCGGGGCCGAACACCACGTTGGGCTCGATCGTCACGTCAGAGCCGAGCGCGGTATCCCAGGCGAAGAACACCGTCTCCGGCGCGACCAGCGTCGCCCCTTCGGCCATCGCCCGCGCCCGGCGGTCGCGCTGCCACCGCGCCTCGGCCCCGGCGAGCTCGGCGCGGCTGTTGATCCCCGCGACCTCGTCCGGATCGTTCGTCACGATCACCGCCGCGGTGCCGCCCTGGCGGATGGCGATGTTGACGATGTCGGGCAGGTAGTATTCGCCCTGCGCGTTGGCGTTGCCCACCTGGCCCAGCAGGCCGAACAGCACCTTGGCCGGCGCCGCCATCAGGCCCGAGTTGCACAGCGGGCAGGCGCGCTCGTCCTCGCTCGCGTCCTTGTGCTCGACCATCCAGCTCACGCGATCGCCGTTGGCGATCACGCGGCCGTACTGCAGCGTGTCGGCAGGCTCGAAGCCCAGCACCACCACATCGGCCGGGTCGTCCGCGAGGTGGAGCCGCCCGATCATCGCGCGCATCGTCTCGGCACGGACGAAGGGAACGTCGGCGTAGAGCACCAGCACGTCGCCCGCGAAGTCCTCCAGTGCCGCCTCGGCCTGCTGCACCGCGTGGCCGGTGCCGAGCTGCGGCTCCTGCACGACCAAATCGGCGCGCCCGGCGAGCTGCGCTTCGAGCTGGTCGCGTCCGTCGCCGACCACCACCACCGTCCGCTCCGGCGCCAGCTCGGCGAGCGAGGCGAGCAAGTGCTCGATCATCGGCCGCCCGGCGACCTCGTGCAGCACCTTGTGGCGGCTGCTGTTCATCCGCGTGCCCTTGCCGGCGGCGAGGACGACCGCGGCGAGGGGCCGGGCAGGGACGTCGGAGGTCGCGTTCATCGCGCGCGGCCATGCCACCATTCGATTGCGGTTTCCATACGGCTCTGGCACGCGGCGCCGCGATGCCGCCCCCATTCCCCTTCGACACGATCGGCTTCGACCTGGATGGCACCCTGGTGGATACCGCGCCCGACTTGTGCCGCGCGGTCAACCATGCCCTGTCCACCATCGGCCGCCCGCCCTTGAGCGAAGCCGCCACCCGCGAGGTGATCGGCGGCGGTACCCGGGCGATGCTGACCCGCGCGCTGGAACGCACCGGCGGCACGGTCGGCGAGGAAGAATTCCAGCAACTCTACCTCTCCCTCATCGACCACTACGAACGCCACACCTCGGAGCACAGCGCGCCCTATCCCGGCTGCCTCGCCGCGCTCGACGCGCTGGCGGCGAGGGGCTGCCGGCTGGCGGTAGTGACCAACAAGCAGGAATACCTCGCCCGCAAGCTGCTCGACGAGCTCGGCCTGACCCACCGCTTCGCCGCAATCCTCGGCGGCGACACGCTCGGCCCTGGCGGATCGAAACCGCAGCGCGACATGCTCGACGAGGCGCTGCGCCGCTGTGGCGGGGCGCGCTTCGCGATGGTCGGCGATTCCAGCTTCGACGTCCGCGCCGCGCGGGCGGCCGAGGTGCCGGTGGTCGTGCTCGCCGGCGGCTACCACGACATGCCGCCCGACACGCTCGGCGCCGACGCGCTCATTGGCCACTTCGACGAGCTGGTGCCGGCTTTAGAACGGCTGACCGGCTAGTCGGCGACCATCCCTGCTGGCCTCGAAGCTTCTTTCCCGCAAGGCCTGGACCCGGACCCCGCTTCGGCGCCCTGCCCAGGGCGCCAAAGGTCAGGCAAAGGTCAGCCCAAGAAAACGCGCCGCATCCCCGACATTTGGATGAGCTTTGCGCGCCCCGACGTATCGCCCGTTCCTTGGCCGCATAAATCCTGGAATGAGTGAGGGAGAAACATAACAAGAACAAAGGCTGTAGGAAAGCGGTTTTTCGATGACTCGACCCCGGTCTCGGCCGATCAAATGCCGCGCATCACCACATAGACGCCCACTGCCATAACCATCGCTGCAAAGCCGACCTCGAGCGGGCGCCGCGCGCCGGCGAGCCGCTTGCCGAGGGCGATGCCGGCCAGCGAACCGACGATGCCGCCGGCCAGCAGGATTGCCACCAGCCACCAATCGACTTGCCCCGAGAGGGCGTAGGACGCGGCGGTGGTGAGGCCGAGCGTGGTCACCACCACCAGCGAGGTGCCGATCGCGTTCCTCAACGGCATGCCGGTGGCGAGGATGAGCGCCGGGACGATCAGGAAGCCGCCGCCGATGCCGAAGAAGCCGGCTAACCCGCCGACCACCAGGCCGGCAGGGACGAGGCGGGGGAGAAGGTGGCCGGCCGTTGCCGGGCGAAGCCGCACGTCGGGGTCCTCGGGCGAGCGGCGCTTGCGCAGCATCGACAGGCCGACGATCACCATCATCCCTCCGAACAGCGCCAGCAGGCGCGCACCGTCGGTCGCCTTGCCGAGTTCCGCGCCCAAGGCTGCGCCGAGGGCGCCCGTGCCAGCGAAAACCAGCGCGCACGGCCACTTCACGGTGCCCGCGCGGTGGTGGCCGACGAGGCCGGACGCGGCGTTGAGCGCCACTGCCACCGCGGCGGTGCCGATCGCCAGGTGCGGTGACTTCACGCCGACGACGTAGACCAGGAGCGGCACCGCAAGAATCGACCCGCCGCCTCCCACCAGCCCGAGGATCAGGCCGATCAGCGCGCCAGAGCCGAGGGCGGCGACGATGGTGGCGGCGTCGATCATCAGCTCACGCGGCGGCGCGGCGGTTCCAGGGCATAATCGCGAGCAGCCTGGCCATACCGCAGAAGCCGCTCACTCCGGCGAACAACAGGCCGGCGCCAACGAGGGCGCTGAGCCCGAAGAACGCCGGCGCGACGAGAAAGCCGAGCAGCACGCCCAGCAGCACCAGCGAGCCAGCGCCGATCTGCACCTGGCGTATGATCTCGAGCGGCGCCTTGCGGTTCACGTTGCAGTCGAGACCGGCCTTCTGCCAGGCGTCCAGCCCGCCTTCCATCAGGAACACCGGCGCGTCGGTCGCCGCCTTCAGCGCCTCGGCATGGGCTGCCGTCCGCATGCCGGACTTGCAGTGAAAGATCACCTCGGGCACGCCTTCGATACGGCCGATCTGCGTCAGCGGCATGTTCTTCGCGCAAGGGATATGCGCGCGGGCGTATTCGTCCGGGCTGCGGATGTCGATCAGCACCGCGCCGGCTTCGATGCGGCGCTGCGCTTCGGCGGGAGAAATGATGTGGGGCATGGGTCAGTCCTCTGAGCAGTAGAGATGGTGGAGGGTGGCGAGCAGCGCCTCGCAGCGCGGATCGGCCACGGAATAGAACAGCGAATGGCCCTCTCGCCGAAAGGAGACGAGCTTCTCCTCGCGCATCCGGGCGAGGTGTTGCGAGAGCGCGGACTGGGAGAGGCCGACGCCGTCCGCGAGGTCGCCGACGCACATCTCGCCGTGCTCGACCAGCTTGCACAGCAGCATCAGCCGGGGTCGGCTGGCGAGCGCCTTCAACATGGCGGCAACTTCGCCGGCGCGAGCTTCGAACCGCCCAAGATCGGCGGTGAGAGTGGTCATCGCATCAACTCCATAACATTAGCTGTTGCTAAATTAGGAAATGCTCATACATTGTCAAGCAGCGTGGCAGGAGATTTTGCGATGACGACCGAGAAGCCGCAGATCGTGGCGTTTTTCGACGAGCCCACTTTCACCGTCAGCTATGTCGTTGGCGATCCGGAAACTTCCCAGGCCGTGGTCATCGACCCGGTGCTAGACTTCAATCCCAACACGGGAAAGGCCGATCGCCGCTCGGCGGACGCAATCCTCGCCGCCGCGAAGGAGCGCGGCTGGACGATTGCGCTGGTGCTTGAGACGCACGGCCACGCCGATCACATCACCGCAGCGCCGTACATCAAGGCGAAGACCGCAGCCAAGGTCGGCATCGGCGAGCACATCCGCCAAGTGCAAGAGGTCTTTCGTCCGGTGTTCGAGATCGAGGACCTGAAGCCGGATGCCGCGGACTTCGACCTGCTGCTGAAGGACGGCGAGCAGATCGCGGTCGGCAACATGACGATCGATGTGCTGCATACCCCCGGCCACACCCCGGCGGACGTGAGCTACAGGATCGGCGATGCGGTGTTTGTCGGGGACACGATGTTCATGCCCGACTACGGCACCGCCCGCGCGGACTTCCCCGGCGGCGACGCGCGTCAGCTCTACCATTCCATCCGCAAATTGCTGTCACTGCCGCGGGAGACGCGGCTGTTCATGTGCCACGACTACAAGGCGCCCGGACGCGACGAGTACGCGTGGGAGACCACGGTGGCCGACGAGCGGGACAAATCCGTGCACATCCACGACGGGGTGAGCGAGGACGAGTTCGTCGCCATGCGCAACGCGCGCGACGCCACGCTCGACGCGCCGCGGCTGCTGCTGCCCTCGATCCAGGTCAACGTGCGCGCCGGCCGCTTCCCGCCGCCCGACGCCAATGGCGTGCGCTACCTCAAGCTCCCGCTGAAGCTGGACCCGGCCCTGGGCGCCTAGCCGCCGCAGGTTCCTGCGGCAGCACGTCCACCTCCAGCCGCTTGTCCGGCGCCAGGTACTTCGCGGCGATCGCCTGCAGGTCCGCCGGGGTGATCGCCTCGGCCTTGGCCTTGCCTTCGGTGAAGCGGGTTATGTACTCGGGCTCGCGCTGGGCCTGGGCGGCGTAGGCCATCCAGCCGCCGTTGGTCTTGAGCGCGTTGTCGTAGGATTCGAGCAGCGGCTGGCGCGCGCGCAGCAGGGTGTCGGAGTCGACCGGCTGGGTGGTCAGCCGGGCGATCGTGGCGAGCATCGCCTTGCGCGCGGCGTCGACCTGGGCGGTCGCCACCGAGGCGACGATGTTGAACGTGCCGTAGCCGTGCCAGGTGCGCGATTCCGCGGCATCGACGCCGGGTGAGTAAGTCTGCCCGAGCTGCTCGCGCAGGGTGTCGGTCAGCTCAACGTCGACCACCCGCTCGAGCAGCTCGAGCTTCATCACGTCGTCGAAGTCGGTGTCGTCCTCGGTCGGCCAGCTCATCCGCAGCAGCGCCTGGTCGGCCGGGCCGGTGTGGTGGATCACGCGCAGCGAGCGGTCGGCGGTGAAGGGCCGCGTGCGGTTATCGTCGTAGGCGCGGAACTGGGCCTCGCGCGCCGGCAGGGCGCCGAGCGTCCTGGCGACCAGCGGGATCGCGGTGGCGGGATCGAAGTCACCGACCAGCGCCAGCTCCAGCGCGCCGTGGGCCAGCCGGTCGCCGATCGCCTGCTTGAGCTGCTGGAAATCGAGCGCGAGATAAGCGGCCTTGGGCTGCAGCGTGAAGCGCGGGTCGCCGTCGGATTCGATCCGGCCGAGGTTGGTCGACAGCGCCGAGCTGGGCGTGGCGTCGAGCCGGGCGAAGAAGTTTTCGATCCCGCGGCGGTATTGCGCCTCGCCTTCGGGGCGGAAGCCGGGGTCGCTCAGCGCGGCGGCGAGCAGGTCGAGCTGCAGCTCCAGGTCGCGCGGGGTGGTCGCGCCGCCCATGCGGAAGGTCCGCTCGTTGTCGCCGAACGCGAAGCTGACGCTGCGGCCGGCGAGGATCGACTGCAGGTCATCGTACGAATGCTTGCCGAGCCCGCCGATGGGCAGCGCGCCGGCCATCGCGGTGGCCAGCGGGTGCGCCTTGGTGTCGAGCATCTGCCCGCCGTCGATGTCGAGCGAGACGGAGATGCGGTCCTTCTCGAGCTCGGTCGGCTTGAGATCGAGCTTGAGGCCGTTGGCGAAGACGATCTCGCGAATGCCGAGCTTGGGCTCGGTGGTGTCGGAGACCACCCTGCCGGGCGCCCCGAAGCTCGTGTAGCCGAAGGCGCCGAGCGTGGCTCCGCCCTCCTGCTTGAGCGGTTCGGCCATGCCGGCGTTCCACGCCGCGCGGATCGCGGCGGCGCCCCCTTTCGGCGGGGTGCGTCCCTCGAAGCGGATCAGCGGGTTATCGAGCGGGACCAGCTCGCGCTTCAACGCGGCGAGCACCTTCGCGGGCGTGATCCGCGGCGCGTAGGCGTTGAACCGTTGCAGCCCGCTTTGCGGTGTCGTCGGGATCTTGTCGTCCTGGAGCAGGGCCAGCGTCGCGGCGACGAACGCGGCGTTGGGCCGGGTGGCGGCGCCGGCGGCCTGGTTCTCGACCGCGGTGCGGATGTTGGCGACTTGCTCGGCGACCTCGGCCGGGGTGAAGCCGAATTGCAGCGCGCGGCGGTATTCGCGCTCGGCCGCGAGCAGCCCGCGGCGCCATTCGCCTTCGGCGGCGTCGACCACCAGGCTGGTGGTGCGGCCGACCTTGAACAGGTCCCCCGTCCCGATCGCCGCCGCGCGGAACGGCGGATTCGCTTCGCGCGACAGGCGCTGCAGGCGGCGGTCGATGATCCCGTAGCCGATCTGGCGGAGGATATCCTCCTGGCGCTGGGCGACGGTGTCGCGCTCGTGCAGCCACGGCCCGCTGCGCGCGACGGAAACCCGCTCGGCCAGCGCGGGATCGATGAACACCTCGGTCTGGTCGGCGCGCTTGAACGGGATCGGGCCGGGATTGGGGTGAACCGCCGGCGGCTCCGGCTTCCAGTCCGCAAAGTGCAGGCGGATCGCGGCCTCGACGGCAGTCGGGTCGAAGTCACCGACGACGACCAGCGCGGTGTTCTCCGGCCGGTAGGCCCGCCGGTAGAACGCGCGCAGCCCGCCGGCGGTGGCCTGCTGCACCGATTGCTCGGTGCCGATCGGCAGCCGGTCGGCAAAGCGCGCGCCGGGATAGGCGAAGGCGATCCCGTCGAGCGCATCGCGCAAGGCGTAAGTGTTGCGCACCCGCATTTCCGACAGGATCACGCCTTTCTCGCGCCCCACGGCCCCCGGATCGAAGGTCAGCTCGCTGGCGGTTTCGCGCATCAGCATCAGCGCGGTGTCGAGCAGGCCGGGATCGTTCTTCGGCAGGTCGAGCTTGAACAGAGTGACGTCGTAATTGGTCGAGGCGTTGGTGTCGGCGCCGAACGCGAGCCCCTTGCGCTCGAGCAGCTTGACCATCTCGCCTTCGGGGACATGGGTCGAGCCGTTGAAGGCCATGTGCTCGATGAAGTGGGCATAGCCGCGCTCGGCGGGCGTTTCCTCGATCGAGCCCGCGTCGACCCAGAACTCGACCATCGCCGTGCCTTTGGGGGTGGCGTTCGGACGGATGACGTAGCGCATGCCGTTCGGCAGCCGGCCGAAGCGGTAGGCAGGGTCGGGCTTGAGGTCGCTTTTCGCGAACGGCCACTGGTGCGCCGGCGAGACCGCGGCGGAGTGGACGGGGGCCTGGGCGAGGGCGGGGACGGCGGCGACAAGGAACAGCGCGGCCAGCAAGCGGCGGATCATGGCGGCGCTCTCTGCCGGAGCAACGCTGAACGGGCAATGGCTGAATCCGCACGCCTTGCCGCATAGCGTGAACCCGCCGCGGCGGCGGTCCCACCGACCGCACGGTCAGCGAGACGGCTGCGAACGAGAGCCGCTGCGCTGCCCGGGAGAGCCATCCCCCCGAACATGAGGGCACCCAAGGAGCTCATCATGAGAACCACGTTGACTTTCGCCGCCGCCGCCGCACTTGCCCTGGCGCCGTCAGCCGCCTTCGGCCAGCCGACCACCGGCTCGATCAGCCCGCACCATGCGACCGGCCAGCCGGGCGTCACCTGCGGCGACGAGGACGCTCCCGCCACCCCGGGCAACTCCGCGGACGCTCCCGGCTCGGCCTTCAACCCGGACGGCCAGGCCGGCACCGTCTATGCCGGCGAGCAGGACCAGAATTCCAAGAACACCGCCTCGGTGTCGCAATACGACGAGGCCTGTGCGCGGACGCAAAGCGGCGGGTGAAGCGACAATCCTCCCCGAGCAAGCTCGGGGAGGATTTGGGCTCACTACTTCTTCGGCTTGGGACTGGAGCGCAGCTTGGTGCGGTGGGCCGAGAGGTCGAATACCTGGCCGGGGCTCGCATCTTCCTGCAGCAGGCCGAGGCGGCGGGCGACTTCCTGGTAGGCCTCTTCCTCGCCGCCGAGGTCACGGCGGAAGCGATCCTTGTCGAGCTTCTCGCCGGTGGTCATGTCCCACAGGCGGCAGCCGTCGGGGCTGATCTCGTCGGCCAGAATGACGCGCGAATAGTCGCCGTCCCAGATGCGCCCGAACTCCACCTTGAAGTCGATCAGGCGGATGTCGACGGCGGCGAACATGCCGCACATGAAATCGTTGATGCGGATCGCCATCGCGGAGATGTCCTGCATCTCCTCGTTGCTGGCCCAGCCGAAGCAGGCGATCTCTTCCTCGGAGACGAACGGATCGCCGAGGGCATCGTCCTTGTAGCTGTATTCGAGCAGCGTGTGCGGCAGCGGCTCGCCTTCCTCGAAGCCGAGGCGCTTGCTCAGCGAGCCGGCGGCGACGTTGCGCACGATCACCTCGAGCGGGATGATCTCGACCTGGCGGATCAGCTGCTCGCGCATGTTGAGCCGGCGGATGAAGTGGGTCGGGATGCCGATGTGGGCGAGGCGCGTGAAGACGTGCTCGCTGATGCGGTTGTTGATCACGCCCTTGCCGTTGATCGTGCCCTTCTTCTGGGCGTTGAAGGCGGTCGCATCGTCCTTGAAATACTGGATCAGCGTGCCGGGCTCCGGCCCCTCGTAGAGGATCTTGGCCTTGCCTTCGTAAATCTGGCGGCGGCGGGACATGGGCGAAACTTTCGTTGGCTGAAAAGCGAGCGCCCCGGCGGACGAAGCGATGGCTTCGATGCCGGGGCGCGGTCCGAACGGCCATATACGCACGCCCGCCCGAAAAGCAATTGCGAGGGCCAGGAGAGCGACTACACCTACCTCGAGAGGAACGAGTGTGCAGACCAAGGCCGCAATTGTGATCTTGGCATCTTTGTTGGCGTGGCCTGCTGTCGCGACGCCGCCGGCCGAATGCATCGCTCGCCTGCGAGAGGCTGTGAGTAGCGGAGACTTCTCCGGCCCCTTCGTTTGTTCGCGCAAGGACGCCAAATTTGAGTTCGTAGGCCGGTCCTCTGGGAAGGGATATTCGATTTACAACTATGACTATAGATATCTTCCTTCCGGCGGGGCCGTCATGCATGGCGGGCAGCGTCTTCTGTTATTTCAAGGCGATCGGTACGTGGGGCAGTACGGCTTATGGTCACGAGGGTCCGTGACCGCGCGTGTGCGCGGCGCGCGCCTGGTGATTCGATCCAATGAAACGAAACAATCGGTTGAGGTGGACCTGTCGGGGCAGCCTCCCACAGAAGTTTTCCTCGCCGGGGAGTTCCTTTCCTTCTTTAGATAGTCGAGGACGCCAAAGATGAAGACCGATCGCCGCACCGTGCTCGCCGCCGGAACCGTGCTGACCACCCTTGCCGCCGCCGGGGCTCGCGGTGCAGACAAGCCGCTCGAACCGGCAAAGGGACCATCGGGCATCATGGAAGTCATCCACGTTTACGCCGACGAGCACGGCGTGTCGCACGTCAACCGGGTCAAGGTGGTCGGCTCGCCGAAACCATTGCCGGTGGAGTCGGTCATCGCCAGCTCGATCGCGCAAGGCGTCGAGGATTGGCACAAGGCGCCGGCCAAGACTTTCACCATCAACGTCGTCGGCGACATCGAGGCCGAAGTCTCCGACGGCACCAAGGTGAAGATCGGCAAGGGCGACCTGGTCTATCTCGAGGATCTCACCGGCAAAGGCCACGTCACCCGCCTGCTGACCCCGGTCGCCAACCTGTTCATCCGCATGAAGCCCGATTTCGACTTCCTCAAATGGGCCAGCGAGCCGCCAACGAAGAAGAACATCTGGGGGTGATGGATTGCGTGCGGTCCTGTCTGCGCTGCTAATCGCCGCTTGCCTGACGGGGTCGGCACACGCCGATGCGCGGCGGCCATCGATCTATGCCGCGTTGCATCGTTGC
>JANWHA010000002.1 GCA_025450635.1 Croceibacterium sp. | reverse complement strand
CAAGCGTCTGGTCGGGACCGCGCGCGTCTTTGCGGAGGGCGGCTCGTGGACCGTCATGGGCACGGCGCGGATCGACACCGGCAGCCGCATGGACGAGGTGATCTTCGAAGAGTTCAAAGGCACCGGCAACAGCGAAATCGTCCTCGACCGCAAGGTCTCCGACAAGCGCATCTTCCCCTCGCTCGACGTCGGCAAGAGCGGTACCCGCAAGGAAGAGCTGCTGGTGCCCAAGGACCAGCTCAGCAAGATGTGGGTCCTGCGCCGCATCCTGATGCAGATGGGCACCGTCGACGCGATGGAATTCCTCCTCGACAAGATGAAGGATTCCAAGAGCAACGAGGACTTCTTCGCGACGATGAACCAGTAACCGGAGGGCGCTCAGAAGGCCGGTTTGAAGCTGTCCGCGCGCGCCGCGTCCCAGTGGCGCGCGTACGGCGTCTCGCCGGGCGCTTCGAGCAACTGGCCCGGCTCGAGGAAAGCGTAAATGTGGTCGATGCTGTCCGAGCGCACGCTGTCACGCCGCTCGCGAACGTGCCGCGGCCTCAGCTCCGAAGGTGAATTGAGACCCATCGATATAATCATCTCGCGCAGGCCCATCAGCGTCTGACGCTGGAAGCGGGCGACGCGCTCGGCCTTGTCTTCGACTACCAGTCCGCGCTGGCGGGTGGCGTCCTGCGTGGTCACGCCCGTAGGACAAGTGTCGGTGTGGCAGCGCATCGATTGCACGCAACCCAATGAGAACATGAAGGCGCGCGCGGCGTTGCACCAGTCGGCGCCGAGGGCGAAGTTCATCGCCATCCCGGCGCCCGAGTGAACTTTGCCGGCCGCAGCCAATTTCGTTTCGTCCTTGAGCCCGCATCCAACCAGCGCGTTCCTGACCATGATCAACCCTTCGCGCAGCGGCATGCCCATGCGGTTGGACAGCTCGATCGGCGCGGCGCCGGTGCCGCCTTCGGCGCCGTCCACGGTGATGAAATCGAGCCGGATGCCGGTCTCGAGCATCGCCTTCATCAGCGCGAAAACCTCGTGCGGCTGGCCGACGCAGAATTTGGCACCGACCGGCTTGCCACCCGACAGCTCGCGCAATTTCGCTGCCCATTCGAGCAGCTCGATCGGCGTCGAGAACGTCGAATGCGCCGCGGGCGACACGCAGTCCTTGCCCTGCGCCACTCCGCGGGCCTCGGCGATCTCGGCGCTGACCTTGGCCCCCGGCAGCACGCCGCCGTGGCCCGGCTTGGCGCCCTGGCTGAGCTTGATCTCGACCATCTTGACCTGGTCGATCTGGGCGGTATCGGCGAACCTGGCGGGGTCGAACTGGCCCCAGCCGTCGCGGCAGCCGAAATAGCCGCTGCCGATCTCCCACACGAGATCGCCGCCGTGCGAACGGTGGTAGCGCGACAGGCCGCCTTCGCCGGTGTCGTGATAGAACCCGCCCATCGCCGCCCCCTTGTTGAGCGCCATGATCGCGTTGGCCGACAGCGAACCGAAGCTCATCGCCGAGATGTTGAGCAGGGCGGCGGAGTAAGGCGCGCGGCACTGCGAATTGCCGACGGCGACGCGCCAGTTTTCGGGCGCCTTTTCGTTCGGGGCCATCGAATGGCCAAGCCACTCGTATTCGGCCGAATAAACGTCGAGCTCGGTCCCGAACGGATGCGCGTCGAGCTGGCCCTTGGCGCGGGCGTAGATGAGCGCGCGTTCGTCGATGTTGAATGGGCGGCCCTCAAGGTCGCTCTCGACGATGTAGCTGCGCAGATAGGGCCGCAGGTCTTCCATGCCCCAGCGGATTCGCGCGACGAGCGGGTAATTGCGCCACAACGTGTGCCGGTCCTGGAAGAAGTCGTAAGCCGCGAGCGCCAGCAGCGGCAGCCACAACACCAGCGACCAGCGCGCGGGGGGCCACCACGCCGCGCCGATCGTCAGCAGGAGCACCACCGCCGGCACAACGAAGCGCCCGAACAGGTTGGACGAGGCCCTTACGGGGGCCAGATTGCGCATCAGGCGAGATGCTCGGCGAAGAAGGCATCGGTGCGCTCGTCCGCCAGCGCCGCCCCTTCCTCGTTCCGGCGGCTGCCGATCTCGGTAGCGAAGCCGTGATCGAGACCAGGGTAATCCCACAGGGTGACCTTGGGGTGGTCGTCGAGCCCGTCGTGCATCGCCTGCTGCACCGGCGGCGGGACGAAGTGGTCCGCCCCGGCGATATGCAGCATCAGCGGCTTGGCGATGGCGTGCTTTTCGCGCAGCAGGTTGTCGATGCCGACGGCGTAATAGCCGACGCTGGCGTCGGCGTCGGTGCGGGCCGCGGTCATGTAGGCGAGGCGACCGCCAAGGCAGTAGCCGACGACGCCGACCCTGGCGCAACCCTCTGAATTCCGAGCGTAACGTATGGTCGCCTCGATGTCGCGCACGCCCTCGTCCTGGTCGAACCGGCCCATCAGCTCGAGCGCGGTTTTGAATTCGCCGTCGACGTCGGGGTCGAGCTCGACGTTCGGCTTGAGGCGGCAGAACAAGTCCGGCGCGAGCGCGAGATAGCCTTCATCGGCGAACTTGTCGCATTTGCGGCGGATGCCGGCATTTACCCCGAAGATTTCCTGGATGACGACAATTGCCGCGCGCGGTGACGTCTCGGGCCGCGCGACATAGCAATCGAAGGCTCCCGTGCCGTCGAGGGTGGAAATGCTGACGGTCTCGCTCATATAGGATTCTCCCCGCGTATGTTTGCCGTACGCTACGCAATGGCGCGCGTTCCGGGAAGGGAGCGCGTGGCAAATTGGCGAAAGGCCATGAGATGAAGATTCATGTCGAGATCGATTGCTCGCCGGATGAAGCGCGCCGGTTCATGGGCCTGCCCGACGTTGAGAAGGCGAACGCCGCTTATGTCGAGACCCTGGCTAAGGCGATGAAAGGCGTGTCGAACATCGACCAGCTCGATCAGTACGCCAAGCAACTCGCGCCGATGGGGCAGATGGGCCTGAAGATCTTCCAGAACTTCGTCGAAGGCGCCAACAAGGCCAATGTGGCGCGCGAACCCGAGGCGCCGAAGGCCGACGAGTAGGGCCCACGAGCGGTCGCCATGGACACGATCTTCGCGCTTTCGAGCGGCGCACCGCCCGCCGCGATCGCCGTGGTGCGAATCAGCGGGCCGCAAGCCGGTGATGCTCTGACGCGCCTGTGCGGCAAGCTGCCGCGGCCGCGCGAAGCCAAGCTCGCCAGTCTGCGGGCCGCCGATGGCAGCCTGCTCGACCAGGCACTGGTGTTGTGGTTCCCGGGCCCAAAGTCGGAAACGGGCGAGGATTGCGCCGAACTGCAACTCCATGGCGGCCGCGCGATCGTCGATGCGATCTATTCAGAGTTAAGCAAAGTCAACGGGTTAAGGCTTGCCGAGCCGGGCGAATTCACCCGCCGCGCGTTCGCTAACGGGCAGATCGACCTGCTCCAGGTCGAGGGCTTGGCCGACCTTGTCTCCGCCGAGACCGAATTGCAGCGCCGCGCAGCGCTGGGGATGGCCGGCGGCCGGCTTTCGCGACAGGTTGACGCCTGGCAAGAGCGGCTGCTGACCCTTTCGGCCCAGGTGGAGGCGGCGCTCGACTTCGAAGACGAGGGGGATGTCGCCGACTTGGGTGTCGATTTCGCCGCCGGGGTGTCGGCTCTCGCGGGAGAGCTTCGGGAAGCTTTGGCCGCGCCGAGCGCGGAAGTCTTGCGCGAAGGGTACAGGGTTGCGCTCGCAGGTCCACCAAACGCGGGGAAGTCTACTCTTTTCAACGTGTTAGTTGAACGTACAGCCGCCATCGTCACCCCTATTGCCGGCACCACCCGCGATGTCCTGGAGCGCTCCGTCGCGCTCGCCGGCGTGCCGTTCACATTCGTTGATATGGCCGGGCTTCGTGGGGCGACGGCCGATCCGATCGAGGAGCTGGGCATCGCGCGGGCCCGCGCCGAAATCGGCGCGGCCGACTGCGTGCTGTGGCTCGGACCCGAAGGCGAGGGACCGGCGGGGGCATGGGAGATCGAGGCCCGCTACGATCTCGCAGACCATGTCCTCAAGCGCGCCCCCGTGCAGTGTGTTTCGGCCGTAACCGGCTTCGGGATCGACGCTTTGAAGGACGCGCTTATCGAGAAAGCAACGGCGGAAATGCCTAAACCAGGCGAACTGGCGCTGGTGCGGCGCCAGCGCGAATTGATCCAGGCCGCGGCGAATGCGCTGAGCGAAGTCGCTTCGCTTCGCGATCCGCTGGTGTTCGCCGAGCATCTTCGGACTGCGCGGACGGCCTTCGACCGCCTTACCGGCCGGGCCGCGACCGAAGACATGCTCGACGCGTTGTTCGGGCGCTTCTGCATCGGCAAATGAGTGTTTCACGTGGAACGCCACGCAAGCTTTGACCGCTGAAGCGGCGAGTCCTATCGGCGACGTCATGCGCGAGTTCGACATCATCATCGTCGGGGGCGGACACGCTGGCTGTGAGGCCGCCGCCGTGGCCGCGCGCATGGGCGCGCGCACCGCGCTCGTCACATTCGACCTGGCAACAATCGGCGCGATGAGTTGCAATCCGGCAATCGGCGGCCTCGGCAAGGGCCACCTCGTGCGCGAAGTCGACGCGTTCGACGGCTTGATCGGCCGCGCCGCGGACGCGGCGGCTATCCACTACCGCATGCTCAACCGCTCGAAGGGCGCAGCGGTGTGGGGCCCGCGCGTGCAGGCGGACCGGGCGCTGTTCAAGGCGGCGATCCAGCGCATGCTGGCCGCGCAACGAGGGCTTGCGCAGATCGAGGGCGAGGCCGCGGAGCTCATTCTCGAAGGCGGCCGCGTCGCGGGCCTGCGCCTGGGCGACGGGACCGAACTGCGGTCCGCGGCGGTGATTCTGTGCACGGGCACCTTCCTCGGCGGGCGCCTGTTCCGCGGCGAGGAGCGCTTCGACGGCGGCCGTATCGGCGAGAATTCCGCTCGGCGACTGGCGGTCCAGCTGCGGGAGGCGGACTTGCCGATGGCGCGGCTCAAGACGGGCACGCCGCCACGGCTCGACGGGCGCACGATCGACTGGGCGCGATTGCCGGAGCAGCCGTCCGACGAGGATCCGTGGACCATGTCGCCGCGGACCCCGCAGCGCGCCAATCCGCAGCTGTCTTGCGCGATCACTCGCACCAACGAGCGCAGCCACGCCATCATTCGCGCGAATCTTCACCGATCGCCGCTGTTCACCGGCGCGGTCGAGGCGGCGGGGCCACGCTATTGTCCGTCGATCGAGGACAAGATCCACCGCTTCGCCGATCGCGACGGGCATCAAGTCTTCCTCGAACCCGAGGGGCTGGCGACCCACTTCGTTTATCCCAACGGCATCAGCACCTCGCTGCCGGCCGAGGTGCAAGTGGCAATGCTGCGCACGATGGCAGGGCTCGAGCGAGTGGAGATGGCCGTGCCCGGATACGCGGTCGAGTACGACCACATCGACCCGCGCGCGCTGACGCGCGGCCTGGAGCTGCGCGCGGTTCCGGGGCTTTGCTGCGCCGGGCAGATCAACGGCACCACCGGATACGAGGAAGCGGCGGCCCAAGGACTGATCGCCGGGATGCACGCTGCCGCGCGCACGCTCGGACGCGAGCCGGCGCCGCTCGACCGGGCGAACTCGTACATGGCCGTGATGGTCGACGACCTTACCCTCCACGGCGTGAGCGAACCCTATCGCATGCTGACAGCCCGTGCGGAGTATCGTCTGCGCCTGCGCGCAAACAACGCGTCGACCCGGTTGACGCCCCTGGCGATCGACGCCGGCTGCGTCGGCGAGGAACGGCGGCAATGGTTCGAGCGGCGTGAGTGCGGGCGCCACGCTTGGCAAGGGGCCCTCGCGCGCGAGCTGTCGGCGACCGATCTGGCTGACGCCGGCCTTGATATTCGCCGCGACGCGGGGCGCAAGACGCTGGCCGAGTGGCTCCGCTTCGACGTGCCGCTCGCGGAGCTTTCCCGCTGGCTTGGCAAAGACCTGGACATCGCGAGCGACCTGGCGGGGGAGATGACCGAAGACGCGATCTACGCGCCTTATCTTGAGCGCCAGGAGGCCGAGCTGCGCGACATGCGGGCGAGCGCCGCCGTCCCGCTCGGCCATCTGGTCTATGCCGCTGTCCCCGGTCTCTCGCGCGAGATGGTCGAGCGGCTCGAGGCGGCACAGCCGGCCACACTTGCCGACGCTGGGCGCGCCCGCGGGGTCACGCCGGCGGCGCTGGCGGCGATCCTCGTGCACGCGCGGCGGAGCGTCGAAGCAGCATGACTCTGGTGAACGAGGACGACGCACGCGCCTTCTGCGTCACGCTCACCGATTCGGCCGGGATGGCGCGCCTGGAGCGGTTGGCGACGATGGTTGCAGAGGAAAACGCGCGCCAGAACCTGATCGCCAAGGCCAGCGAGAGTTCGATCTGGCTGCGTCATCTGGCGGACAGCGCCCAGCTATTAAGACATGTTCCACGTGAAACGGGGCCCTGGCTCGATCTTGGCACCGGAGCGGGGTTTCCCGGCTTGGTCGTCGCCGCTGCGCGGATCGATCTTGAGGTCGTCCTGGTCGAGTCGCGCAAGAAGCGTGTCGACTGGCTGATTCGCGCAGCGGGCGAGCTCGGTCTGCCGAAGTGCCGGGTTGTCGGTAAAAGACTGGAACATGCGGAAAGCTTCGCGGCGGGCGTGATCTCCGCGCGCGCATTCGCTCCACTCGCGAAACTCCTGGCTCTATCCGCCCGTTTTTCCACACACGAAACCTTGTGGCTGTTGCCGAAAGGGCGGTCCGCCGTGCAAGAATTGGCGAGTCTTCCGCCGCATACGGCCCGGATGTTTCACGTGGAACACTCGGTCACCGATTCCGAGGCGGGAATAGTTACTGGAACAGGACGGCCGGCAAGCGCATGATCTCGATCGCGATCGCCAACCAGAAGGGTGGGGTGGGCAAAACCACCACGGCGATCAACATCGCCACCGCGATGGCGGCGACGGGCTGGAAGACGCTGCTGCTCGATCTCGATCCGCAAGGCAACGCGTCCACCGGCCTTGGCCTGAAAAGCGCCCATCGCACCCAGACGAGCTACGATTTGCTGCTCGAAGGGCTCTCGATCGACGAATGCACCTTTCCCACGTCTATCCCCAATCTCGAGCTACTACCGGCTACGGTGGACCTCAGCGGCGCCGAGCTCGAGCTGGTCGCCGAAGAAGACCGGGCTCAACGGCTGCGCACCGCGCTGTCGGGGCATCATGGTCACGATATCTGCTTCATCGACTGCCCGCCGTCGCTCGGCCTGCTGACGCTCAACGCCCTCACCGCAGCCGACACCCTGCTCGTACCGCTGCAGTGCGAGTTCTTCGCGCTTGAAGGATTAAGCCAGCTATTACAAACGGTTGAGCGCGTACAGGAGCGCTTCAACGCCGATCTCGGGATCATCGGCATCGCCCTGACGATGTTCGATCGCCGCAACCGGCTGACCGATCAGGTCGCCGACGACGTGCGCGAATGCCTCGGCAACCTGGTGTTCGAGTCGGTCATCCCGCGCAATGTCCGTTTGTCCGAAGCGCCGAGTCACGGGCTGCCGGCGTTGGTCTACGATACCTCGTGCGCCGGCAGTCGCGCCTATATGGCCCTGGCGCGCGAACTGATCCGCCGCCTGCCACAGGAAAGGAAGGCCGCATGAGCGCCCAGGAAGACACCGCCGCCAAGGGCGCCCCGCGCCGCAAGCTCGGCAGGGGCCTCGGCGCGCTGCTCGGCGAGGCGCGCCGGGAGGAACCGCTGGTGACGCCCGCGCAGGTGGCCGGGGCCGTTGCCGACATCGGGCCGCGCGCTGCCGGCCTGGCGAGCCTGCCGCTAGCCTCGATCGAGCCGCATCCGGACCAGCCGCGCCGGCACTTCGACGAAGCCGCGCTCGACGAGTTGGCCGCGTCGATCGCCCGGCGCGGCGTGATCCAGCCGGTCATTGTGCGCCCGCTGACGGAAGGGCGCTACCAGCTAGTCGCCGGCGAACGCCGCTGGCGCGCTGCCCAGAGGGCCCAACTCCATGAAATCCCGGCGATAATCCGCGAGCTTGAAGAACGCGATGTGACGGCGATCGCCTTGATCGAGAACATCCAGCGCGAAGACCTCAACCCGGTGGAGGAGGCGCGCGCCTTCCAGCGCCTGGGCGAGGAATACCCGCCGATCACCGTCGCGCAACTGGTCGGCAAGTCGCGCAGCCACGTCGTCAACATGCAGCGCCTGCTGGACTTGCCCGAGGGGGTGCTCGACCACCTCTCGGCGGGGCGGCTCGACATGGGCCACGCGCGCGCGCTGATCGGGCATCCCGAGGCGTGCGCGCTGGCCGATCGAGTTGCGGCCGAGGGACTTTCGGTCCGCGAAGTCGAGAAGCTGGTTCGGCGCGACAAGGCCGGGACCGGTCGGCGCCAGGCGCGGGCGCCGCAGGATTCGCCCCCGGATGCCGACATCGCCGCGGTCCAGAACCATCTCGAAGAGTTCCTCGGGCTCAGCGTGCGAATCGCTACCGATGCCGATCCGCGCTCCGGCGCGGTGACGATTCGTTATCGAACGCTCGACCAGCTCGATTTGATTTGCCAGCGTCTCACCGGCGCATCCATTTGAATGATAGCCTTTTTGCGGTCGAAACCCTTAAGGGAAACCCCGTAGTCGTTAACCAAGCTCACCCACCAAGCCTGAACAAACCCCAGCGTAAACGGGACCGCGAACGAGGCCAAAAATGGGCCCGTTCGGCGGGGTTATCTCGCGGGACAAGATATGCTTGGAAGGGACCAGATAATGAGCAAACTTCTTCGTTACGCTGCCGTGGGAGCCGTCGTGGCTTCGTTCGGCATCGCGTCGGGTGCGCAAGCCGCGACGCAGGATTCGGCCAACGTTTCGGCCACCATTCTCAGCGCGCTGTCGGTTGCTGTGGATCCAGCGGACAACACTCTCGACTTTGCCACCATCGCCCCCGGCGCCAGCGCCGCGAGCGTGGTTGTTGCGCCCGACGGTTCGCGCACGTGCCCGGCTTCGCTGGTTTGCAGCGGTACGACCAACGCCCCGACCTTCAACATCGTCGGCGCCAACAACGCGACCGTGTACGTGCGCTTCAACAACGCTTCGGAGACGCTGACGGACGCCGCCAGCGACACGATGACCGCGAGCGCGTTCAAGACCAGCCTGACCGCCGACACCGCCACGCTTAGCGGCACCGGCACGGCTTCGTTCACCGTGGGCGGATCGCTTGCCGTGGGCGCCAGCCAGCCGGCCGGCAACTACACCGGCACGCTGACTGTCAACGTCGCCTACAATTGATCGACCAGGCCCGGCGCTCCATGCGCCGCGGCCATCGGCCTCCGCCCCTGCGCCACCGGCGCGGGGGCGTTTCTTTTGGGCCCTGCCTTGCACGGTTTACGCCGAATTAACCGAGATCTCCTAACCCACTGATAACGACTACGCGCTTTTCCATAAGGGGGAAGGCCAGGGAAGGGGAACCGCATCATGCGCCGCAAGGGCATGTCTTTTCAGACCATTTCCAAGATAGCGGTTGCCGGATTGGCGGCCGCTGCGCTGCTGACGCCTGGCGCCGGAGCCGCTCAGGGCAACCTGCTGATCGCCCCGACGCGCCTGGTGCTCGACGGGCGTCGCGGAGGCGAGGTCATCCTCTCGAACACGGGCAACGAGGCCGAAACCTATCGGATCACGCTCGAGTTGCGGCGAATGAATGCAGATGGCGACCTGGACCCGGTCGCGGAAGCAGACGCGAATGCGACCGAAAAGGCCGCCCTCGACATTATCCGCTACGCTCCCCGGCGCGTCACGCTGCCGCCCTCACAGCCGCAGTCGATTCGGATCAGTGTTCGCCCGGGCGCTGACCTGCCCGATGGTGAGTACCGAGTGCACATGGCTTTTGCCGCCCTGCCCAAGGTCCATCCGGTCGCCGAGGCGCCGGCAGGCTCGAATGGCATCTCGATCAACCTGATCCCGATCTACGGCATCGTGATGCCGATCATCGTGCGCAAGGGCGAGCTGACCGTGAAGGCCGCGTTGGCCAATCCGCACATCGTGCACAGCCCAAAGGGAGACGAGTTCGAGGTCGACATGAGCCGCTCCGGCACCGAATCTGTCTATGGCGATCTGCTGGTCTATCCCAGGGGAGCCAAGGACCCGGTGTTCATCGCCCGAGGCATCGGCGTCTACCCGGAAATCAACCTTCGCCATGCCTCGTTTGGGATTACGCCACAGCAGGAAGCGGCCATGAAAGGCCCCGTCCGCGTCGAATATCGTGAGCCAAACGAAAACGGCGCCGCGCTGATCGCCTCCATCGACACGGTGCTCGGCTAGGTCTCGCGGATAGCAGCCTGAGCCGGCAATCATGTCGCCGTTCCAGAATTTCGGCCGCAAGGCCGTCGCGCTTGCCGCGGCGGCCTTTCTCGCGCTGGGAGCTGGCGGAACGGCCATCGCGCAGTCGGGCGGCGTCAAGGCGCCAACCGAAGACGACCAGGTTATCCTCCAGCTGCAGGTGAAGAAATACCGCATGCACAACGAGTTGCGCGGCTACCAGCTCGCGAACGGCGGTGTGTGCGTCGATTTCGGCGACATTATCCTGGCCCTCGATCTGCCGGTGCGACTGGACAAGAAGTCGCGCCGCGCAACTGGTTGGCTTTTCGCGGAGGACCAGACCTTCACCCTCGACCGCGAGAAAAATACGGTACAAATCGTGAACAATGAGCGCCCGATCAAGGCCGGCGAGATTTATGATACGCCGGAAGGCTGGTGCATCGACACGAAAAGCCTCGCCAGCTGGCTCGGGGCGAGCCTGACACCCAATCTCTACGAATCCGTGCTCCAGCTCGACAGCGAGAAGCCGCTGCCATTCATGGAGGCGATCGAGCGCAAAAGTCGTGCGGCGCGACTTCAGGGCCAGAAAACGTTCAATCTGGCGGATCTTCCCCACATGAACGTTCCTTACCGCGCGTGGCGGACACCGTCGGTGGATGCGATCGTCGACTTCGGGTTCGCGCGCGGCAACGGCGCCAGTGGCAGCGGGCTCAACGCCCGCTACCAGGTCTACGCCAGCGGCGAGGTCGCCGGAGCGAGCGTCGATGCGCGGTTGGCGTCCGATTCGCAGGGCGCTCCGGATACGCTTCGCGTGCGGGCCTTCCGCAACGATCCAGAGGGACACATGCTGGGGCCGCTCAAGGCCACTCAGGCGGCGGTCGGCGATGTCGAGCTCTATCCCGGCAACCTCGCCGCCGCCGACGGGATCGGCCGAGGGGCCTTCATCAGCAACCGCCCGCTCAACCGTTCGAGCAGTTTCGGCAAGACCGTCCTGCGCGGCGCGCTGCCGCTCGGTTGGGACGCCGAGCTCTACCGCAACGGGCAGCTGCTGGCCTTCCAGAGCGACACGCCTGACGGGCGCTACCAGTTCGATGTCGACCTGGTGTACGGCGACAACAATCTCGAAGTCGTTCTCTATGGACCGCAAGGGCAGGTCCGGCGTGAAAAGCAGACGATTCCGGTCGGCTATGGCGCCGTGGCGCCCGGCAAGCTCGAGTATTGGGCCGGCATCATCCAGCGGAACCACGATTTGATCGACTTTCATGGCCCACCCAGTGCGCTCGACGGCGGCTGGCAATACGGGTTTGGAACCCAATATGGCCTCGACGACCGGACAGTCCTGGGGGCGACCGCGGAATCGCTGGTCTACGAAGGCCGGCAACGCAATTATGGCGAGCTCGACGTCCAGAGGGCGCTCGGGCCGGTGCTGTTCGACCTCACCGCGTCGCAGGAATTCGGCGCGGGTCGCGCCTACCGAGCCACCGCGCTGGGCCGAATCGGCAAGCTCAACATCACCGCGGAGGGCTTCTTCCTCGACGGCAGCTTCGCCAGCGGTGAGGTGCCGGACGGGGAGCGCTCCGAACAGAACCTCGAGATCGAGGATGTCCTCGGCTCGGGTCGCCGCGTGGTGCCGGTGGCTCTCGGATTCAAGCGAACCGTTCGCACCGACGGGCAAATGGTTAACGAATGGTTAGCGCGGGCGTCGATCATCTTCCCGCGCCTTTCGCTGACGGCCGCAATCACCAACAAGAGCGTATCCGGCGGTTCGCTCGACGATGAAGGCACGAGCATCGCGATGCTCGCCAACACCCACTTTCTTGGCCTGTCGCTTAGAGGGAGCGCAAGCTATCGCCTCAGCGGCCGGCGCACAGGTTTGGACAACGCGCAGTTGACCGTCGAGAAGACCCTCACCGACCGGTCGGACTTGCGTGTCGATGCCCAATACGAGGCGCTGCGTAAACTGACCACCTTCCAGGCCGCTTACGTCCGCGAGTTCCGCAGGCTGGCGCTCACGGTCGGGGCCACCGCCGACACCCATGGCGGAATAGGCGCCAACCTGGGGCTGACCTTCAGCTTCAGCCCCGATCCGTTCGGGCACGGGGTGCGGTTCTCGAACAACAAGCTCGCCGAGCGTGGGGAGGCCGCGGTCTCCGTCTATCTTGACAAGAATGGCGACGGCGTCCGCTCGCCTGGCGAAGAGGCGCTCGCGGGTGTCGGCATAACCGCCGGGCAGTATGGCTCGTCCAGTCCGACGGACAAGAAGGGCCACGCCGTGGTCGAAGACCTCAATCCCTACGAGAAAGTGGTCATCGGGATCGACGAATCCACGCTGCCTGACCCATTCCTGGTGCCAATCAACAACGGTGTCGTGGTGACGCCGCGCCCGGGCGCCCCGGCCAAGCTCGAGATCGGCGTCGCGCCCACGGGCGAGATCGAGGGCGAGTTGCACAGCATCGAAGATACGCCGAGTGCCGGCGTTGACCTTGAACTGCTCGACCAGAACGGCAAGGTCGTTTCGACCACCCTCACAGAGTACGACGGGTACTTCCTGTTCGAGCGGGTGCCCTACGGCCACTACAGCGTGCGCCTCTCGGCAGCCAGCGCCCGGGCGCTCGGCGCCGCTGGCGATACCGGCAAGACCGCCTCTCTGTCAGAGGAAAAGACCGATGCCGAACTCGGCGTGATTCGCTTGCGCGCGAGTCAGGTGGCCGCGCTCCGGATCGGCCCGCCGGCCGGCGGTTCGCCCTGATCCGGCGAGCGTCGGATTACTTGGTGGTCCGGACGACCTTATCCTTGGTGTACTTCGGGTGCGGCGCGGATTTCACGTATTTGGCTTCGCGCCTGACCGGAACGGTCCTGGTCTCGACCACCCTTTCGCGGACCACGCGTTCCTGGACGATCTCCCTTTCGTGCCGGATCGGCGCGGAATAGCGATAGCGCGTTTCGACCGGCACCGGCACCCACATGACCGGAGGCAGGGCCGCGCAGCCGCACGTCGCCGGGCCTGCGCCGTACTGATAGGCATAGCCATAGCCGCCATAGGAAGGGCCGGGTCCGCCCCAGGGCATCGGCCCGTGCATCATGGGACCGGGCGGATAGCGTCCCGGCCCGTCCGGATAAGCTCCAGGCGGGAGCGGGTGGCGAAACGGCACGCCGGCATGGTCGGGGCCATCTCCGTCCGGGCCGTGGCGGTAACCCTCTCGAGGCATCCCGTCCGGACCCGGATATTGCGGCGCCTGGGGATCAACCCAACCGGGTGGCGGACCCGGCGGCATCGCGCCGGGCGGAGGCGGCCCGGCCTGGGCGAAGGCGGGCGCGGCGGCCGCGGTCAGGGCGGCTGCGGCAACGTAAGCGAGGCAATGGCGTGTCATCGTCGGATCCCCTGTGAGAATCTGCGCGTTAACCGGAAAGCTACCATTGCCATCCGAGCCCCGCCAAAGCCCGTGCGCACCATGTCCCGTTTCGGGTCGGTCAGATTCGGCTGGCGATGATGTGCGCGAGCCCTTCGATGCCCGCCCGGTCGTCCTCATCGAACCGGGCCGTCCGGGGCGCATCGAGGTCGATCACGGCAATCACCGCCCCGTCGCGCATCACCGGCACGACCAGTTCCGATCGGCTGTCGGCGTCGCACGCGATGTGGCCGGAGAAATCATTGACGTTTCCCACCAGCTGGCTCTCACCCGTGGCAGCGGCCGTCCCGCACACGCCCTGGCCCCAGGCGATGCGGATGCATGCCGGCTTTCCGCAGAAGGGCCCAAGCACTAGCTCTTCGCCGATCGCGCGATAGAACCCGGCCCAGTTGAGCTCGGGCACGAGCTGCCACAGCAGCGCGGCGACGTTGGCCATGTTGGCGATGCCGTCACTCTCGCCCGCGGTCAGCGCGTCGGCCGCGGTGACGAGTTCGCGGTAAAATTGCGGCTTGGGCTGCGCGGGATCGACGGAAAGGCCGTACATCGCACCTGCGCTAGGTCGGTTGCGGCATTGCCGCAAGCCCGCGGCTGGCTTATCGAAGCGGGCATGGGAATCCTCAAGAAAATCGGCATCGCGCTCGTGGTGCTCATTCTCGTCCTCGCCGTCGCCGCCTGGTGGGTGTTGCGCGGCGACCAGGCCGATTTCAGCGTGGCCGACGTCACCGGAACCGATCCCAAGCTCCATGAACCGGATGCCCAGACGATCCCGACGGTCCGCATCGCAACGCCCGTCGGCTGGGCCGCGAACGAAGCGCCGGGTGCTGCTCCTGGCCTCGTGGTGACTCGCTTCGCCGTCGGGCTCGAGCATCCCCGGGTCATGTATTCGCTGCCGAACGGCGATATTCTCGTTTCCGAGACCAATTCGCCCCCGAGCCGGGTCATCGCGGGAGGCGGGCTGACCAATCTCGTCGCCAAGTTCCTGTTCCGCGAGGCGGGCGCCGACGTGCCCTCGCCAAACAAGCTGGTCCTGTTGCGCGACGCCAACGGCGACGGCGTGGCCGAGACCCGGGCCGTGCTGCGCAGCGACCTCAATTCGCCGGGGGGCATCGCCTGGGCCGACGGCAAGCTCTACGTGGCGGACACCGACGCGGTGCTGCGCTACGATTACAAGCCCGGCGACATGGCGATCGCCGGGCCGCCGACCAAGATCATGGACCTGCCGTCCGGCGGCAACCACTGGATGCGCAATCTCCTGCTCAGCCCGGACAATTCCAAGCTTTACGTCACCGTCGGTTCGGCCTCCAACATCGGCGAAGGCGGCATCCAGGCTGAGCAAGGCCGCGCGGCGATTTACGAAATCGATCTCAAGACCGGCAGCCACCGCCAGTTTGCCGCCGGATTGCGCAATCCCAACGGTCTCGCCTGGAACCCGTGGAGCGACGAGTTGTGGACCACGGTCAACGAGCGCGACCAGCTCGGCTCCGACGTCCCGCCCGATTATCTGACGAACGTTCCGATCGGCGTGCAGTACGGCTGGCCGTGGGTCTACTGGAAGGACAAGGTCGACGATCGGGTGACCGCGCCGATGCCCGACTTCCTCACCTCGTACACCCGTCGTCCCGAATACGCTCTCGGGCCTCATGTCGCGGCGCTCGGGCTGGTCTTCACCCGGGCAGGCACGACGATGGGCGATAGATTCGCCCAAGGAGCGTTCATCGCTCGGCACGGTTCGTGGAACCGCAAGCCGCCGTCGGGCTATGACGTCATTTACGTGTCGTTCGACAAACTCGGCAATCCGACCGGCAAGCCGGTCATCGTGCTCAAGAGCTTCCTCGCCGGTGATGGGAAAACCCACGGCCGGCCCACCTGGGTGGCATGGGACAAGACCGGCGCGTTGCTGGTGAGCGATGACACGGCGGGCATCATCTGGCGGGTCACCGCGCCCGGGGCCAGGCCATCGGCCGCCCCGCAGGCGAGCACTGGGAAGAGCCTGCCGCCGCTGCGCGAGCTCAATTCCAATCCGGCCGATGCTTTCGAGCACCCGCCCGCCGACCTGCAACCGGGTGCGATGCCGCAATCAGGCGGCCTCTCGACACGGAATACACCTGCGGGGAAATAGCCGCTCAGATTCGCTTGCCCGCGCGGCCGGCAAGCTCGACGACGTAGTGCCAGGCGACCCGTCCCGAGCGGGCGCCCCGCCGTTTGGCCCACTCGAGCGCTTCCGCCTCGTCCCAGGCGAGCTCGTGCTCGGCCGCGTAACCTCGGACGATCTCGAGGTATTCGTCCTGCGAGCAAGCATGGAAGCCGAGCGTCAGACCAAAGCGATCGGCCAGCGCCAGCCGGTCGTCGACTGCATCGCGCGGATTGATCGGATCGTCCTGCTCTGACATCTGCCGGGGCACGATCGCCCGCCGGTTGGAGGTGACGGCCAGCCGCACGTTCCCCGGCCGCGCCTCGATTCCGCCGTCGAGCCAGCTGCGCAAATGACGCGGGCCGTGGGTGTCGTCCTCGGCGAACCCCAGGTCGTCGATGTAGACCAAGAAATTGCGCTCGGTCTGGCGGAGCTGAGCGAACAATTGAGGCAGCGTGTCGAGCGCATCCGTGCCGGCCTGGATCAGCGCGAGGCGATCGGGCGCCTGCTCCTGCGCCGCCAGCACCGCGGCGCGCACCAGCGCCGACTTGCCCATGCCACGCGCGCCCCATAACAGCATGTCGTGTGCCGCATGGCCGGCGGCGAGGCGCGCGATATTCTCGCACACCGCGTCCTTTTGCCGATCGATGCCCTTGAGCAACGCGAGCGGCGGCGCCTCGATCCAGTCGATCGGGCGCCCCTCGGTGCCAATCCACAGATAGGCGGGCGCGGCCAACCAATCAGTCGCGATTCGGGGCGCCGGCGCCAGGAGTCGCAGCGTTTCGGCGATTCGGTTCAGGGGATTGTCCGGCTCGGTCATCGGCCGTGCCTCACCCGGCCACCTCGTCCGCGTCAAGCATTGCCTGCGCATCGTTTAACCCGCCGCGCTTCAAGGTCCCCACGCATACGCAGGATAGCGCCTGCAGGCCGAGGCGTGTAGCGCGGCGCGCATGATCCTCCCCCCCGACGATGCGGGAATTGCCCGAGCCGCCGAAATCCTCCTGGCAGGGGGAAACGTCGCGCTGCCGACCGAGACGGTCTACGGCCTCGCCGCAAGGGCGGACACCGAGGCCGGCATCGCGGCGATCTACCGGGCCAAGGGCCGGCCGGAATTCAACCCGCTGATCGTCCATGTGGCGAGCCTTCGGCAAGCCGGACAATTGGCATTGCTGGATGAGCGCGCCGAGCTGCTGGCAATGCACTTCTGGCCGGGTCCGTTGACGCTCGTTGTGCCTTTGCGGGATGGTGCTCCGGTTGTCCCGGCCGTCACGGCCGGCTTGCCGACCATAGCCTTGAGAATGCCGGCGCATCCGTTGATGCAGGCGGTGCTGGGTAAGGTCGGATTGCCGCTGGCCGCACCATCGGCCAACCGCAGCGGCGGAGTGAGCCCGACCTCGCCGGAGCATGTGCGGGTTTCGTTCGGCCAAGAGGCGCCGGCGGTGCTCGACGGCGGAGTGTGTGCGGACGGGATCGAATCCACCATCGTGGCTCTGCGCGAAACCGGCTGGCAGCTGCTCCGTCCGGGACCGATTGCCGAACCCGCCGTGGCCGCATTGTTGGGTGACGCCATGCCAGCCACGGCGGAGCGCATCGAAGCGCCCGGACAACTCGCGCGGCATTATTCGCCAGGCAAACCGGTGCGGCTCGGGGCCCAGCTGGCGGAAGCTGACGAATTCCTGATCGGGTTCGACAACATTGCCGGCGATTGCTCGCTATCACCAGCTGGCGATCTGGCCGAAGCTGCCGCGCGGCTTTACGCCTGCCTCCACGAAGCGGCGGCCTCGAATCGGCCGCGCATCGCGGTGACGACAATCCCTGAGCTCGGCATCGGGGTTGCGATCAACGACCGGCTGCGCCGCGCCGCCGCCTAACGCTTCGGCTCGACAGGGACCGTGGGCAACAGCTCCTGGATCTGGTTGTAAGTCGCGCGCGCCGCCTCGCAGGCATTATCGTAGCCTTTCACGCAATCCTTGTTTTGGGTGTCGTATTGTCGCTCGAGCTTGCCGAGTCTTTCCTCCCGCCTGCGCAGCTCGCGGCCGCGGTTCTGGTCCGCCTCAGCCTGACTGGTGGTCGCCAGGTCGGCGGCTTTGCTGGCGACCTTGACCGGCGTGGTAGCCACGTCGAGCGCGGTCTTGGCTAAACAACCTTGCAGCGCGAGTGCCAATCCGACCGTGACCATCTGCTGCCAATGAACTCGCATCCGCCGCACTCCTCGCCTGCGCGATAGATAGCGGGAGATTGCGAGCGCGTGAATCCGTTTGGTACGGCCCGACTCACGACGGGCAGGTCACATCTCCGCTGCCGCTGCGCGACACATTGCAGTGCGCCGAGCCGCCGATCGAGACGTCGCCGCTGCCGGCGACGGAGACATTGGCGGCATTCGCGACCGTGATGGCCACGTCGCCCGAGCCGAAGATCGCGACATCCGCGGTGGTGCTGGACAGGCCCGACGCCTCCATGTCGCCCGACCCGGCGACCGAAACCCGCGCGTTGCCGGCCCTGCCGCTGACCGACATGTCGCCCGATCCGGCAAGCGAGAGCTGGACCTGGTCGACCGCCAGCGCCGCGACCTCCAAATGGCCCGAGCCCTGAAGGTCGGCGGCAAACTTCGGCCCACTTACCTTGTCGATCTTCATGTCGCCCGATCCGGCCAGGGTGGCGGAAGAGAGCTGGGGCAGCGTCACATAAAAGGTCGCGCCGCGCGAGCCGGACCAGAATTGGCCCCACCAGGCGGACCTTTTCGGCTGAATCTTCAGCATGCCGTTCTCGACCACCAATTCGTAGCGGTCGAGCGCGCCGGCGCTGCCGGTGCCACGCGCCGAGAATGCCGGCCCCACCGACACTTCGACATCGGCCGAGCCCGTCGCGGAGACGCCCTCGAAGCCGCTGACGTTATAGGCGCGCTGGCCGCTCCCGCCGCTGACAGCGGCCAGGCCGGAATCCTGCGTCGCCGTCACCACCGTGCCGACCACGCCAATGGCCAAGCCTAACCGCGCACAGCTTCGCGAGATTGCGGTGCTGCGCGGCGGTGCGAGAACGCCTCGGACCGCGCTCAGGCGGCCTTGCCGACATTCCCGCCCTCGTCCTCGCAGACCAGGCTGCCCGAGCCCATCGTCTTGACCCTGCAGCGAGCGCGGCCTTTCACGGTCACGTTGCCCGAGCCCATGATGTTGGCGTCGACATCGCCGTCCGAGGCGAACGTCGCGTTGCCCGAGCCGGCGACGTTGATGCTCGCCTTCGCGGCCTTGAGCGCGGCCATGCTGGCGGTTCCGCTGCCCATGACGTTTAGCTCGAGGCTGTCGGCCGATCCGGCCGCGTTAAGAGTGCCGGATCCGGCGACGTTCACTTCCATCCTGGCCGCGGCGACGCTCGGCAAGTCGAGTGTGCCCGAGCCGAGCACGTTGATCTCCGGCCGGTCAGAGACCGATGCGGCACTCATCAGGCCCGATCCGGCCACCGTCAGCTTGGCCGCCGCAGGCATGGTGACGACCACGGTCGCCGTGCCGCCATCGTTCCAGTGTGACTTATCGCGCAGGATGCCGAGCGAGCCGTCGGCGAGCACGAAGCGCATCCGCTCCTTGGCGTCGTCGCTCCCCTCGACCTCGATCGCCAGCTTCTCGCCGTCGCGGATGTCGACCTTGTCCGGCCCGAGCAGGATGACTTCGCTCGGCGCCTCGCCCGACAGATCGAGTTCGGAAAGCGGCACACCTTCCTTGCCGTTGAGCCTGACGTCGCCTTCGCCGCAGCCCGCGAGGCTTCCGGCGATGGCCAGTGCGACGACCGGACCGACGGCCTTGAGGATATGCTTGAAGCCCATGGTGGGTCCTCCTCTCATTCGTGTATTAGGCCGCTAATACACGACGGGAGGCCGCGGCTCAATCGCCTTCGTCGAGGCCGGTCGCCGTTTGGCAGACTGCCTCTCAGGCGTTGCAATGGGCCTGGCCGGAGCCGATGCGGCTGACGGTGCAATGCGCTCGGCCGGCAATTTCCGCGGTGCCGCTGCCGATGATCGAAACGCTGGCCGTGTCCTCGGCCGTCAGTTCGGCGTCGCCCGAGCCGGCAATGCTGATCGAGGCGCTGCGCGTGGCGACGCCGCGCGTGCGCACATTGCCCGAGCCCGCGACGGAGACGTCGGCGCGGCCAGCGCTGCCGCGCGCGGTGAGGTTGCCCGACCCGGCCACGCTGAAGTTGGCCCGCCCGACGCGCAGTGTGGCGATGTCGAGATCGCCCGAACCGGCAACCGAGGCGACGAACCGGTCGCCCTCGACTCGATCGACGCGCATGTCGCCCGATCCTGCGACGGAAGCCGCGCTCAGGCGCGGCGCGGTCACCGTGAAGGTAGCCCGCCTCAGGCTGTTCCAGTCGATGTGATCGCGGAATTCGCGACGCGGGCGAATTTGCAGCGCTCCGTGTTCCACGACGACCTCCATCTTGTCGAGCGCATCGGCCGGCCCCTCTGCTCGGACCGCCGGCGCCCCGCCGACGTGGACAATGACCAGCGGCGGTCCCGCCGCGGCGACGCTGTCGAAGGCTCCCACGCGATAGCTGCGCGCGGTCGCGGCCGGTTGTGCCAGCCCCGGCAGCGCGGTGGCGATCGCGGCTGCGCAGACGGCCCAGTTCAAGGGGGCGAAGGATGATTTCAGAGTTGCCATCGGTGATCTCCGTGAGGGGCGTATTCGCTACAGATGTAGCGCCAGGCCACAAATGGAGACCGCCTATCGACGAACGGCCAACCGGCTTCGACCAAGCCGGAAAAGGAAAGGGCCACCCGATCCGGGCGGCCCTTCGATCGTCCTAGAGGTGTGCGAGAGAGATCTCAGGCGTCCTCGGTGTTGTCGTAATACTGCGGCGCGTACTTGCGCAGCACGCCGAGGATCTTTTCGAGCGCGGTCGGCTCGTCGGTCTTCTCCATCGCCGCCAGCTCGCGGGCGAGACGGCTCGAGGCCGCCTCGAAGATCTGCCGCTCCGAATAGCTCTGCTCGGGCTGGTCTTCCGGCCGGAACAAGTCGCGGGTCACCTCGGCGATCGACACCAGGTCGCCCGAATTGATCTTGGCCTCGTATTCCTGGGCGCGGCGCGACCACATCGTGCGCTTGACCTTTGGCTTGCCCTTGAGCGTCTCCATCGCTTCCTTCAGTGTCTTGTCGCTCGACAGCTTGCGCATGCCGATCGATTCGACCTTGTTCACCGGCACGCGCAGCGTCATGCGCTCCTTTTCGAAGCGCAGGACGTAGAGTTCGAGCTGCATTCCGGCGATTTCTTCCTTCTGCAGCTCGACCACACGGCCGACGCCGTGCTTGGGGTAAACGACGTAATCGCCGACATCGAAGGCGGGCGCATTCGCGGCCATTCAAAATTCCTTTCTTCGGCAGGGGACTTGCCCAAGCGCCAGCTTATCCGCGGCCGCGCGACCCGTTCGGGCGACCTCTCCGTGAATACGATGGCGGTGAGTGGGGGCTCCTGCTCATTCAATCCGCTACCGGCGGCAGGCTGACCGCGGCAGTTGGATAATTAGGTAGCAGATTCGCAACAAAATTACCACCCCCCTTCCGCGGCGGGGTGTTGCGGCGTTTAACTTCCATCAATTTCCGTGAGTTTAACCCTCGGCTCAGTCACCGTCGCCCGGCTCGGGCGAGAAGTACTTTTCGAACTTGCCTTCCTCGCCCTTGTGCTCGTCGGCGTCGGCGGGCTGCTCCTTCTTCTCGGTTATGTTGGGCCATTCGGCGGAATACTTGGTGTTGAGCTCCAGCCATTGCTCGAGGCCACCCTCGGTGTCGGGCAGGATCGCTTCGGCCGGGCACTCCGGCTCGCACACCCCGCAGTCGATGCACTCGCTGGGATTGATCACCAGCATCGTCTCGCCTTCGTAGAAGCAGTCGACCGGGCAGACCTCGACGCAGTCGGTGTACTTGCATTTGATGCAGGCGTCGGTGACGACGTAGGTCATGGCTGCGCGTGTCCTTTTTCTGGCGCGGTCTTGCCGCCTGCTATGGCGATAGCGCCGCCCTCGTCAAGCGGACGGTAGCAGGTGCGCGCTTCCGCGGCGGGGCCTCGCCGGCTGGGCAGGGCAAGAATTTCTATCGGCAGGACTCGCGAACGTAGGGGCAGGGTCAGCACGTCGCCGATCGCGACTGCCTGGTCCTGCCGGGTAACCCGCTCTCCGTTGCGGCGAATGTGCCCCTCGGTGATCCACCGCTGCGCCGCGCTGCGCGTCCTGGCGAAGCGGAGAAACCACAACAGGCGATCGAGCCGCATTCAGCCGAGCAGCTCGGCAAGGCCGGAAAAGGCGCTGCCCTCGCGCGCGGGCCGGGCGCCGTGCTCAGGCGCGCGGTTCTTGCGCGGTGGCCGCCAGCTCCACCGGACAGGCGCCGGCGGACCGAAAGCGCCCTCGCGCAATAGCCGCACCTCTCCTGGGCGGAAGCCCGCGTCGCGCATCAAACGGACCAGGTTCTCGGCCGCCAGGCCCATCGAGGTGGCGAGCGCCGGATCGAGCTGGAAGGCGCGCCCGTTGGCCCGGGCACGCGCTTCGTGCGCGGCGCGAAACAGCTTTTCGGCCATGTCGACCCGGATCGCCTGGCTGCCGGCGCGGCGGTATCCGGCCGGGAGGTGCTTTGCACCGGCGATCACCGCTGCCATCGCGGCGTGGACCGGGCGGGGATCGGCGCCGGTCTCCTTGAGCAGCGCGCGCGCGCCTGGCTTGAGCAGTGCCGGGACGAACACGTCGAGCGCGCCGATGGTGACGCCGAGACGGCGCAACAGTGGGCGCTTGTCCTTCGGGATCGCCGCCAGACCCGTGCTTTCGCGCTCGATCGTGCCGCTGCGGTCCGCCAGCGTCAGCAGCAGCGCGCGGACCTCGGACCCGGTCGCGGGATCGAGCGCGGCGTCCTCGATCGCACGCAGGGGCGCCAAGGGCGCCAGCGCCGCCGCAAACCACAGCTCGAGCGCTTCGGCGAGCCGAGCGCGATGCACCGGCTCGAGCACGTTGAGCTCCCTCGCCAGCGCCAGCCGCGGCCTCGCCCGTGACTTGCCCCGTCCGATCGTTGCGACCACCTGCTCGCCGCGCAGCACCTTGCCGTCGGCTATCGTCAGGTCACCCAGCTCGCTCGCCACCAGCCGCTGGGCCTTTTCGGCCAGCAACCGCGGCAAGTGCTTTTCCGCCGCGGCGAGCATCAGCTTGCGGTCCTCGCTGCTGGCGAGGGCGTCGACGACGAAGCGGAAGCCTTCCAGGTGGCCGATCGGCTCGCCCTCCACCGTGACATGGCCGTGCTCGTCGAGCGCCACCCGCAGCAATGCCGAATCCTGGCCCATCGTCTTCACTAGTATCGCGGTGCGGCGGTTGACGAAACGTTCGGTCAGCCGCTGGTGCAGCGCGTCGGACAAGCGCGCCTCGGCGGCCCGGGCGCGGGCGGCCATCTCGTCGCGCGCCAGCACCCAGTCCGGCCGCTGGCAGATGTAGGCCCAGCTGCGGATCGCGGCGATACGGCCCTGTAGCGTGTCGATGTCGCCCTGCGTGCGGTCGAGATCGGCGATCCGCGCGGCGACGAAGTCCGCGCCGAGGTACCCTTGCCGCAGGTCCTGCCACAGCCGGGCGACGAAACGGGCGTGCGTATCGGCGCCGTGCTGGCGGAAGTCGGGCAGCTGGCACACTTCCCACAAGCGGCGGATGGCCGCGGGCGTCGTGACGCCGCCGGCGAGGGCCGGATCTTCGGCGAGCCGCTTGAGCACCGCAAGGTCGATCGCTTCAGGTGCCGGGACGAGCCGCTCGACGCCTGGCGCCGCTTCCAGGTCGGCGATCAGCGTGACGAGCGAATCGAAGCGCGGCTCCGCCTCGCGCCAGAACACGTGTGTCAGCGGCGCGAAGCGGTGTTCCTCGATCGCGTAGATTTCGTCCTCGGTGAATTCGGCGCCGCCCCCGAGCCCCCCCTTCTCCTTGCCGCCGCTGAGCGTGCCGAAGGTCCCATCTTGATGATGACGCCCGGCGCGCCCCGCGATCTGGGCCATCTCGGCGGGGACGAGACGCCGCTGCCCCCGCCCGTCGAACTTGCTCAATGACGCAAAGGCGACATGGGTGACGTCAAGGTTGAGGCCCATGCCGATCGCGTCGGTGGCGACGATGTAGTCCACTTCGCCCGATTGGAACAATTCGACCTGGCGGTTGCGCGTCTCCGGGCTCAGCGCGCCCATCACCACCGCCGCGCCGCCGCGGAAGCGGCGCAGCATTTCGGCCATCGCGTAAACCTGCTCGGCCGAGAAGGCGACCAGCGCCGAGCGCGGCGGCAGGCGGCCGAGCTTGGCCGAGCCGGCGTGCTTGAGGGTCGAAAAGCGCGGCCGGTCCTCGATCTGCGCGCGCGGCACCAGAGCGCGGACGATCGGCTCGAGCGTAGCCGAGCCGAGCAGCATCGTTTCCTCGCGCCCGCGCGCGTTGAGCAGCCGGTCGGTGAAGATGTGTCCGCGCTCGGGATCGGCGGCGAGCTGCGCTTCGTCGAGCGCGACGAACGCCGGCGCGCCGCCGTCGCCCCCGCCCGGCTTGTCCGGGCGACCTCGCCAAACAGGCATCGCTTCGGCGGTGCACAGCAGGTAGCGTGCTCCTTCCGGTTCGATGCGTTCCTCGCCGGTGATCAGCGCGACTTCACGGTCACCCTTGATCGCGCGGACCTTGTCGTAAACCTCGCGTGCCAGCAAACGCAGCGGGAAGCCGATCGCGCCGCTCGAATGGCCGCACAAGCGCTCGATCGCGAGGTGGGTCTTGCCGGTGTTGGTCGGGCCGAGCACGGCGCGCACCCGGCTGTCGGTGTCGAACGCGTTCACTATGCTGGCGAATGTGGCCGCTGGCCGGCCACTGCGCAACCCTGCGCAACGGTTCGGCGCGACGGGGACTCGGCTCGACAGATTAAGCGGAAATTTACTTTATCCGCCCATCCCGTTGACGCACGAAGGCACCGGGATTGTTCCGCATCTTTCCACCCGCGACAGTCGGGCGGCTGGGCGGGGGGGCACACTTGTTCAAGGATCGCGACAGCTACGCACCGCAGCACGCGCCGCATGGCGGCGCGGTTGCGCTGTCGCATGCGCAAATGCTGGCGGAGGCGCGGCCCGTGCGGCTGGTGCGCTTCAAGTCCCTTGCCGAACGCTACGAGCAGTGGCGGCAGCATGCGTCGGTCGCGCTGTCGCGGATCGATTTCGCCCCCGACCTCGCGCGCGATATCGGCTCCGGGCGCTGGTTCCGCGGCGTGGCGACGCTGTTCGGCCTCGCGGGCTTGGCCGTTGCCGGCTGGCCGGCCTTCGCGCCGCTGCAGGCCGCTCCGGCGATGCGCATCGACGCCGGGGCGCGTGACGAATTTCGCAGCCAGATGATCATGCCGCTGGCGCTCGGCGCCGACAGCGGCCGGCACATGGCGCCGACGACTGCAGCCGTGCGCATGGCCGACGCGCCCGAGAGGCCGCGGCTCGACCTTGTCGCCAGCCTTTCAAGCGGCGACAGCTTCGCCCGAATGCTCGAACGGTCCGGTGTTTCCGAAACCGAGGCCGTGCAGGTTTCCGGCATGATCGCCGGGACCATGCCGCTCGCCGATATAGAACCCGGCACGCAGGTCGACATTACCCTGGGGCGCCGCGCCTCCCCCGACTTGCCGCGCCCCCTCGATGGCTTGAGCTTCCGCGCGCGCTTCGACCTGCAACTGGCGGTGGATCGCGTCGGCGGCCGCCTCCAGCTCGCTCCGCGCCCGATCCGGGTCGATACGACCCCGCTGCGCATCCGCGGCACGGTGGGCACCAGCCTCTATCTCTCGGCCCGCGCTGCCGGGGCGCCGGCCGGCGCGGTGCAGGAATACTTGCGCGCGCTCGACCAGCAGATGGACCTCGACGACATTTCGGCCGACGACCAGTTCGACATGATCGTCAGCTACAAGCGCGCCGCCACCGGCGAGGCGGAAGCGGGTCAGCTGCTCTACGCCGGCCTCAGCCACGACGGGCAGCCGATCAAGCAGTTGCTGCGCTGGGGCCAGGATGGCAACTTCTATGAAACTTCGGGCGTGGGCGAAATGCGTCAGGGCTTCATGCGCCCGGTACCCGGCTGGGAGACCTCGGGCTACGGCATGCGGCGTCACCCGATCCTGGGCTACACCCGCATGCATCGCGGGATCGACTTCCACGCGCCTTACGGCTCGCCGATCTACGCCGCCGCCGATGGCGTGGTGACGTTCGTCGGCCGCCACGGCGGGCACGGCAACTTCGTCAAGCTCGACAACGGCGGCGGGCTCGGCACGGGCTACGCCCACATGAGCGGCTTTGCGGTCAGCCCGGGGCAGCATGTGCACCGGGGCCAGGTGATCGGCTACGTCGGCTCGAGCGGCCTCGCGACTGGGCCGCACCTCCATTTCGAAGTCTACAAGAACGGCGAGACCGTCAATCCGGACAGCATCGCCTACGTCCGCCGCGCCGAGCTTTCCGGCAGCGAGTTGGCCGCGTTCCGCGGCATGCTCGCCAACCTCAAGCAAGTCGAGCCGGGCGCCGCTCTCGCGCCGCTCGCGCCCGATGCTTCGCTGGCGGACGCGCCGGTGCGCGAGATCGACCGGGCGGACCGCAAGCCCTCGACCTGACGCGCGCGGCCGCCGATGGCGGCGCTGATTGCAGCATGGGCCGATTTGCGGCAGGAGCGCTGCGATGACCGGCAGCTATCCCGCCACTCGCCTGCGCCGCACCCGCGCCACGGCCTGGAGCCGCGCGCTTCATCGCGAAAACGTGCTCACGCCAGCCGACTTGATCTGGCCGCTGTTCGTCACCGAAGGGCGTGGCGTGGAGGAACCCGTCGGCTCGCTCCCCGGCGTCTCGCGCTGGTCGCTCGACGGCATTGCCGCCCGCGCGAAGGAGGCGGTTGCCCTGGGCATTCCGTGCCTCGCGCTATTCCCGAACACGCCGGTTAACTTGCGCTCCGATGACGGTACAGAAGCGCTCAACCCCGACAACCTGATGTGCCGCGCGATCAAGGCGATCCGCGATGCCTGCGGCAACGATATCGGCGTGCTGACCGACGTCGCGCTCGATCCTTACACCAGCCACGGCCAGGACGGGTTGCTCGATGCGAGCGGCTACGTAGTCAATGACGATACCGTCGCGGTGCTGGTCGACCAGGCGCTCAACCAGGCCGAGGCCGGCGCCGACGTCATCGCCCCGTCCGATATGATGGATGGGCGGGTCAAGGCGATCCGCATGGCGCTCGAGATGGCCGGGCACTGCAACGTGCAGATCATGAGCTACGCCGCCAAGTACGCATCCGCGTTTTACGGCCCGTTCCGCGACGCGGTCGGCTCCGGCGGGCTGCTCAAGGGCGACAAGACAAGCTACCAGATGGATCCGGCCAACGCCGAGGAGGCGCTGCGCGAAGTGGCGCTCGACCTCGCCGAGGGCGCCGACAGCGTGATGGTCAAGCCTGGCCTGCCCTATCTCGACATCGTCCGGCGAGTGAAGGAGCGCTTCGAAGTGCCGGTGTTCGCCTACCAGGTGAGCGGCGAATACGCGATGCTCGAAGCCGCCGCCGCGGCCGGCGCGGGCGAGCGCGAGGCGCTGGTGCTGGAGACCCTGGTGGCGTTCAAGCGCGCCGGCTGCGCGGGCGTGCTGACCTATCACGCGCCGCTCGCCGCGCGCTTGCTCGATGGCTGACGATACGATTCTCGAGACCGAGCGGCTGGTCATGCGGAAATTCCGCGGCACCGATCTGCCCTACTGGATCGAACACATGAACACGCCCGAGGTGCGCGCGCATCTGGGCGAAGCAAAGTCGCCCGCGCACATCGCATCGCGACTTGCGCGCGTGAGATCGAAGTGGAACGAGGCCGACGGCGGCTACCTCGCGCTGATCCGGCGCGCGGACGGCGAGTTTCTCGGCGAATGCGGGTGCAGCAGCGTGACCGCCGAAGCAGCGCCGGCCGAAATGCGCGGTGAGCTCGAGGTCGGCTGGCAATTGCGCGCCGACTGCTGGGGCCATGGCTACGCCACCGAGGCCGCGCGCGCCCTGCTGGACCTCATCTTCGGCCGGTTCGGCCGCCGGATTGTCTTCTCGCAGACCTCGGAGACCAATCGTAGCTCGTGGCGCGTAATGGAGCGGCTCGGCATGACTCGCCGCGAAGATCTCGATTACAACGATCCCGACTTTCCGCCCGAAGAAAACCCGAGCAAGGTGTACTGCCTGAGACGCGGGGAGCGGGTGGCGCGAAATGGGTGAATTCCGCCTCGAAACCGAGCGCCTGGTCCTGCGCGAGTGGCATGAGGGCGACTTCGCCGCGCTGCATGCACTGTGCACCGATCCGCAGGTGATGGCGACGATTGGGCCGCTGCACGATCAGCAGCGAACGCGCGACATGTTTGGCCGGCTGCAGATGCGCCAGGCGCGCGACGGCTGCACTTTCTGGGCGATGGAACGCAAGGTGGACGGCCGCGTGCTCGGCTATTGCGGCGTTGGCCGGGGCACCGTCCCGCAACTCGAGAAAGAACTCGAAGTCGGCTGGCGGCTCGCATCCGATTGCTGGGGGCAATCCTATGCCCGCGAAGCTGCCGAGGCGACGTTGGCGTGGATTTCAGCGAATCATCCCAACCAGCCGGTGTGGGCGATCACCGCGGTCACCAACATCCGCAGCCGGGGCCTGATGGAGCGGCTCGGGATGCGCTATCGCCCGGAGATGGACTTCGAGCATCCGAAGGTCGAAATCGAGCATCTCAGGCCGCACGTTACCTATTGGCTGGAAGCCGCGTGACCTCGGCCGAGCGATTCCCCTGGGCGACCATCCTACCGTTCGAGGGCAAGGAGCCGCGGATCCATGAGTCCGCCTTCATCGCACCCGGAGCGCGGATCATCGGCGACGTGACGATCGGGCCGCAGGCCAGCGTCTGGTACAACTGCGTGCTGCGCGGCGACATTCACCGGATCGTGGTCGGCGCGCGCTCGAACGTGCAGGATGGCAGCGTCTTCCATGTCGAGGGGCCGCGCGCGGACACCGACGGCTGCCCGACAATCGTCGGCGAGGAATGCGTGATCGGCCACATGGCGGTCGTTCACGGCGCGACGCTGGAGGCTCGCGCCGTCGTCGGCATGGGCGCGGTGGCGATGGACGACAGCCGCATCGGCGAAGGGGCGATGCTCGCGGCGGGCGCCCTGCTCGGCCCGGGCAAACACATCCCACCGCGCGAGATCTGGGTCGGCCGCCCGGCGAAGTTCCTGCGCACGCAGGATGAGGCGCAAGTGGAAAAAATCCGCTTCCAGACCGAACGCTATTGCCGCCTGGCGGAACGCCACCTGGCGATGTTGCGTGTCACGGCCGAAGGCTGACTTCCCGGCGGCGGACGCGGTCCGCGCCCTGGCCGACGATGAGCGACGCCTGGCGCTGCGAGTCACGCCCGGAGCACGCAGCGACGCGCTGGCAATCAGCGCCGGCCTGCTGCTGGTGAAAGTCCGTGCCAGAGCCAAGGACGGGGAAGCGAACGAGGCGGTGCTGGCGCTGGTCGCGCGGGCGCTCGGGACGGCGACGTCACGCCTTCGCTTGTTGCGCGGCGCAACTGGCCGCGACAAGCTGCTCCAGTTGCCGCCCGCGTGACGCTCAAATCGGAACGCTGACGACGAACTTCAGGATCGAGCTGTCGGCGCTCGTGCCGTAGCCTTTGCCGATGCCGGCGTTGAAGTCCCACTTCCCGAGCGGGAAATCGGCGGTGAGGAACGTCGCGTGTTCCTGATGGCGGAAGCCGAGCGCAGAGAATTCGCCCATGCCGTTATAGCTTTCCACGCCGACGATCACGTGCGGCGCGACGGCGTAGCCAATCTTGGTCGCCAGTTGCACGGTGGCCGGTGAGTGGGCGGGACCAGACACCACGAAATCGAGGTTGGCATTCGCCGCCAGCGTCCAGCGCTCGTTGCGCCAACCGGCGATGAACTTGAGTTCGCCATTCCACGGATTGCGGTCGAGCCGGCGAGCGACGCGGCCGACTTCCAGGTTGGCGCCCCAGTAGAAGCCGGTATCGCCGTGCGGCGCGAGCCATTTGATTCGGGCCTTGGCCCCTTCGACCCGGAACACGCCGTCGTTGGCGACGGTGGTTAGCGGCAGGTAGGCGCCGAGTTCGAAGCCACCGCCGACGCCGAGCGACCACTCCGGCGTGATCCGCCAGCGATGGAGCGACGATTCGGCGCCCGGGAAGTCGGGCGTGCGGTCGCCTTCGAGCACGTCGTTGATGTGAACATCCAGGCCGATCTGCCCGGGCGCGTTCAGTTCGTCCATGTATACCTGGATTTCCTCGTCGGCCGCGTGCGCCGGCGAAACCAGGGTCAAGGAGGCACCGCCGCACACCACCACAAGTGCCGCTCTCGAGTTCCGCATCGCGCCCTCCCTTACGGACGTGCCGGACAATATTCCTGCCGCGGCAACCGTCAATCGCGGGCTCAGTCCTTAACCAGCGCCCGCAACGCCTCGATCCGATCAGCTTCCTCGGCCGGTTTGTCCCAGCGAATGCGGCTGATGCGCGGGAAGCGCATCGCGAGGCCTGACTTGTGGCGCTTGCTGGCGTGGACCGAATCGAACGCCACCTCGAACACCAGGCTGCGGTCCGTTTCGCGCACCGGGCCGAAGCGGTTGGTCGTGTGGTTGCGCACATGGCGGTCGAGTTGCTTCAATTCCTCGTCGGTGAAGCCGAAATAGGCCTTGCCGACCGGCAGCAGCTCGGCCCCTGCATCGGGATCGCCATCCCAGCAGCCGAAGGTGTAGTCGGAATAGAAGCTCGAACGTTTGCCGTTGCCGCGCTGGGCGTACATCAGCACGCAATCGACCAGCAGCGGGTCGCGCTTCCACTTGTACCACAGCCCGGTCTTGCGCCCCGCCACATAGGGACTGTCCTTGCGCTTGAGCATCAGCCCTTCGATCGCCTCGTCGCGCGTTCGGCTGCGGATTTCGGCGAGATGCTCGAAGTGATCGGCCTCGACGACGGGCGACAGATCGAACCGCTCCCGCGGCAGGCGCGGCATCAGCGCTTCGAGACGGGCCCGGCGCTCGGTCCATGGCAGGTCTCGTAAATCCTCGCCTTCGAGGATCAGCACGTCGTAAAGCCGCACGAACGCCGGGTACTCCGCCAGCATCTTCGCGCTGACGGCCTTGCGCCCGAGCCGCTGCTGCAGCGCGTTGAAACTAGCTGCGCCGCCGGCTTCGCCCCCTTGATGCGAGCCGCGCACCAGCAGCTCACCGTCAAGCACGGCCGGGAAGCTCAGCGCCCCCGCCATTTCGGGGAACGAGCCGCTGACGTCGTCGCCGGTGCGCGAATAGAGCCGGGTCTCGCCGCCGGCGTGGACCAGCTGGACCCGAATGCCGTCCCATTTCCACTCGGCGACATAGTCTTCGAGGTCGACGGTGACATCGTCGAGCGGGTGCGCGAGCATGAACGGCCGAAACACCGGCAAGTCTTCGGTGCGCGGCGGAGGCGCTCCCTCGGCGGCCCACGCGAACAGCGGCGCGAACGGCGGCTGGAGGCCGTGCCAGTATTCCTCGACATCCTCCACGGCGACAGCGAACGCTTGCGCGAACGCCGTCTTGGCCAGCCGCGCGGACACGCCGAGGCGCATGCCGCCGGTGGCGAGCTTGATCAGGGCGTAGCGGCCATTCGCGTCGAGCCGGTCGAGGAGCTTGGGCAGCTCGGACATCACGGACATGCGGGTCATCCGGCCCAGCGCCTCGACGGCTTCGGTCACGCTCGGCGGCGGGGCGACCGCGCCCTTGGCGTCCGGCCACAACAGGCTGGCGGTTTCGGCCGTGTCGCCGACGAAATCGCGGCTCAGCACCCATAGCACCGGATCGACCCGCTCCATCATCAGATTGCGGATCGTGCTCGATTTGACCGCCGGGAAGCTCAGGCAATCGGTCAGCGCCGCCAGCGCCCACCCGCGGTCCGGGTCAGGGGTGCGCGTCAGATAATCGGCCAGCAGCCGCAGTTTCTCGTTGCGGCTGCGCGTGTAGACCAGCGCATCAACGAGGGCGGCGAATTCCTCCACCTAATCGTCCTCGTCCTCATAGCCCGCGAGCGCCAGCGCGCGGGCGCGGCGCTGGTGAAGCTGACACCAACGCAGCAGCGCTTCCTCGCGGCCGTGAGTGATCCAGGTCTCCGCCGGGTTCACGTCCTCGATCGTGCGAGTCAGCTCCCCCCAATCGGCGTGATCGGAAATGACCAGCGGCAGCTCGACGTTGCGCTGGCGGGCGCGCTGGCGCACCCGCATCCAGCCGCTGGCCATCGCGGTGATCGGATCCGGCAGGCGCCGGCTCCAGCGGTCATTCAACGCGCCGGGCGGACAGATCACGATGGCGCCGCGCAGATCGTCCTTCGAATGGTCGGACACGAGCCGCAAATCGCCGAGATCGACGCCGAACTCTTCGTACAGCCGGCACATCCGCTCCATCGCCCCATGCAGATAGATCGGTTCGTGATGACCGGCGCCGCGCAGCTCGGCGATCAACCGCTGGGCCTTGCCGAGCGCGTATGCCCCGACGAGCACGCAGCGATCCGCATGATCGCGCAGCGCCTTCAGCAGCTTGGCGATCTCCTGGCCGACCGGCGGATGGCAGAACACCGGCAACCCGAAAGTCGCTTCGGTGATGAACACGTCGCACGGAGTGACCTCGAACGGCGGGCACGTCGGATCGGCCCGGCGCTTGTAGTCGCCGGTGACGATCACCCGCTCGCCGGCATGCTCGAGCAGGATCTGCGCCGAGCCGAGCACGTGGCCGGCGGGGATGTAAGTCGCCTCGACGCCTCCCGGGAGGCGGATCGTCTCGCCGTATTCGACTGGCGTGGCGCCGTCGCGAGTCGCGTAGCGCAACTCCATGATCGCCAGCGTCGCGGGTGTGGCCACCGTCTGTCCATGTCCGCCCCGCGCGTGATCGCCGTGGCCGTGGGTGACCCGCGCCCGTTCGACCGGTTGCGAGGGGTCGATCCAGCAGTCGGCCGGCGCGACATGGATGCCGTGCGGCTCGGCGCGAATCCATGCGAAGGGCGCGGGCATGGCGCTAGAATGGCCGGCAATCGCCGCCAGTTCCACTTATCCGTGCGGCGGTGCCTTCGGTTCGACGCGACCGGCGCCGTAGCGATAGACCAGCTCGCCGCCGAGCCAGCCGCCGACCGCGAGGACCAGCGCGCTGGCGATGGCGATTCCAAGGCTCGCCGCCGACGGCTCGGCGGCCGCGGTCAAGCTCTCACGCCGCAGGTAAAGGGCTACCCCGTAGCCGAGGACCGCGACCGCCATCGTCCCCATGTGGCGCACGGCGTAAGGGACTTGCGTCTCGGTCAGCCGCCGAAAATCGAACACGCCCGCCGCGACCGCGACCACGGCCGCCACGAGGCCCGACGCCATCAGCCAGGCGGCGTAATGCGTCTCCGGCCACAGGCCGGCGAGATATCCCAGATCGACGATCGTCGATGTCAGCAGCAGCCCGAAGGGGAAATGGACAACGGCCGGATGAAGCGGATGGGCGAACACAAGCGAGCGTCTAGAACAGGCGGAAGGCGCCGCCCGCGAGCAGGACCACGCCGATCACCGCGACCGCCGCGTGGACCAGCACCACCGGCTTGGGCCCGGGCACCTTGCGCACGTGGTAGGACGCGAGGAAGAACCCGCCGAGCGCCGCGATCACCAGCAGCAGCAGGGCCAACCCGGTGTGAGCCGGGACCCGCCCGGACCCGCCGAACAGCACCAGCGCGGTCAGCACCAGCCCGGTCGCGCCGAGCAGGGCGTGGAGGATCGACAGCGGCCACATCGCCAACTGCCCGCGCAGCACGAAACTCGCCAGCCCCAGCCCGCCCAGCGCACCGATGGCGAAAACTATCACGGCTCCTTGCAACATCGTTTTCCTCCCTGTGAAAAACGGTTGGTGCCGTGGTCATGCGCGGAGGGTTCAAGTTTGTCAATATAGAAGATTACAAAGTTGAAAAAGCCGCCGAGAAGCCTAGGTTCGGCCACTATGGACAGCGCTCCTGGAACCTTGCCCGGCGGCACGCGCGAGCGGATCCTGTCGCTGCTGCTGCACGCGCCGGCCCCGATGTCGATCCCGGCGCTCGCCGGGCAGCTTGGCATTTCGCGCAACGCGACTCATCTGCATGTTAATTCGCTGGAGCGCGACGGGCTGGTCGAACGCGCCGCGCAGATTTCGACCCGCGGCCGGCCATCGCAGGGCTTCCAGCTCAGCGCCTCGGGCGAGGCGCTGTTTCCGCGTCAATACGCGCTCCTGGCGCGCAAGCTGATCGCCGAGCTGGCGCACTTTCTCGGACCCCAGGCGCTGCCCGAGGCGCTCGCCCGCATCGGCCAGCAGATCGCCCGAGAACTGGCCCCGCGGGGCGAGGTCGCGGTCGCCGACATCGCCGCGCTGATGCGCGAGCTGGGCTATGAGGCGCACATCGCCGGCGAAGAGCACGAGATCGAGGCGCACAACTGCGTCTTCCACGATCTCGCGATGGGCGATCCGGCCGTCTGCGCGGTCGACCTCGCCTTATTGGAAAAGCTGTCGGGCCGCGCGGTCGAGCACCGCCGCTGCATGGCGCGGGGCGAACGATCGTGCCGCTTCGCCTTCGGTACGCCGCAAGCGCGCGATTGAAGCGGCCGCCTCAGCTCTTGCTCTTGGCCGCGGCGGCCGCGTCTTTGCGCTTGTCTTCCTCCTGCCTCTGCCACTCGGCGATCGCCGGGTCATAACGCAGCACGCGCGCGTCAGGATCGAGCACGACGTGCGCGCGGGGCGAGGGGAGGCGGACGACGCCCTTGCCGCCGCGCATCGCCACCGTCACCACTTTGCCGGCGACCTCGACCTCAACCGGCATCACGAACGGTTCCTTCGCTTCGGTTCGCCAGGACAGGCGCAGGGTCGATCCGTCGCGCTTCGCCTCGAGCGCGGGCAGCGGGCCGCGGTCTAGGTAGGCGTCGAAGAACCAGCGCCAGTCGCGCCCGGTCACCTGGTCGACGATCCGTTCGTAGTCCCGACTGGTGCGAAGCAACGGGTTGAAGTTTCCGGGGCGCGGGTCGTCGCGGCCGTAGACGAAGCGCCGCAGCGTCTCGTCGAAAGCCTTGTCGCCGATCTGCTCGCGCAGCGTGTGCAGGATCCATGCGCCCTTGTAATAGATGTCATCGCCCCACCCGGTGCGTTCGTCGAGATAGCTCGGGCTCGGCCCTCCGGCGGGCGGGACGAGCGGCACCCTCGCGTGGATCTTCTTGCGGTAGTCCCACAGCGTCTCGTCGTAGAGCATTTCGCCGCCCTTCCACCGTAGGTACAGCGGCTGCATGTACATGGCGAAGCCCTCGTGCAGCCACATCTCACTGTCGCTGCGGTCCGTCTCCTGGTTGGCGAACCACTCGTGGCTGAACTCGTGGTTCATCAGCCAGTCGTAGCCTTCGGGCGCCAGCTTGAACCCGTTGCCGTAGGCGTTGATCGTCTGGTGCTCCATGCCTTCGTGCGGGGTCTCGGCGATTCCGGCCTTCTCGTCGCCCCACGGGTAAGGGCCGACGGTGCTCTCGAAAAAATCGAGGAAGCTCGCCAGCTCGCCGAGCAAGCGGCGAGCGCCTTGCTCGTGTCCCGGCAGGTACCAGAACTTCAGCGGGATCGTGTTGCCATAGCGGCTCGCGTAAGTCGTTTCCGCGAGCTGATAGGGGGCGATCTGCAGCGTCACCCCATAGCCCTGCGGATATTTCGCGCGCCAGCGCCAGGTCGCCCAACCGCCCTCATGCTCGACGCCGATCAGCTTGCCGTTGCCGGCTTCGACCAACGGCTCGGGAACTTTTACCGCCAGATCGAGCACGGCGACGCGCTTGGTCGGATTGTCGATGCACGGCCAGAACAGGTCGCAGCCCTCACCTTGCACCGCCGTGGCGGTCCACGGCTGGCCCTCGGCGGTCTTGCTCCACACGAAGCCGCCATCCCATGGCGCCTTCGGAGCGACGAACGGTGTGCCCGAATAGGCAATCGTGATCTCGGCCGAGCGCCCGGCGGAGAGCGTCGCAGGCAGGTCGATCGTCAGCAGTCCGCCATCGTTGTTCCAACGGTCTCTCGTCGTCGGCTGCCCATCGACCGACACACGAGAAATGGCGAAGCGCGGATCGAGGTCGAATTGCACTTGCGCGAGCGGCGCGCGCGCCTGGACGCGGTAACGCGCCTCGCCCGCGATGCTCCTGGCTGACGGATCAACCGTAATCGACAACGCCAGGTACGGCAGGTCGGTGGCCTGTTGGGCGGGCGTAAGGGGAAGATCCGACTGCGCGGTGCGAGGCGCGAGCGGTGCTTGCCTGGCCAGGTCGGCCGCGCCCCCCGGGCTGGCCCCCGCCAGCGCCACAGCGGCCAGCGCCGAGCAGGCGGTCAGTCTCGCCAAGGCTGGACCGCCAGGCAGCGGTCAGTCCTGGTCGCCCTTGCTTCCCTCCGCTTCGGCAGCCGGCTTCTTCTTCGCCTCCGCGGGCTTCTTCGGCTTGCGCTTCTTCACCTTCGGCGGCGCCGGGGTCAGCTCGAAGGCGAGTTCGCCGGCCTTCACGCTGACATGGACCTCGCCGCCGCCAGCGAGCTTGCCGAACAGCAGCTCTTCGGCGAGCGGTTGCTTGACCTTTTCCTGGATCAGGCGGGCCATCGGCCGCGCGCCCATCATCTTGTCGTAGCCGCGCTCTGCCAGCCAATCGCGCGCATCTGAATCGAACTGGATATGCACGTTCGATTCGGCCAGCTGCAGCTCGAGCTGGAGAATGAACTTGTCGACCACCCGGCTGACCGTCTCGGTCCCGAGATAGCCGAACGGCACGATCGCATCGAGGCGATTGCGGAACTCGGGGGTGAACATCTTGGTCACCGCCTCCTCGCTCGCCTCGACCTTGTTGGTCGCGCCGAAGCCGATGCTCTGGCGCGCCATGTCGGATGCGCCCGCGTTGGTCGTCATGATCAGCACGACGTTGCGGAAGTCGACCGTCTTGCCGTGGTGATCGGTCAGGCGGCCGTGGTCCATCACCTGCAGCAGGATGTTGAACAGGTCGGGGTGGGCCTTCTCGATCTCGTCGAGCAGCAGCACGCAATGCGGATGCTGGTCGATGGCGTCGGTCAGCAGCCCCCCCTGGTCGTAGCCGACATAGCCGGGAGGCGCGCCGATCAGGCGGCTGACGCTGTGGCGCTCCATGTACTCGGACATGTCGAAGCGCTTGAGCTCGATGCCCATGATGCTGGCCAGCTGGCGGGCGACCTCGGTCTTGCCGACGCCGGTCGGACCGGTGAACAGGAAGCTACCGATCGGTTTCTCCGGCTCGCGCAAGCCGGCGCGGCTGAGCTTCATCGCAGTCGCCAGCCGGTCGATCGCCTCGTCCTGCCCGAACACGACCTGCTTCAGGTCGCGGCCAAGGTTCTCGAGCGCCCGCTTGTCGTCGCTGCTAACGGTCTTCGGCGGAATGCGGGCCATCGTCGCGATCACCGCCTCGATTTCCTTCGAGGTGATCTTCTTCTTGCGCTTGCTTGGCGGCACGAGCATCTGCATCGCGCCGACCTCATCGATCACGTCGATCGCCTTGTCGGGCAGCTTGCGATCGTTGATGTAGCGGCTCGACAGCTCGACCGCGGTCTTGATCGCGTCGGGCGTGTAGCTGACCTTGTGATGCTCCTCGAAGGCGCTCCTCAATCCCTTGAGGATCTTGATCGTGTCCTCGACCGTCGGCTCGTTGACGTCGATCTTCTGGAACCGGCGGAGCAGCGCGCGATCCTTCTCGAAATGGTTGCGGAACTCCTTGTAGGTGGTCGAGCCGATGCAGCGGATCGTGCCGCTGCCGAGGGCCGGCTTGAGCAGGTTCGAGGCGTCCATCGCCCCGCCGCTGGTCGCCCCGGCGCCGATCACCGTGTGGATTTCGTCGATGAACAGGATCGCCTCGGGCATCTTCTCGAGCTCGGAGACCACCTGTTTCAAGCGTTCCTCGAAATCGCCGCGATAGCGCGTGCCGGCGAGCAGCGCGCCCATGTCCAGCGAATAAATAACCGCGTCCTGCAGCACGTCGGGCACGTCGCCCTCGACGATCTTGCGGGCGAGGCCCTCGGCAATGGCGGTCTTGCCGACGCCCGGCTCGCCGACGTAGAGCGGGTTGTTCTTCGACCGGCGGCACAGCACCTGGATCGTGCGGTCGACTTCGGACCCGCGGCCGATCAGGGGATCGACCTTGCCGTCGAGCGCCTTCTGGTTGAGGTTGACGCAGAACTGGTCGAGCGCGGAATCCTTCTTGCCCTTCTCGGGCTTCTCGTCGCTCTTCTCGCTTGGCGCCTCGCTGCCCTGGGGCGTGCGGCTTTCGAGCTGCTTGCCGCCCTTGCCGATGCCGTGGCTGATGTAGCTGACCGCGTCGAGCCGGCTCATGTCCTGCTGCTGCAGGAAATAGACCGCGTAGCTGTCGCGTTCCGAGAACAGCGCGACCAGCACGTTGGCGCCGGTGACGGTGTCCTTGCCGCTCGACTGAACGTGCAGGATCGCGCGCTGGATCACCCGCTGGAAGCCCGCGGTCGGCTGCGGGTCGCTGTCGTCCTCGGTCTTCAGCGACTGATATTCCTGGTCGAGATACTGGCGTACCACGCTCGCCAGCTCGTCGGTGTCGACGCCGCAGGCGGTCATCACTTCGACCGCGTCGGGGTCGTCGACCAGGGCGAGCAGCAGGTGCTCGAGAGTGGCGTATTCGTGGCTGCGGTCGGTCGCGTTCTGCAGCGCGCCGTGCAGGGTTTTCTCGAGGCTCTGGGCGAAACTAGGCATGATCAGGTGTCCAAGCGGGTAGTGATACGATCCAATGGTTGAGACTTTGGCAAAGCGGCGATGAACCACCGTGGAATGCCGTAGTCCGGCAACAGCAATATGGGCGCGCCCCGGTTCGAATGCGAGGGGCGCGTCCCATCAGTCGCTCCCGCGCGGGCGAAACAGCGCGTCGGCCGCCTGGCGATGGTTCGCCGCCTTGGCATGGTGCGCCTTGACCCGGGCGATCTCGGCTTCGAGCTGGGCGACGCGCTCCATCAGCTCGTCCTGGGAGTACGTGTCGAGGCTTTCCTTCGCCAGCAGGCTGGCGGCGTCGCCGCGCGGGCGCGGAAGCTCCTCCTCGTCCATCAGGGCAGGATGATTCTGGCCGCGCTTGCTGTCAATGGGGGCGGCCACTAAGGTTGTCGATCGTGGCTTTGGGGTAACGGGACGGGCTTGCAAATGGGGGAGTTTCCGCCAGCCCGGCCGGTCGATCCCGTGGAGGGCTATCGCCCGCGTTATCGGAGCGACATCGACGGCTTGCGGGCGATCGCCGTCGTCGCCGTCATCCTGTACCATTTCTGGGGACAAGCGCTGCCGGGCGGCTTTCTCGGCGTCGACGTGTTTTTCGTCATTTCCGGCTTTCTCATCACGCGCATCCTGGTGCGCGAGAACGAGGCCGGCGACTATTCCATCCTCCGGTTCTACGACCGCCGCGTGCGGCGCATCATGCCGGCGCTGCTGGTCATGATGGCCGCCACCACCGTTTTCGTGTGGCTGATCTACCTGCCGGTCGACGCAACCGCCTACGCCAAGAGCGTCGTCGCTACGCTGGCGTTTCTGTCGAACGTCTATTTCTGGCGCGACGGAATCGCTTACTTCTCCAGCGATGGCATCACGAAGCCGCTGCTCCACACCTGGTCGCTCGGGATAGAGGAGCAATTCTACATCCTGTTCCCGATCCTGGTCTGGCTCCTGATGAAGCTCGGGGGCCGCAGGTTCACCTTCGCCGGCATTTTGACCATCACCGCCATCTCTTTCGCGCTGGCGACGGCCGCGGCGGCCCTCAACACGAGCGTTGTCCTGTCCAATCCACTAAGGATGAACGCCTGGGACGTGGGAGTTGCCGCTTTCTACCTGCTGCCTGCGCGGGCGTGGGAGCTCGGCCTCGGCGCCGGCGTGGCGTTGCTGCGGGAAACGCCGGGCACTGACGGCTCGCGCGTGCGAGCGGTGTTGAGTGCGGCGGCGTTCGCCCTGCTTCTTGCGTCGCTGATATTGCTTAAGCCGCTGAGCTACACGCCCTTGCCGCCGCCGACGTTCGCCTGCGCCGCGACCACCCTCCTCATCCGGCTCGGCCAACGTGACAATGCCGTTGCCGGTCTGCTGGGCGCCAAGCGGCTGGTCGCCACGGGCCTGGCCTCGTACTCGCTCTATCTCTGGCACTGGCCGGTCTACGTCCTCGGCCGCTATTTCCTCATTCGCGAACCCACCGCGGGAGAGTTGATCGCCATGCTCGCGCTGACCGGCGCGCTGGCGGCGTTGTCGTGGCGCTACGTCGAGCGGCCATTCCGCAGCCACCGCATGCCTACCCCACGCGTTTTGACGATTGTCGTTACGTTAGGCGGCGCCGTTGCCGCAGCGGCTGCGTTCCTTCTTGCGACACGCGGCGCGCCGGGCCGATTCCCGCAACAGGTCCTGGATTATGACGCGGCCATGAGCGTGCGCTTCCAGTGTCCGTCGGCCGACCGTGTTCCATTCGGCGGGATCAACGGCTGCCTGATCGGCGCGCCCGGCAAGAATGCTTCCCGGGCGGACGTCGTTCTGTTCGGCAATTCCCATGCCGAGATGTATGCGCCGGCCGTCGAGCCGATCCTCGCGCGGCGTGGCTTGAAGGGCCAGATGGTGTCGACCGGGGGCTGCCTGCCGATCACCGCCTTCAACACCTCGCACGAATGCATCGCCCTGATGCGAAACGCGATCGAAGCGGTGGCGCGGCTACCCGATGCGAGGGTGGTCATCATCGGCTCGACCTGGCCGCGCGACATCCGGCTCGTCGACGCGTCCGGGCGTCGGGTCCCGGCCCCCAGCTGGCCGCAGTACCTCGCGGCGGTTCAACAGACGCTCGACCGGTTCGCTCGCGCCGGCAAGCATGTGATCCTGGTCGGTCCCACTCCCTGGCCGGGCTATAACAGCACCAGCGTGGCGGCGCGGGAGCTTGCGTTCCGTGGCCATATCGAAACCCCGCTTGCACAATCGCGAGGCGCTTACGACGCGCGCTTCGCCCCGCTCGAACAGTGGCTCGGCACGCTTGAACCAAAGGTCACGATCGTCCGGCCCTCGGCCCTGATGTGCGATCGCGCGCGATGCTCGTTTCGCCTCGGCGGCAAGCCCGCCTATTTCGACGACAACCACCTCTCGGTGTTCGTGATGCCCGCATTCGAACCCTCGTTCGATCGGGCGCTGGACAAAGCTCTCCCGCCGTCCAAGATGAGCGATTGAGATGGATGGCCCGCCGCACACCATGACCGCCATAGCCATCGCCCAGCCCGGCGGCCCTGAGGCCTTGCAGCCCGTCACCTGCGAGGTTCCATCGCCGCGCCGAGGACAAGTGCTGGTCCGCGTCGCGTTTGCGGGGGTCAACCGGCCGGACGTGCTGCAGCGGATGGGGCGCTATCCGCCGCCGGAAGGGGCGTCACCGATTCCAGGGCTCGAGATCGCGGGCGAGGTGGTGGCGATCGGCGAGGCCGTTCCGAGCGAGTTGCTCGGGCGCAGGGTCTGCGCGCTGGTGACCGGCGGTGGCTACGCCGAATACTGCCTGGCCGCTGCAGAGCATTGCCTGCCGGTGCCCGACGGGCTCTCGCTGGCCGAGGCGGCGGCAATGCCGGAAACGCTGTTCACCGTGTGGCACAACGTGTTCGAGCGCGGCTTTGCCCGCGAGGGCGAGACACTGCTGATCCACGGCGGCACCAGCGGCATCGGCACGATGGCGATCAAACTGGCAAAGCTGTTCGGGCTGACGACTATCGTCACTTGCGGCAGCGACGGCAAGTGCGAGGCGGCGCGAGAGATCGGCGCCGACCACGCGATCAACTACAAGACGCACGATTTCGTGGCGGAGGTGCTGGCATTGACCGGCGGCAGGGGCGCCGAGCTCGCGCTCGATATGGTCGCGGGCGATTATACCCAGCGCAACCTCGATTGCCTCGGGGTCAATGGCCGGCTGGTGACGATCGCCGTCCTCGGCGGGGCCCAGGCGACGATCAACATGGCCGGGCTGATGGTCAAGCGTCAGACGATCACCGGCTCGACGATGCGCGCCCGCTCCGATGCGTTCAAGGCTGCGCTCGCCGACGAGATCGCGCGGACCGTCTGGCCGCTGGTCGAACAGGGCCAGTTACGCCCGGAAATGGACAGCGAGTTTGCGCTGGCCGATGCCCCCGCCGCCCATCGGCGGATGGAGGCCGGTGAACACATCGGCAAGATCGTGCTCGACGCGGGCGCGGGAGGAACATGATGAGGACGATAGCAGCCGCCTTGGCGCTGGCCGTGGTGGCATCGCACGCGGCCGGGACGGCGCGCGAGCCTGGCATGAATTCCAATCAGCTGCCGCGGTGCGATCGCGCCTGCCTTTACGGCTTCGCCGATCAGTACCTCGCCGCGCTGGTCAAGAAGGATCCTTCACGCCTGCCATGGGCCGACCATGTGGTGTTCACCGAAAACAGCGTGCAATTGGCGGTTGGCGACGGCGCCTGGAACACGGTGGACGGGAAGCGCGACTACGATCTCAAGATGGCCGATCCTTCCGGCGGGCAAGTCGCCTGGTTCGGCGTGATCGAAGAGCACGGAGTGCCGGCGATCATGGCGCTGCGCCTGAAGATCGTAAATCGGCGGATCGCCGAGGTGGAATCGATCATCACCCGCAAGGTCGAGAACAGCCCCTTCCCGAGCATCGACACCTACGTCACGCCGCGCCCGCTGATGCTCGCCGACGTGCCGCCGGCGCAGCGCACGCCCCGCGCGCGGATGATCTCACTCGCCGACGGATACTTCGACACCTTGCAGCTCAACGACGGCAAGCTTTTCACCCAGTTCACCGACAATTGCGACCGCGTCGAGAACGGCTTGCAAACGACGCACAACGTCAAAGCCTTTCCCAACTATCCGATCGCCGCCTTCGGCTGCCGCGAACAGTTCGAAAAGGGCCAGTACAAGTATGACGACCGCTTGCGGCACCGCCGCTTTCCGCTGGTCGACGAAGAGAAAGGCCTGGTCCTCGCCGGCGGCTTCATCGATCACAAGGGTAAGCTGGTCGATTTCACCTGGACCGACGGCACGCCGGCCAAGAGCTTATACCATTCGCCGCATAGCTATGCGCTCCTGGAAGCATTCAAGATCGTCGATGGAAGGATCGCGGGCGTTGAAGCCGTCTTCGTCGACGTGCCGTATCACATGCCGTCGCCCTGGCCGCTCGAGGAGGAGCAATAGATGAAATTCGGCATTTTCGACCATATCGACGCTAACGGAATGACCATCGGCGAACAGTACGCGCAGCGCCTGAGGCTGGTCGAACTCTATGAAAAGCTGGGGTTTTATTGCTACCACCTGACCGAGCATCATGCGACGGACCTCGGCATGGCTTCGTCGCCTTCGGTGTTCCTCGCCGCGGCCTCGCAGCATACGAGCACGATCAAGCTCGGGACGCTGGTCTACCTGCTGCCGCTGCACCATCCGGTCCGACTGCTGGAGGAAATCGGCATGCTCGACCAACTGACCGGCGGACGCTTCCAGCTGGGTGTGGGCCGCGGCGGACAGCCGGCCGAGCATTCGCGCTTCGGCCTCGCGGAGGAGGACCTGGGGCCGATGTTCGAGGAGGCGCTCGAGATTCTTTTGGAGGGACTTTCGGGTGACCTTTCGGCGCACAAGGGCGCCTACTACGACCTCCCCGACGTGCCGCTGCGTATCCACCCGGTGCAGCAGCCGCACCCGCCGATCTGGTACGGCACCGCTTCGAGCCACCGCAACGCGTGGGCCGCCGAGCACGACGTCAACCTGCTGTGCTTGATTCCCAACGCGCGCTCGCGCGAGGTGTTCGACGATTATCGCGCGAAGCTCGCGGCGCGCGGGAAGGCGGAACCGTTCATCGGCCTCGCCCGGCAACTCATTGTCGCCGCGACCGATGCCGAGGCGGAGCGGATCGCCGAGCGCGCGTGGCGGCCGTTCGTCAAATCGTTCAACTGGCTGGTCGAGTATCTCGGGCGGCCGATCTTTCCCATCGCGCAGACCTTCTCGGGCGCGGTCGACATGGGCCTGGCTTTCGCCGGCTCTCCTGCTTCGGTGCGCGATTTCGTCGCCCGCGCGCGCGACGAGGCCGGGGCGAACTACCTTGCGCTCGAGATCGCCTTCGGCGACATCAGCGAGCAGGAGGCCGGCCAGACCGCGCGGTTGTTCGCCAGCGAGGTGATGCCCGCCTTCCGGGAGTGACGATGGACGACCTGATCCTCCACGAAGACCCGCGCAGCGGAAATTGCTACAAGATCCGCCTCACCGCGGCCCTGCTCGGCCTGCCGCTCGAGCGCAAGGAGTACGACATCCTCACGGGCGAGACGCGCACGCCGGGATTCCTCGCGAACGTGAACTCGAACGGCCGCATCCCGGTGCTCCAGATCGGCGACCGCCTGCTGCCCGAAAGCAACGCCGCCTGCTTTTACCTCGGCGAAGGCACCGAGCTCATCCCCGGCGACTGCTTCGAGCGCGCCGACATGCTGCGGTGGATGTTCTTCGAACAGTACAATCACGAGCCCAACATCGCCACGCTGCGCTTCTGGCTCGCTTATATCGGCGAGGCCCATCTCACCGACCAGCAGCGGGCCCAGATACCCGCCAAGCGCATCGCGGGGCAGGATGCGCTGGCGCTGATGGACAGGCATCTGAGTGGGCGCGCGTGGTTCGTCGGGGAGGCCTGCACGCTCGCCGACATCTCGCTCTATGCATACACCCATGTGGCGGAGGCAGGCGGTCTTCGCCTGCGCGACCACCGCTACGTGTGCGCCTGGCTCGATCGGGTAGCGGCCCTGCCGGGCTACGTGCCGATGGATTGAGGCGCTTGCCGGCGCGCCGCCATGCGCCTACATGATGCCAACGCGGCCGTCCCGAGAGGGGCGGCCCATCTATTTTTGACCGGAGAAAAACCGTGGCTCAGCCCACTCCCCTCATGCCGCACGCGACCGCTTCCTGGCTGGTTGACAACACCTCGCTCAGCTTCGAGCAGATCGCCGAGTTCTGCGGGCTGCACATCCTCGAGGTGCAGGCGATGGCCGACGATCTCGCCAGCTCGAAGTACACCGGGCGCGATCCGGTTCACTCCGGCGAGCTGACGCACCAGGAGATCGAGCGCGGCCAGGCCGATCCGGAATACCGCCTGAAGATGCAGCGCGCCCCGGTCGACGTCAGCCGCACCAAGGGGCCGCGCTACACGCCGGTTTCGAAGCGGCAGGACAAGCCCGACGGGATCAACTGGATCATCCGCAACCATCCCGAAATCTCCGACGCGCAGATCGGCAAGCTGATCGGCACCACCCGCAACACGATCAACGCGATCCGCGAGCGGACCCATTGGAACATCCAGAACATCCAGCCGAAGGACCCTGTCACGCTTGGTCTGTGCTCCCAACGGGAGCTCGATGCGGCCGTCGCCCGCGCGGCCAAGCGCGTCGCGCCCTCAGAGACCGAGGAAGAGACGGCGCCTGTCGACCAGCGCGATGATCGCGAGAGGCTGATCGAGGAACTGCGCGCCGAGCGCGACGCGGCGGCCAAGGCCGCGGTCGAGGCCGCGCAGGAAGCCGAAGCCGAAGCCTGGCTAGTGGCCAAGCGCGCTGCGGAAGTTGGCGAAAAAGCCTGAGGTTCAGCCGGCGAGCGTGAGCCGCGGCTCGCCGTCGTCCTTCTTCTCGGTTGGGGATGTCGCCGGCGTGGCCGCCGGCTTGGACGCGGGCTTTGCCGCGTCGTGGGCAAACCGGCCTTCGACCTGCGCGCCCTGTTCGATGGTCAGCGCGTCATAGTGCACGTCGCCTTCGATTTGCGCGCTGCGCAGGATCACCAGCTCACGCACGTTGATCGTGCCCTTCACGCGCCCGGCAAGCCGCGCCGTCTGCGCCTCGATCGCGCCCTCGATCCGGCTCGATTCGCCCTGCACAAGCGAGGCGCAGGCGATGTCGCCTTCGACCGTGCCATCGACGTGCAGGTCGGCCGAAGCCGACAAGTCGCCCTTGATGATGACGTCGGAGCCGATCACTGAAAAGGTGGAGCCGCTGCTAGCCACGGGCCGCGACATTCCGGCTGGCGAGAGTTCCTCGGGCTTCTTCGAGAACATGGGGCGCATTCTCCAGGAATGGGCGCGGATTGACCACGCTGCCGTTGATGCGCACCTCGAAGTGGAGGTGCGGACCGGTCGAGCGCCCGGTGCTGCCGATTGCGCCGATCACGTCGCCGGCGGCGACTTTCTGTCCGACCGTGGCCATCGTCTTCGACATATGGGCGTAACGAGTCAACAGTCCGTTGCCGTGACTAACCTCGACCACGTTGCCATAACCCCTGATCTGGCCGACGAAGCTGACCACGCCTTCTGCCGCCGCGTGGATCGGCGCGCCATAGGCGCCGCGAAAGTCGAGGCCGGGATGGAACGCGCCGCCGCCCGTGAACGGGTCGGCGCGGTAGCCGAAGCCCGAAGTGATCTCGCCGCTGTCGGCCGGCATGACCTGGGGAACGCCTTCGAGGCCGTTTTCGAGCGCATCCATGCGCGCGAGGCTGAGGCCAAGGCGTTCGAAGCGCGGATCGGTCGAGCCATCCCCGCTGGTCGAGAGCTTTTCGAGCGGACCGCCCTGCGCGCTGCGCATCGAGGCGAGCACTGCATGGGGATCGAGGCCCAGTTCGCGCAAGGCCGCTTCGTCGCGCGTCGAGCGGCGGTCGGCATAGCGAGTGAGGTTCTCGACAAAGGCGAGTTGGCGCGCTTCTATCCGCGCGAGCCCGGCGGCCTCGGGAATTTCCTCACCGACCTTCTTCACGGTCTTTTGCGCTTCGCCCTTGCTGTTCGAGACCGTCTCCCCGGGCTTCACGTCATCGGGCAACATCGGCAGCAGGTCTTCGATGAAATCCTGCCGCCGTTTGAGATCGTCGGTCACTTTGCCCAGATTGTCGCGGTAGGCTTTGACGCGGCTTTCGGACTTTTCGACCTTTGCTTCGCGGTAAAGCAAGTCGGCGCGGTGGAACTGCATCAGGCCCATGACGGCCATCGAGCCGCCCCACGCGAGCAAAATCACCAGCGCTCCGCCGGCGGCGAGCATCTGCATCTTCGACGTCAGCGTTACGAAGCGGACCTGACCCCGCGAACGCATGAAGAACTCGCGATCCGGAAACCAGCTGTGCAAGCGGTCCCGCACCGCGGCGACGGTTATCATTATTCGGTGACCCCCGCGTCCCGTTGTGGATCACCCTCGCCCTATCGCGACAATTGTTAATGACAAAACCGTCCCGTCCGACTCGGGGGCGAAGCGGGGGTTAAACGAGACGAGTCGTTGGCTAGCTGCGGGGAACGCCGATTTAGCCTGGAACCGGTTTCGAATCGCTCCACTTTCGTTAGTGCGACTCCTGCCTGACAGCCGCGCGACGCGATGCTAGAGGCGGGCCATGTCGAGCCAACCCGAAGCCAGAATCGACAGCGAAGCGCTCGTCGCCGGCCTCGCCCGCGCTGGGCGCAAGGCGCAACGCGTGCTGGCGCGGATGGACGACGCGGCCAAGGCGGCGGCGCTGCGCTCGGCGGCGGCGGCGCTGGGCCGGCACGGCGGGCAAATCCTCGTCGCCAACGCCAAGGACATCGCCGCGGGCGAGGCGCGCGGGCTGTCGAAGGCGATGCTCGACCGGCTCCGGCTCGACGGCAAGCGGCTGGAGGGAATTGCCGCCGCGGTGGAGGCAGTCGCCGCCCTGCCCGATCCGGTCGGGGAGATCATTTCGCACACCGCAGCGCCGAGCGGGCTCGACCTTTCGCGGGTGCGCATTCCGATCGGCCTTATCGGCATCATTTATGAAAGTCGCCCGAATGTGACGGCGGACGCCGCCGCGCTGTGCGTGCGCGCCGGCAATGCCGTGCTGTTGCGCGGCGGCAGCGAGGCGGTCCATTCCAATCACGCAATCCATGCCGCGCTTGCCGAGGGTCTCGCAGAGGCGGGCGTTCCCGCCGAAGCGGTGCAGCTGATGCCGACGCAGGACCGCGAGGCGGTGGGGGCGATGCTGCGCGCGGCCGGGCTGATCGACATGATCGTGCCGCGCGGCGGTAAGAGCCTGGTCGAGCGGGTGCAGAACGACGCCCGCGTCCCGGTGCTCGCCCACCTCGACGGCATCTGCCACACCTATATCCATTCGGCGGCCGACCGCGAGATGGCTGCGAAGATCGCCCTCAACGCCAAGATGCGCCGCACCGGCATCTGCGGGGCGATGGAGACCTTGCTGCTCGACGTCAATTTTCCCGCTGGCCATGACGTCGTGGCTGCTCTGCTCGACGCCGGCTGCGAGCTGCGCGGCGACGCCCGCGCGCAGGCAATCGACCCACGGATCATGCCGGCGAGCGCCAATGACTGGGACACCGAGTATCTCGACGCGGTGCTATCGGTCGCGGTGGTCGACGGGCTCGACGCGGCGCTGGAGCACATCGCGAGCCATTCCTCGGCGCACACCGATGCGATCGTCACCGGCGACGTGGCCGCGGCCGAGCGCTTCCTGGCCGAAGTCGACAGCGCGATCGTGATGGTCAACGCCAGCACGCAGTTCGCCGATGGCGGCGAGTTCGGTCTCGGCGCCGAGATCGGCATCGCCACCGGGCGGCTGCACGCCCGCGGTCCTGTCGCGCTCGAAGGGCTGACGACGTATAAGTGGGTCGTGCGCGGCAGCGGCCAGACGCGCCCCTGAACCAACGCTTGAACGACTCCGCCGTTCGTTCGTAAGGGGCGAGCGAACCAAGGAGATTCCCATGCGCTACAACCGCCTCGGCAATTCCGGCCTGATTGTCTCCGAGCTGTGCCTGGGGGCAATGACCTTCGGGACCAAGCCCGGTCGTTTCGGGACCATCGGCGGCCTCGACCAGGACGCTTCGACGGCGCTGGTCAAGCAGGCGTTCGATGCCGGGGTGAATTTCATCGACACCGCCAACGTCTATACCGTCGGCCAATCGGAAGAATTCGTCGGTGGCGCCATCAAGGCGCTCGGGCTGGCCCGCACCGAGGTCATTCTCGCCACCAAGGCCACTGGCGGGATGGGCGCCGGCAAGATGGAATCGGGCTTCTCGAAGAAGCACCTGCTCGACCAGATCGACGCCAGCCTCGCGCGGCTCTCGCTCGACTACGTCGATCTCTACCAGATCCACGCGTGGGACCCGCAGACGCCGATGGAAGAGGCGCTGCGGGCGCTCGAGGACATCGTCCGCTCGGGCAGGGCGCGCTATATCGGGGTGTCGAACTGGGCGGCGTGGCAGATCATGAAGGCGCTCGGCATCCAGGAGCGGCGCGGGTGGGACAAGTTCGTCAGCCTGCAGGCCTATTACACCGTCGCCGGCCGCGACCTCGAGCGCGAGCTCGGCCCGCTGATGAAGAGCGAAGGTGTCGGGCTGATGGTGTGGAGCCCGCTCGCCGGCGGGCTGCTGTCGGGGAAATACAAGCTCAACGCCGAAGGCGAGGTCGAGGGCGAGGGGCGCCGCGCCGGGTTCGACTTTCCGGTGATCGACAAGCAGCGCGCGATGGCGCTGGTCGAGGCGATGCGGCCGATGGCCGAGGCGAAGGGAGTCTCGGTTGCCGGGATTGCGCTGGCCTGGCTGCTTCACCAGGAGGTCGTCTCGACCGTCATCGTCGGCGCCAAGCGCGCCGATCAGCTCGAAGAGAACCTTGCCGCCAGCGACATCGAGCTCGGCGCCGACGACCTCGCCAGACTCACCGAGCTCTCCGCCCTGCCGCGCGAATACCCCGGCTGGATGTTCGACATGCAAGGCCAGTACTACGCCGACAAGGTCTCGCCGCGCCGGTGAAGACCCGCGGCCCGCTCACCGGTCTGCTGGGCGGCAGCTTCAATCCGGCACACGGCGCCCACCGGCGCATTTCCCTGTTCGCTCTCGAAGCGCTCGGCCTCGACGAAGTCTGGTGGCTGGTCTCCCCCGGCAATCCGCTCAAGCGCGAAGCGGGCATGGCCCCGCTCGCCGTACGCGTCCGTTCGGCCCAGGCCGAGGCGAGCGGCGCGCCGATCCGCGTCACCGCCATCGAGCGCCAGCTCGGCACCCGCTACACGATCGACACCCTGCGCGCGCTCAAGCGGCGCTTCCCCCGCCGGCGCTTCGTGTGGTTGATGGGCGCCGACAATCTCGCCCAGCTGCACTTGTGGAAAGACTGGCGGAACATGGCCCGGGAGATGCCGATTGCGGTCATCGCCCGGCCGGGGTATAACCGGCGGGCCCTCGCGAGCCCCGCGATGGCCTGGCTGCGGCGCTTCCGGTTGCCCGCATCCTGCTTGAAAAACCGGGCGGAATGGAGCGCCCCGGCGCTGATCGAATTGCGTTTCGACCCCGAGCCGCGATCGGCGACAGCGATGCGTCAGGCGGATCCGGACTGGGCCCGTCGATTTACCGGCCCGCCGCCCCGTGATGCGGTGACGCATTCGCTCATTCCCGATCCCGCAGGTCCGGCCCACGCATGAATCCGGGCGCCCCTGCGTCGGCCATTCCACGCTTAAGGAGCACACACTGCTGCGATGACTCCAGCGCAGACTGCGCCGGCCCCGGCCGGCACCCCGAAACCCGCCCGCATGGGTGAAACCGCATCTTCCAACCATTCAGAGACCGCGCGACTGCACACGCTTGTCCTCGACAGCCTCGACGACGATCAGGCGCAGGACATCGTGTCGATCCCGCTGGAGGGCAAATCGAGCATCGCCGATTTCATGGTGATCGCCTCGGGCCGCTCCACCCGCCAGGTCGCGGCGATCGCCACCAAGCTCGCCGAACGGCTCAAGGCCGGCGGATTCGGAAGCCCGCGGATCGAGGGCCTGCCGGCCGCCGACTGGGTCCTGATCGATGCCGGCGACGTCGTCGTCCACCTTTTCCGCCCCGAGGTCCGCAGTTTCTACAACCTCGAACGGATGTGGGGCTTCGGCGAGGACGCCCCGGCCGTCGTCGGCAACGCGTAATTTCTTGGCCTCACACGCCGGCGGCCGTTAGGCCGGGAGCCAAGCGGGCCGGATGGCCCGCGCCGGCGCTTGAGGCTAGACAAGAAGGATGCTGCTCCACGTCATCGCCCGCGGAAAGATCGCCCGCTCGCCCGAGGCCGAGTTGGTCGAGCGTTACGCCAAGCGCATTCCATGGCCGCTCAAGCTGACCGAGCTTGCCGAAAGCGGCGGGCGTGTCCCCGAGCCGCAAACACCCTTTCGCACCGCGCTGCTCGATGAGCGCGGGAGGAACCTGGGCTCGGAAGAACTCGCCCGTCAACTGGAAGCCTGGCGCGACGGCGGCATTCGCGAAGTGCGCTTCATCATTGGGGCCGCCGATGGCCACGGCCAGGCCGAGCGGGACGAAGCCGACGTGCTGATCGCTTTCGGCGCCGCGACCTGGCCGCATCTGCTGGTGCGAGCCATGCTGATGGAACAGCTGTTCCGCGCAACCAGCATCCTTGCCGGCCATCCCTATCATCGGGCAGGTTAGGCGGGTGAAGCGCGCGCTCCTTCTCTTTACCGTTCTGGTCCTCGGCGGTTCGGGGGCCGGCGCGTGGCAAGCCGGACCTTTCCAGGACCCCGACAAGACGCGGGAAGCGCTGCGCGAAGCGCTTGCCGAGCAACGGACGGCGGAAGCGCGCAGCAGCCGATTGCAGGCCGAGGCCGCGCAGGCGGCCAACGCGGCCGATAAGACCGCGCGCGAGGCGGCGGCCGTCGCGGCCGGAATCCAGCAGGCCGAAGCGGGCAGGGCCGCCGCCCTGGCGCGCATCTCGATCGTCGACGGCGAGCGGGCGACTCTGCGCGCGCAACTGGGCGTGGAGCAGGAGCCGCTCGTGCGCCTCACCGCCGCGCTGCAGCAGTTTTCCCGCCGGCCGCTGGCGCTGTCGGTGCTGCAGCCGGGCTCGGTCAAGGAGATGGTCTACACCCGCGCGCTGCTGGCGAGCGCGGTCCCGATCGTCCGCGCACGCACGGCCGGGCTGCGCAGCCTGCTCGCCCGGAGCCGCCAGTTGCGAGCCGAAGCGACGCAGCTCGCCGCTTCGCTGCGCGACCAAACGAACAACTTGACGCGCCGCCAGCAGGAGCTCGCCGGGATCGAAGCCCGCCAGCAGCTCGCCTCGCGTGAGGCCGGCGGCAACGCGGCGCGCGAATCGGAACACGCGCTGGCGCTGGCCGAGCAGGCGCGCGATCTCGATTCGCTGGTCGGCGCGCTGGATCGCGCCGACCAAGTGGGGCGGCGCCTGGCGGCCCTGTCGGGTCCGGTCCTGCGCCCGGCGCGGCCGGAAGATGCGGAACTGGCCACAGCCCCCCCGGTCGCCCCGGGGCAAACGAGTGCCGTGGGGCCGTCGCCGGCGCCCTACCTGCTGCCAGTAGCTGGACGCACGGTCGCCGGGTTCGGCGCGGCCGAGGAGACTGGCAACAGCCACGGCGTCACGCTGGCACCGCAACCGGGCGCCGAGGTGGTCTCCCCCGCCGCCGGGCGCGTGGTTTTCGCCGGCCCCTATCGTGGATATGGCCGGATTGTCATCATTGACCACGAGGGTGGGTGGACCAGCCTGATCACCGGGCTCGCGCGGCTCGACATCCGCGTCGGCGACAACCTGGTCGGCGGCAGCCCGCTCGGCGTTGCCGGCCAGGGCCAGCCAACCATCTCGCTCGAGCTGAGGCGGGCAGGCGAGCCAGTCAACCCACTGCAATATCTGCGCTGATCAGCCTCATCTGGCGTTAACTGCCCCCACGCGATAAAACGGCGCCGAAACCAAGGATTCTCGCGATGAAATACGCCCCCCATCTGCGCGCGCTCGCCCTGCTGACCTCGGTCGCGCTGCTGCCCGCGACGACCGCAGGATATGCCCAGGTCGACAGCCGCCTGTCGCCGGAATTCGCCAAGTTCTTCGGCGTCTACGAGCGGATCAAGGCCGACTATGTCGAGCCGGTCGACGATCACACGCTTATCAAGGGCGCCATCGACGGTATGCTCGCCGCGCTCGATCCGCACTCGGATTACCTCGAGGGCGCCAGCTACCAGCGGCTGACGACGATGATCGACGGCAATTACCAGGGCCTCGGCATCTCGGTGCAGATGGACGAGGGCGCGGTCAAGGTCGTGTCACCGTTCAAGGGCAGCCCGGCGGAGGCGGCGGGCATCAAGGCCGGCGATTACATCACTCACGTCAACGGCAAACTGATCTACGGCACCGACATCGACGACGCGGTCGAGCAGATGCGCGGCCCGGCCGGCAGCAGCGTGCGCCTGTCGATCGTGCGCGAAGGGCGCGACCAGCCGTTCGACGTGACGGTCAAGCGCGGCCTCATCCAGCTTCAGCCGGTGACGTCGGAGCTGAAGAGCGGCAACATCGGCTACATCAGCGTCAACGAATTCAGCAAGGACGTCGGCAAGGACGTGCTTGCGGCGGTGAAGTCGGTCAGGGCCAAGGCCGGCGGCCGGCTCGCCGGCATCGTGCTCGATTTGCGCAGCAATCCGGGCGGCTCGCTCGACGAGGCGGTGGCTCTGTCGGACCTGTTCCTGACCCAGGGCCAGATTGTCTCCCAGCGCGGCCGCAACCGCGACGATACCATCTATTACGATGCCGAAAGCGTCTATCCGGGCGACGTGGCGGCGGGCACGCCGATCATCGTCCTGATCGACCAAGGCACCGCGTCGGCCAGCGAGATCGTCGCCGGGGCTCTGCAGGACCAGCACCGTGCGTTGATCATGGGTGAGCGCAGCTTCGGCAAGGGCAGTGTGCAGTCGCTGCTGCCGCTGACCAAGGACAGCGCCCTGAAGCTGACGACCGCGCGCTATTACACCCCGTCGGGCCGATCGGTTCAGGAAGGCGGGATCGTGCCCGACATCCGCGTGCCCCAGCTGAGCGATCCCGACGAGGCCTTGCGCGCCAAATACGCCTATCGCGAAAGCGATCTGAAGCGCCACCTCGTCAATGAGGCGGCGCTGAAGGACGACGATCTCGAAAGCGACACCAAGAACGATCCGCGCTTCACCGAGACCGCCGACCAGCTGAAGAAGCAGGGGATCGACGATTTCCAGCTGCATTACGCGATCGAGACGCTCGAGCACACCGCGCGCATCCAGACCGCGCAGCGCTGAGGCTGTGCCAATGAGCCCTCTGGCCAGGTCGGCCCAGCTGCTTGCCATCGCGATCCCGGCTCTGCTGCTGGGCGGGGCATACGTTGGCCAATACGCCTTCGGCCTGTTTCCGTGTGAGATGTGCTGGTGGCAGCGCTATGCGCATTTCGTCGCCCTGGCGCTGGCGCTGATTTCCACGGTGGTGCCGCCGAAGCGTCTGTGGGTGGCTCTTGCGGGGATCGCCATCCTCGTCGCCGGGCTGCTCGGCGCCTACCACGCCGGAGTCGAATATCACTGGTGGGAAGGTCTCACCACCTGCAGCAGCACATCGTCGGGTCACTCGCTGGCGGACATCATGAACGCCCCGCTGATCCGTTGCGACCAGCCGCAGTGGACGTTGTTCGGGATCTCGCTCGCCGGGTTCAACTTCCTGATTTCGACGACGGCGGCGATCGTCATCTTCATCCTCCTTGCAAGGAAATCGACATGGCCTCCGACCGCTCGCGGATGATCCGGGTCGATCAGGCCGGCGAGTACGGTGCGACGCGGATTTATGCCGGGCAGCTCGCGGTGATGGGCGATCGTGGGCCGCAATCGCCGGAAATCCGCGGCATGGCCGAGCAGGAAGCGGCCCATCTGGCGAAGTTCAACTCTCTGGTCGCCCGGCGCGGGACACGGCCGACGGTCTTGCAGCCGTTCTGGTCCGCCGCGGGCTACGCGCTCGGCGCGGCGACTGCCTTGCTCGGGCCGGAAGCGGCGATGGCGTGCACTGCGGCGGTGGAGGAGGAGATTGACCGTCACTATACCCGCCAGCTCGACGAGCTCGAACACGCCGGCGACGATCCCGAACTCGCCGGCATGATTGCCGAGTTCCGTGGCGACGAGCGCGCCCACCGCGATGCCGCGATCGCCGCCGGGGCGGAGCGCGCGCCGGGGTACCCGCTGCTCTCGGCGGCGATCCGCCTCGGATGCCGTGCGGCGATCCGCCTCGCAGAGAGGATTTGACGCGGAACAAGGCAGGAGCGCAAAGCGCTTCACTAATGGTTCACTTGACGAAGACTTCATCTGCCCTGGCCCGCACGCGGGTTATCGCACCGAAGGAAAAGACGATGAAACGCCTCGCTGCCTTCCCTTTCGTCGCGCTGGCCGTCGCGCTGGCCCCCTCTCCCGCCGCCGCGCAAGGCGCCGACGAGCCCAAGGTCAACCAGCTGATCATCTACGGCAACGACAAGTGCCCGCCCTCGACCGACAACCAAATAACCGTTTGTGCCCGTCTCGACGAAAACGAGCGCTATCGCATCCCGGAGGACTTGCGCGAGGTCAGCGGCCCTGAAAACACCTCGTGGGCCAACAAGGTGAAGTCCTTCGAGGCGGTCGGCAATTTCGGCCCGCTGTCGTGCACGCCGGTGGGCGCGGGAGGGGAATTCGGCTGTACCGAGAAGATGATCGCGGCGGCCTATGCGGAAAAGGCCAATTCCAGCAGCATCCGTTTTGCCGAGCTGATCGCCAAGGCGCGCCAGGAGCGGCTGGCGAAGATCGACGAGAGCGCCGCCGCCACCCAGACGCGCGTCGAAGCGATCGAGAAGGAGCAAAAGCGCCTCGAGGCCCAGGGCGTCGCGCCCGCCGAAGCGGCTGCCCGGGCAGAGCAGGCCATTGCCGACCAGGAAGCCCAAGGGCAGCCCCAACCGCAGGCGAAGCAGCCGTAACGGCGTAAGCGCGCGATTAAGAAAAATCGGCTAGGCCGCGCGCATGAGCGGCCGCAAGCGCATCCTGACCGTCTTCGGCACTCGCCCGGAAGCGATCAAGCTGTTCCCGCTCGTCCACGCGCTTGAAGCGGACGAGCGGTTCGACAGCCGAGTGTGCGTCAGTGCCCAGCACCGGGCGATGCTCGACCAGGTCCTCGCGATCGCCGGCATCACGCCCGATCACGACCTCGACCTGATGCAGCCCGACCAGACGCTCGATGCGCTCACGGCCGGCCTTCTCACCGGCCTCGGCCAAGTGATGGACGAGGAGAAGCCTGACTGGGTCGTCGTGCAGGGCGACACCGCCACCGCGATGACCGCCGCCATCGCCGCCTATTACCGCAAGATCCCCGTCGCTCACGTCGAGGCCGGGCTGCGAAGCGGCAACATCCACCATCCTTGGCCCGAGGAAGTCAACCGGAAGGTCATCGGCACCATCGCCAGGCTCCATTGCGCGCCGACAGAGACCGCCGCCGAGGCATTGCGGCGCGAAAACGTTGCCCCCGGCACGATCCACGTCACCGGCAACACGGTGATCGACGCCCTGCACTGGATCACCGCCCGGATCGCCGAACGTCCCGAACTGGCCGCCGGGCTCGCCGAGCTTGAGGGACGCTTTGCCGGCAAGCGCATCGTCGGTATCACCAGCCACCGGCGCGAAAACTTCGGACCGGGAATGGAAGCCATCGCGGAGGCGATTCGGCGCCTGGCCACGCGCGGTGACGTGGCGATGATCTTCCCGGTCCACCTCAATCCGAACGTGCGCTCGGTGATGACTGAGCGGCTCGGCGGACTCGACAACGTCGCGCTGATCGAGCCGCTGGATTACCCCCACTTCGCCCGCCTGCTGGGGATCTGCGCGCTGATGCTGACCGACAGCGGAGGGGTGCAGGAAGAAGCGCCGGCGCTCGGCAAGCCGGTGCTGGTGATGCGCGAAGCGACCGAGCGCCCGGAGGGTGTCGCCGCCGGCACGGCCAAGCTCGTCGGAACCGACGCCGACCTGATTGTCGCCGAGACCGAGCGGCTGCTCGACGACGAAGCCGCCTATGCCGCCATGGCCCGCGCGCACAATCCGTTCGGCGACGGCCGAAGCGCCGGGAGGATCGCGGAGTTGCTCGGCCAGTGAAGAGCCTCAGGCGAGGCGGTGGTATTCTTCGAACCAGCGCACGAATTGCGGAAAGCCTTGTTCGACCGGCGTGGTCGGGCGCCAGCCCAGATCGCGCTCGGTCTCGGCGATGTCGGCAAACGTGCGCGGCACGTCGCCCATCTGCATCGGCAGCATTTCCAACGTCGCCTTGCGGCCGCACGCTTGTTCCACGATGGCGATGACCTTGAGCAAGGGCTCCGGGCGGCTGTTTCCCAGGTTGTAGATCGCGTGCGGCGCCTTGCTGCCGCCCGGGTTCGCAGAGGCCCTCGCGACAGGCGGGCGATCGAGCGCGGCAAGCACGCCCTGGGCGATGTCGTCGATGTAAGTGAAATCGCGCTCCATTTCGCCGTGGTTGAAGACGGGGATCGGTTCTCCGCGAAATATCCTCGAGGTGAAGATCCAAGGCATCATGTCCGGCCGGCCCCACGGTCCGTAGACGGTGAAAAACCGCAAACCGGTTTGCGGAAGCCGATAGAGATGGGCGTAGCTCTCGCTCATCAGCTCGTCCGCCCTCTTCGTCGCGGCGTAGAGCGAAACCGGGTGGTCGACCGCGTCCTCAACCGAGAACGGGACTTTCTCATTGCCGCCGTAGACCGAGCTCGAACTCGCATAGACCAGATGCTCGGTCCCGCGCCCGCGCGCCAGCTCGAGAATGTTGAGATGCCCGGTCAGGTTCGCCTGGGCATAGGCACCGGGGTTCTGTAGCGAATATCGCACCCCCGGCTGCGCGCCCAGGTGGATGATTTGTTTGAGGTCAACGCCGGCAAGAGCATGCTCGAGCTCGTCCCGGCGGCTGAAGTCCACCTCGCGGAAATCGAATCTTGCTCCGCCCTCGGCTGCTTCGATTCTGGCGATCCGGCTCCTCTTTAGAGCGACCGAATAATAGTCGTTGCAGTTGTCGACGCCAATGACGGCATCGCCTCTGGCAAGGAGCGCCTCGGCCACGGCCGCGCCGATGAAGCCCGCCGCGCCGGTCACCAGGATCGGGTTGCTCATGGGCTGCCTGGTTCGTCCACGGTTCGGTCACCACTCCCTTGCGGCCGTCGATTACCGCTATCTTTACTCTCCCCCAAGTAAGCAAGTCCGACGGGCAAATTTGCGGGCAATCCAATGCGGAGCGAAATCCTTCCTCGGGTCAGCGTTATCGGCCTCGGCTATATCGGCCTGCCGACCGCGGCGATCATCGCCCGGGCAGGAATGCACGTTTACGGGGTCGACGTCAGCCAGACGGTGGTCGACACGATCAACCGCGGCGCAATCCACATCGAGGAAGTCGATCTCGACGGGCTGGTGCAGGGCGTTGTCCAGCGCGGCCTGCTGCGGGCCGGAACCGAGGTCGAGCCGGCCGACGTGTTCGTCATCGCCGTGCCCACTCCGTTCCATACCGACGGCCAGCACACGCCCGACGTTTCCTATGTCCTGGCCGCCGCCGAGAGCGTAGCGAAGGTGCTCAAGGCGGGCGACACGATCGTCCTCGAATCGACCTCGCCAGTCGGCACGACCGAGCAGATGCGCGACGCGATCGCCGCGGCACGGCCCGATCTGGCCTTGCCCGGCCTTACCGACGTCACGCCCGACATTGCCATCGCCTACTGTCCCGAACGCGTCCTGCCCGGCCGCATCCTGGAGGAACTGATCAACAACGACCGCTCGATTGGCGGCGTGACTCCGCGCTGCGCACGGAAGGCGCTGGCATTCTACAAGCGCTTCGTGCGCGGCACCTGCATCACGACCGATGCCCGCAGCGCTGAAATGACCAAGCTGGTCGAGAACGCCTATCGCGACGTCAACATCGCCTTCGCCAACGAATTGTCGATTGTTGCCGACGCGATGGGGCTCGATGTGTGGGAGGTGATCCGCCTCGCCAACCGGCACCCGCGGGTGAACATCCTTTCGCCGGGGCCGGGCGTCGGCGGTCACTGCATCGCGGTCGATCCATGGTTCATCGTCAACGGCGCGCCGGAGCAGACCCCGCTGATCCGTACCGCACGCGGGGTCAACGACGGCAAGATCCACCACGTGATCGCCCGCGTCAGCGCGCTGGTCGAGGCCCATCCGCAGGCTCAGGTCGCCTGCTTGGGCCTCGCCTTCAAGGCCAACATCGACGATTTCCGCGAGAGCCCGGCGCGGCTGGTGGCGGCGACGCTCGCGCGGCGCTTCGGCAAGCGAATTCACATCGTCGAGCCCTACGCCGCCGAATTGCCCCGCGAGTTCGAAGGTACCGGCGCCACGCAAATCGATATCGACACCGCGCTGGAAGATTGCGGCGTGCTGATCGTGCTGGTCGACCACGACGTGTTCAAGTCGGTCCCCCTCGCCGAGCGGGCCGGCAAGGTGGTGTACGACACGCGCGGCATCTGGCCCGACCAGCCGAAAGCCGAGGCCGAGGTCGTGACGCTCAAACGCGCAGGCTAGGCGGCAAGCCGTTCGCGGAAGTACGCGATCGTCCGGTCGAGCCCTTCGTCGAATTGCACTTTCGGCGACCAGCTTAGTATGCCTCGGGCCTTGCTGATGTCCGGCTGCCGCTGTTTGGGATCGTCTTGCGGGATGGCCAGATGGACAACCTTCGATTTGCCGCCGATCTTGGAGAGTATCCTCTCGGCCAGCTGCAGAATCGAAACCTCGTTCGGATTGCCGATGTTGATCGGCCCGGTAACGTCCTTGCCGGTCTCCATCAGCGCCAGGAAAGCAGCGATCGTGTCGTCGACATAGCAGAACGATCGGGTCTGCTTGCCGTCGCCATGAATGGTGATGTCCTCGCCCTTCAGCGCCTGTACCACGAAATTCGAGATCACCCGCCCGTCGGCAATATGCATCCGCGGGCCATAGGTGTTGAAGATGCGCGCTACCTTGATCTCCAGCCCGTCCTGACGGTGATAGTCGAAGAACAGCGTTTCCGCGCAGCGCTTGCCCTCGTCGTAGCAGCTGCGGACGCCGATCGGATTGACATTGCCCCAGTAACCCTCGGTCTGCGGGTGGACACTCGGATCGCCGTAGACTTCGCTCGTCGATGCCTGGAAGATAGGCACCTTGAGCCGCTTGGCGAGGCCGAGCATGTTGATCGCGCCATGGACGCTGGTCTTCGTGGTTTGCACCGGATCGTGCTGGTAGTGCACCGGAGACGCCGGGCAGGCGAGGTTGAAGATCGCATCGACTTCGACGAACAGCGGAAAGCAGACGTCGTGGCGCATGAACTCGAACCGCGGCTCGCTCGCCAGGTGAT
>JANWHA010000001.1 GCA_025450635.1 Croceibacterium sp. | reverse complement strand
GGCGACTCGCTATTGCTCGAACTCGAACTACGCAGCGGCGATCTCGTCAGCAAGATCGACGAGGCCGGCAACCGGCTCGCGAGCCAGATCCTGGGCAGCGGCGACAAGACCAGCGAAGCGCTCGACGTCACCGTCAACTCGCTGGTCGCCAAGGTCGTCAGCCAGACCGAGACCGCGCACGATTCGCTGTCGCTGCAGATGAGCGCGTTCGACGAACTGGTGAAGAACCAGGGCGGCGAACTCGCGGAAAAATTCGCCCGCGACAGCGGCACGCTCGGCGCGTTGATCACCCGCCACATCTCGGAATTCGACCGCACCGTCAAAACCTTCGGCGGCGAGATCGTCGACCGGCTGGGCCAGCGCACGCAGGATATCGGCGAAAGCCTGAAAACCTATGTCGACAATTTCGACAGCCGCCTGACCTCCAATGGCGGCGAGATCACCGCCTCGCTCGACCAGCGCCTCGTGCAGTTCGAGACCACGCTCGGCGATCGCGTGGCCGCCCTCGATAGCTCGCTCGACAGCCGGATCAAGGGCTTCGACGAATCCGTCGACGGCCGCCTCAAGGCGCTGGAGCAGACCTTCGACACCCGCGCAAAATCCGTCACCGAGACCATCGACGGCCGCCTTGGCGCATTGTCGTCGTCGCTGACCGACGGCGCGACCCAGGCCATCCACACCATCGACTCCCGCCTCACCCATTTGACGACGTCGCTGACCGATGGCGCCGCGCAAGCGGTCGCGGCCGTCGACCAGCGCATTACCGCGGCCACCGAAACCATCGACGGCCGCAGCGCGCAATTGACCGAAACCATCACGGCGCGCTTCCAGGAAATCCACCAGGGCATCGAAACCCGCGTCGGCGCCGTCGCCAACGATATCGACACCCGGGTCGCGCAGTTCGAGGACCTGCTCGGCTCGCGCGTCGAGGCCGTGGCCGGTCGTATCGAGAGCAGCGGCCGGCAGGCCAGCGACGGCCTGATGGCCCGCGCCGAGGAATTGTCGGTCGGTATCCGCGCCCATGTCGAGGACGCCGAGCGCTCGCTCACCAACCTCGTGGTCAACACCAGCGAGACCATCCAGACCGGCGCCCGCGCCGCGCAGCAATCGCTGCTGACCGTGTCGTCCGACGTCGGCGCCCAGTTGAAACTGACCTCGTCGGAAGTCGAGCGCGCCCTCACCGCGGTCGGCACTGGCGCTGCGAATTCGATCCTGACCAGTGCGCGCGACGCCCAGTCGACGCTGGTCGCCTCCTCCGGCGACGCCGCCAACCAGATCAAGGTGCTGTCCGCCGACATCGAGCGGACGCTGTCCGCCGCCGGCACCGCCACCGCGAGTTCCATCGTCACCGGCGCCCGCGAGGCGCAGAGCACGCTGGTGTCCGCCTCGGCGGATGCCGCATCCCAGGTCAAGTCGCTCGCCGCCGACATGCAGCGCTCGCTGTCGATGGCCGGCAGCGCCACCGCCGAATCGATCACTGCCGGCGCGCGCGACGCGCAGGGCACGCTGATCTCGGCGTCGTCGGAAGCCGCCAATCACGTCAAGTCGCTGGCGCTCGACGTCGAGCGCACCCTGACCGCGGTCGGCGCGGATACCGCCGCATCGATCCTCAACAGCGCGCGCGAGGCGCAGGGTTCGCTGACCGCGACCTCGGCCGATGCCGCCAGCCAGATCCGGACGATCTCCGCCGAGATCGAGCGGTCGCTCTCCAACGTCACCGCCAACACCACCGACAACATCCAGACCTCCGCGCTCAACGCCCAGAGCACGCTGGTCGCCGCTTCCAACGAGGTCAGCGCCAAGGTCAAGGCGACCTCGGCCGACGTCGAACGCTCGGTGCTCGCCGCGAGCGGCGCGTTCGGCACCACCATGACCGGCAAAACGGACGAAATCGTCAGCTATGTCCAGCAGCAGACCGACCGGCTGGCGCAGATGATCGACGGCAAGCGCGGCGTCCTGGTCGACGCCATCGGCGTCAAGACCAGCCAGCTCACGCTCGATATCGACCGCGTCACCTCCGACGCGCTGAAATCGATCGAAACCCGAAGCCAGAACTTCTCGCAGTCGCTGTCGACCAACGGATCCGACGTCGCGCGGACGATCATTTCGGCCGGCGAAATGGCCACCGGCGCGGTCAACAAGTCGCTCAAGGACCTCGAGCAGTCGTCGCGGGCGGCGATCGAACAGTCGCGCCAGGTCTCGATCGCGGCGGTCACCGAAATGCAGGAGACCAGCAAGATCCTGCGCACCGACACGGTCGCCTTGTTCGAGCGGCTGCGCGAAGGCAACATCCTGCTGCAGGAAGTGCTGACCGGCGCGCACGACAACCTCAACTCGCTGGAGCGCGCGCTCGTCACCCGCGTGGCCGACTTCGTCTCCGCCATGAACGACGTGACCTCGCGCAACGGCGTCGCCACACAGGCGCTGGAAGACCAGTTGAACGTCTTCAACGCCAAGACCAACAGCGCGCTGGAAAATCTCGGCTCGCTGTCCGGCCAGTTCGAGGCCCACGGCAAGTCGCTGGTCGAGGCCGCGACCGTGGTCGAACAGAGCAACCGCTCCACCACCGCCTCCGTCGCCGAACGCAAGGCGACGCTGGAATCGCTGGTCACGACGATCGACCTGCGCACCACCGACCTCGATCAGCGGCTGTCGCGCTTCACCAGCCTGCTCGACGAATCGCTGGCGGCGGCGGAAGAGCGCGCCCGCGATATCGCCCGCATCGTGGCGGAAACCTCAGGCGCGGGTTCAGCGGCGATCAGCCACCAGTTCGAGGCGGTGCGCCAGTCCGCCGAAGAGCAGCGTCGGATCACCGCCGACACCATGGCCCAGCTCTACAACCAGGGCACCCAGGAAGCGGATGCGATGTTCAAGCATTCCGCCGACCGCTTCGCCGGCATGGTCACCGGCATGAAGCAGATGGCCGCCGAGATGCAGCGCGAACTGGAAGCCACCCGCAGCGAGCTGCGCCGTGGCGTGCTGGAAATGCCGCAGGAAGCAGCCGAAAGCACCTCGCAGATGCGCAAGGTCATCGTCGACCAGATCGAGGCGCTGGCCGAACTGAACCGCATCGTCGCCCGCCATGGCCGCGGCCTCGACGTGGTCGGCAGCACGAGCCGCTCCAGCACCCAGCGCGAGGAAGAGCCGGTGCTGGCGACGGTGGGCGGCCGCAACAACGAACCGCCGCCGCGTCCGGCCCCGCCGCGGGGGCGCGACAGCGCCGCCAACCTGCCGCCTCCAGACCTCGGCATGCCCGCCTCGCGTCGCACCGAAGCCCCTCCCGTCAGCCCGGCCAGCTCCGAAGGCGGCAATGACGGCTGGCTGTCGGGCCTGTTGAACCGCGCCGACGGCGCCGGTAACCAGGACGCCCCGCGCGGCCGTCCGCCGCAGGCCCCCGGCATGGGCGGCAATCCGCTGGAATCGCTGTCGCTCGACATCGGACGGCTGATGGATCGCAATCTCGCGGTCGAGATGTGGGATCGCTATCAGCGCGGCGAGAGCAAGGCATTTACAAAACGGCTCTACACGCCGGCCGGCCAGAAGGCGTTCGACGAGGTCGCCCGCAAATACCGCGCCGACCGCGCCTTCAAGCAGACGGTCGACCGCTATATCACCGAGTTCGAGCGCCTGCTCGACGAGGTCGCCCGCGACGACCGCGGCCCCGCCGCGCTGCGCAGCCACCTCACCTCCGAGACCGGGCTGGTCTACACGCTGCTCGCGCATGCGGCGGGACGGCTGGGTTAAGAGCGAGTGGCGAATAGGAAGTAGCGAGTAGCGAATAGCGAATTGAAAAAAACGGAGGCAGCGATGCCTCCGTTTTGTTTTGCGAATCCTATTCGCTATTCGCCACTCACCATTCGCCCGTTACGGCCTCTTCCTCTCGGCTGCCGGAGCGGGCGCGACCGCCGGCGGTGGCGCTGCCGTCGAGTTGCCCGGGCCGAACAACAGGCGCGTCGGGTTGCGGTCGAGATTATTCACCGCGCGGCTGATGTCGCCGAGCGTGCGGCGGCCGTCGCTCATCAACGCGCCCGAGCGTTTATCAAAGTCCTCGGCCAGTTCACGGATCGATTTCACGGTCAGGAACAGCTCGCCGCCGTCCCTGCCGCCGGCCAGCGTATCGAGCCCGAGCATCAGGCTGTCGGCCTTGCTCATCACCCCGTCGACCTTGGCCATCAGGTCGTCGATCTTCTGCGAATTGCGCGCCAGCGAGCCGGTAAAGGTTTCGAGATTACGCAGCGAGTTCTTCACCGCCGCCTGGTTGTCGGCGACCACCCGGTTGATGTTCTGCAAGGTGCCTCTGATGGCCTCGGTGACGTCCTGCAAGCCGTTCGGGTCGGCGGTCAGCACGGGCACGCCATCCTCGTCGAGCGGCACGCTGGGAGCTGCCTCCTCGCCGCCCTTGAGCGAGATCGCGGCGACGCCGGTCAGGCCCTGGAATTCGAGCCCGACCAGGGTGTCCTTGCGGATCGGGGCGTTGTTCTCGATCATGGCGAGTGCGACGACCCGACGCGGGTTGTCGAGCTTTACGGAGATCACCTCGCCTACCCGAATACCGTTGAAATTGACGCTGCCGCCGTTGCGCAGCCCCGACGCCGGGCCCTCGAAAATGATCCGCAGGGGCGTGCGCGCCTTGGTGGTGTGCAGGCTCTGAAACCACATCACAAAGCCGAACGCCGCGGCAATCACCGCCAGCGTGAACGACCCGATCAGGACGAAATTCGCCCGCGTTTCCATCAAATCAACTCCGGTACCGGGTACTGGCCCATCACGACCCCATGACAGCGCGGGCACGCTTGCCGTGGAAATAGGCCCTCAGCCAGGGATGCTGCGAGGCCTGCATGTCGGCCATCGATCCTGCGGCAATGATCTTACCGTTCCCTAAAACCGCGATGCGGTCGCAGGCGGTATAAAGGCTGTCCAGATCGTGGGTTACCATGAAAACGGTCAGCCCCAAAGTTCGCTGCAAAGTGCGCACCAGCTCGTCGAAATCGCCGGCGCCGATCGGATCGAGGCCGGAGGTCGGCTCGTCCAAAAACACCAGTTCGGGGTCGAGCGCGAGCGCGCGCGCCAGCGCCACGCGCTTGATCATGCCGCCGGACAGTTCGGACGGGAAACGGTCGGCCACTTCGGGGCGCAGTCCCACCATGCCGAGTTTTGCGAACATGACCTCGTCGAGCAGCCGCTGCGACAGTTTTAGATATTCGCGCACCGGAAACTGGATGTTCTGCCGCACCGTCAGCGAGGAGAACAGCGCGCCCTGTTGGAACAAAATGCCCCAGCGCCGCTCGACGCCGCGCCGTTCCCGCGAGCTTGCGGAATCCAGGTCGACCCCGAACACCTCGATGCGGCCGGCGATCTTCGGCACCAGGCCGATGATGGTGCGCGTCAAAACCGATTTGCCGGCGCCGGACGGGCCGACAAATCCCAGAATCTCGCCGCGCTTGACGTCGAGGTTCAATCCATCGAGCACGCGCGTCGAACCGAACTGCACGGTGATGTCGCGAACCCGGATGATGGCATCGGTTGCTTCGCCCGCCCGGTCACTTACTGGCGTCATGTCACATCCCGATCGAAGCGAAGAAGATCGCGAACACGCCATCCATCACGATGACGAAGAAGATGCCCTTCACGACCGATGAGGTGGTGTGCTGGCCGAGCGATTCCGCGCTGCCCTCGACCGCCAGGCCCTCGACGCAGGCGACGATGCCGATCACCGCGGCCATGACAGGCGCCTTGACGATGCCGACAATGAAATGGTCGATCGAGATCGCGTCG